>CAKQEI010000004.1 GCA_934230115.1 uncultured Prevotella sp. | reverse complement strand
TTTACGTTCTTTTTTCATTGTTACACTCATTTTTTAATTGTTAAAACGGTGTAAAGTAAATCTGTATTAAGTCAACGTTATACTTTGGCTTTGATAACGTATTACTTGAGAGTGTGGTTTTTATTGAAAGATGAATAGCCAAGTAATAATCCTCAAGTTGCTAAATAAACGTAAATTTTGCAGTGTTTGTGTGGAATTATGATGCGTTATAATTACCTTTACATTCACATTCGTATCTCAATACGGCAACATACAATAAAGAAAACAATTAGGAAAACAATATGTACTATAAGATACAGAAAGATACGCAGATAATAGATAAGGCTTCATTTGTAAATGATGTTTGCAATATCATTGAAACAGGTAGAAAGGAAGCCTATGCAGCATCAGGAAAATCTGCTGTAATAACATCCTGGAATATAGGTCGCCGTATTGTGGAAGAGAAACAGCAGGGTTCTCATAACTTATAAGAATATTACGGTTGATAATACCGAAAGAGAAATTACAGAAAGTCCTTGCTGACGAGATAAAGGCGTTTAGTGAGGAACAAATGAACAAATAGCTTTTAATATGGAACCATCTGTACAACAATATAAGCAAGCGGTAAGCGTCATTAAAGAAGCAATTTTGCATAGTCAATACAGGGCTGCAAAAATGGTTACCGGTGAAGAATTGTCACTTAACTTTGGTATTGGTGCTTACGTATCAAACCGCTCACGTCAAGAAAAATGGGGAATGTCCATTATTGATAGCATAAGCGAACAATTACGCCGTGAGCTTCCTGGTTTACGTGGCTTTTCGGCAAGAAATATTCGTAACATGCGAACTTTTTATGAGTATTGGAAACAATTTTTAATTTGGCAGCCATCGGCTGCCAAATTGCAACTGTCTATAAATCAAAATACTATAGATATAGAATGTTTCTCTCTTCAAAAATGGTCGCCGGTGGCTATTGAAATAAATCGTGAGGAGTTTCTTGGTATTAGTTTCTCACACCATTTGGAAATCCTACAAAAAACAAAAGATATTCAAGAGGTGTTATTCTATATTCATCAGACCGTACTTCACAAGTGGGATAAATATGACTTGCGCAATCGCTTAAAAGAAGGGCTTTACCAAAAGCAAGGAACTGCTGCAAACAACTTCTTGCAGACGATGCCTGTGAATGATGCTCGTAAGGCAGTCGGCATGTTCAAGGACGAGTATCTGCTTGATTATATCAATGTGGAGGAAATGGAGGTTGACAACCCCGAGGATGTAGACGAAAAGGTTATAGAACAAGCCATTGTCCGCAACATCAAGAAGTTCATCATGACTTTTGGCCGAGACTTTGCGTATATCGGCAACCAATATCATTTGGAGATATTCGGAGAAGAGTTGTTCCCCGATTTGCTTTTCCTCAACCGTGAACTTAACTGTATGGTTGTGGTTGAACTGAAAAAAGGGGCATTCAAACCTGCCTATATAGGTCAGTTGCAAACGTACATGAAAGTGCTTGACGACAAAGTGCGTAAACCTCATGAGAACCCGACTATTGGTATTCTTCTCTGCAAGAGTTCCAACAAGGCTTTCGTGGAATATGTTATCCGTGACTACAACAGTCCTATGGGAGTCGCCACATATAAAACGGCTGAAGACATGAGTGAGGAACTAAGAAAGGCTCTGCCTGATATGGACGAAATGCGAAAGCTGATTACCGAAAACAATGAATAAGTGGCGGATTATCAACTGATAGTACCGAAAGAGAAATTACAGAAAGTCCTTGCTGACGAGATAAAGGCGTTTAGTGAGGAGAAAGAAAACAAAGAAATATTATAACATGAATATTCAAAGAATAAATCAGCATACATCTCGCGATATTTATGAGCGTGGTGTTGATAACCGTGGATTTGGTCGTATACGCTCAAAAGGTGACACGGCTTTGTTTGGTGGACATACCACTGAAGACATGAAATATCGCCTCGGCATCAAGTCAACACGCCCGTTGGCAGATTTTCTTCCTACTCTGACTATTGCTGCCAAGAATCTCGCAACCGAAATGACAAACTACAATGTGGAGCAGAAAGACCTTTATGGTGAACCAAACATAACAGCCGAACACGTTCAGAACAATGTCAGCGTAAGGCAGATGCTGGGGCAACGAGGTATAAAACCCGAATACCTTCCTCCTGCTGAGGATATCAAGAAGGTGGAACGCAGAGTGGCAAGCAACGAGAAGAAAATAGAAAAGACTTCAAGCAAATTGCCAAAGAAGGTTGATTAAGATTAAAGTGAATTCGATATTGAAGATATCGGAAACTACACATTGAAAATACGCAAGGAGGTAAGATTTATTACCGCAATTAAAGATAATAGAAATGAAGTTGAATCAAATAACGGCTAAAGATAATAGACCAAAGAAGAAATACAAAGTTGTAGACCTTTTTTGCGGTTGTGGTGGCATGACGCTAGGGCTTGAAAAGGCGGGGTTCAAAGTACTTGCAGGTTTTGATAATTGGAAACCCGCAATAGATGTTTATGGAGCAAATTTCCAGCATCCTGTGATACCATTAGATCTGTCAGATGTCAAATCAGCTATTGTTGAAATTTCCAAATTCACTCCTGATATAATAGTAGGAGGCCCCCCTTGTCAAGATTTCTCTACGGCAGGACTTCAGGATGAAAGCAAAGGGAGGGCAATCCTTTCTGTTTGTTATTCTGAAATAATATGCAGTATCAAACCACAATATTTTGTTATGGAAAATGTTGCTGCCATCCGTAACACAAAATCGTTTCAGTTGGCAATAAATAATTTTAGAAAGGCAGGATATGGACTTACAATGAAAACATTGGATGCTTCTTATTGTGGCGTACCGCAAATTAGGAAACGAATGTTTGTTATTGGAGGAATAAACTCAGAAGATGATTTCTTGAAACAAGAATTAGAAAAAAAACTCTCTGATAAACAAATGTCAATCTTTGATTATTTGGGAAATTCATTAGGTATAGAAAATTATTTTCGTGTACCAACAAACTACAACAGACGTGCTGTATATAGTATATATGAACCTTCTATGACAATTCGTGGTGTTGACAGACCTATTCCACGTGGATACAAAGGTCATCCTCTTGATTCAGCGCCTGTCAGTACAACGCGGAATTTAACTCCTAAGGAAAGGAGTTACATACAAACATTCCCCAAAGAATTTAATTTTTTCGGAGGGAAATCCGACATGAACACCATGATAGGAAATGCTGTTCCGGTAAATTTGGCAAAATATGTCGGTGAGGCTTTATTAAGATATATTGAAAGTGAAAAAAAATATAATGATGAGAGTTGTTGATTTATTTTCTGGATGCGGTGGAATGTCCCTAGGATTTAAGGAAGCTGGATTTGACATCGTGGGAGCTTTTGACAATTGGGACGCAGCCATTGAAATATACAAAGCAAATTTCAATCATCCAATATATAAAGCAGATTTAAGCATTGCTGATTGCATCCCAACTATTAAAGGACTAAATCCAGATTTAATAGTTGGCGGTCCTCCTTGCCAAGATTATTCTATTGCAGGAAAAAGAGAAATGGGTAAAAGAGCAAATCTTACTATTAGATTTGGAGAAATCGTATCACAGGTTAAACCGATTTGGGTGGTATTTGAAAATGTTTATAATATTGAACGCTTCCCAACATTGCCTCATTTAAAGGAAATACTCATGAATGCAGGATACGGAATTTCAACAAGAGTAATAGATGCAAGTTTGTGTGGTGTTCCGCAAAAAAGAAAACGCTTTTTTCTTATCGGAAAGTTGAATGCTAAAAATGGCTTTTTTGATGATGCATTTGTTGCTAATATGTCTAATATTCCAATGACAGTGAGAGATTATTTAGGTGATGTATTGCATACGCAATTCTATTATATGCATCCAAGAAGCTATAATCGAAGAGCCGTTTTCTCAATCGATGAACCCTCTGCAACAATTCGAGGTATCAACCGACCGATTCCTAAAAATTACAAGAAACATCCTGCTGATAAAACGGATATTTCAGATGGAGTAAGAGCATTGACAACAAGAGAACGAGGATACTTGCAGACTTTTCCTGATACGTTTTCATTTCCTGGCGCAAAAACAGATGTGGAATTGGCAATAGGTAATGCCGTTCCTCCTGCTTTAGCAAAATACATAGCCAATAGTATTATTTTATTCCAAGAATCAAATAAATAAAGGATATAGTTATGACATACTTTACCGAGATTACAGGGTATCAGACATATGCAAAAGCTGATGCCGACTTTCATTTTAGTTACAATGCTAACAGTGGAGGTGGACAATCGTTTTTGGGAGGCATGTTTGTCAATGAAAAAAATGAACTTACATCGCCGACAGTACTTGATGGGTATATTGGTATATTTCGATTTGTATATAAAGATGCAAATCGAAAGGATGTTAGTGTTATTTTGGACGATATCAAATGTAAATATGAAATTAAGCCACGAGGAACAGGTAGTAACTCTATGAAGCTTAGTGTTGGCACGAAATTGGAAAATCCAAGCAAAATTATATCTTCACTTTTCATGTTGCCGCCAACCTGCACAATAAAAAATCCTGTCAATTTGGATGTATCAATATTGTCCTCAAACAATTTTTGGCTGCAATCAATGTGGCTTAAATGTGACATACATAGTAATAGTAAACAAGTCTATTTGATCCCAAATGACTTTGTTTTTTGTGGTGGAAGCAATAAAGACAAACAAGGGAATGAAAGATTCTTTAAACTTGAAGCTGAAAAGCGTATAGCAGATATAATCTCATTATCAAAAAATGAAGAACACTTGCCAAATGAGTTAGTTCATTCCATAAATGTATTTTCTGACATTTATTTAGGAAAAGAACATTTTAATTATGAGAATTGCGTTCAAGCGACAAAGCGTATTATGGCATTGTTGGCAAAAGAATATCCAACAGAATATGCTGGCATAGAAGACCCTTTGCCATTTTTGAAATCATTAGCAAGAATGTTAAATACTAAAGAAGAAAGCACAAATGCGGCTATTCTAAGAGGACATAAAGAATATCTTGTACCCCTCCGCACCAAACCCTTCATGCTTCTTGCCGGCATCAGTGGTACCGGCAAGAGTCGTATCGTGCGTAAGTTGGCACAGGCTACTGTGACCGAAGAGCTGCAAAAAGCTGAAGGATATAAGGGAACTGATTTTGCCAATGACCGTTGGACGCTGCATTCGCCAGCCAACTTTGAGTTAATACAAGTGAAGCCCAATTGGCATAACTCGATGGACGTAATCGGTTATTTGTCGAACATTCCGAGTCCGCATTATGTGTTCACTCCTTTCATTGAGTTTATCGTCAAGGCATGGCAACATCCCGAAGTGCCGTTCTTCTTGTGTCTTGATGAAATGAACCTTGCTCCTGTAGAGGAATACTTTGCCGAGTTTCTGAGTGCCATTGAGAGTCGCAGCTTTGAAGGTGGAGAATACATGACCGACCCAATCATCAAGCCATTTAACTCGTTTGGTACTACCAAAGATGAGAATGATGTAGACATAAACATTGGTGACATGATGATAGATACTTTATTCCCCAAAGTCAAAGCTAGCAATACGAATTCTGAAATATTAAAAATCAAAGAACATTTCCAAACGAAAGGATTGACCTTGCCCAAGAATCTCATTGTAATAGGCACAGTGAACATGGACGAAACAACATTCTCTTTCTCGCGCAAGGTGCTCGACAGAGCAATGTCAGTAGAAATGAATGAGGTGAACTACGACAGTTTCCTTACCGACACAACAGATGACGACCTTAAAGCCATTGTTAAGGCATTTGAAGAAAATGGTGATGTCGACTTGAACGCTCTGCTTGTTGACCGTCATATAGAAGCAAGGGAAATCATAGATGAGCTTGGTGAGGATGCAAAGTTCACGATAGACTATCTGAAGCGTATTAATGCTCTGCTTGAAGGCACTCCTTTCAAGCTTGGCTATCGTGCCGCCAACGAAGCGTTGATATATTTGCAAGCTTCCAAAGAGTTTGGTCAGCCAAACTGTGTGGACGCATTGGATAATTTTACGCTTATGAAAATCCTCTCACGCATAGAGGGCGATGAATCGAAACTGAAGATTACGACTTCGGAATCTGACAAGGAACGCATAGCCAAAGCTGAGGTGAATGTGGATGAAGCCAAGCAATATGGTGACTTGAACATACTTACCGCTTTGCGCCACATCATTACAAATCAGTTGGGAGAACAAGACAAGCTACATTCCATTAAGAAGATAGACAGTATGCTCAGCCAATTGAAGCGTGACCATTTCGTTTCCTTCTGGAACTAACCATTCATATCGAAAAAAGCATGGCAAGTGTATTCAACTTTGAAGTGACTAACGAGGACCTACTTGTAAGGTTTTCTTGTCCTAACCATGAGCGGAGAATAGCCGAGACCGTCCGTAATCTTTGCATCGACACTGACGAACAAGACAGTGCCGCAAAGTTGTTGTGCCGCTACACATCGGAAGCACAGAATGTCAGGTTCTCTTTTGACGGAAACGCACAGGATGGAAATGACATTCGCCATGAAGCTGTTTTCTTTGAGAATACAGAATATCCGCTTATTGTACATGGTAAAGGTAAAGACTTGGACGAATTGTCGCTTGCCATCAACGATCATCTGCGCACAGACGGTAAGGACAAAAGCACCATTATCAGTACAGGTGATGAACTCTATGGCTCGCTGAACTTTCACAACCAAGTGGGCATGACCGACTTTTGTGTCACCTATAAAGTGAAAGGAGAGGAGCTTACCAAGGAACTGAAGTTTATGACCGAGGTGTTGAGTTACAAGTTGGACTATCGCTCCGACTTGAAGACAATCATCTCTGACATAGAGCATGAGTATGCCATGCTGAGCACATCGTTTCTGAAGGATACCTATCTCAGTATGCGTCAAGGTGCAGGTGAGAACAATCCGTTGATATGGTGGCAGATATTCAAGTCATGCTATGCCGACATCATGAAGGCAGCACGTCAGATAATAGACCGCCCAAAGCGTCGGTTGCGCTCCATTGCCAAATATGAGAGAGCCGAGCGTATGGCGTATATTCCAAGAGATTTGGAAAACGAATACCAGATGCACAAAGACACCCCTGCCCATCTATACCGCACAGAGGAACTGACGCTGAGTCATGACACAATTGAGAACCGTTTCTTGAAATATGCCATTCGTGAGATGACACGCCGTTTTGTTGTAGTGAAGGAACACATAATGACAGCCTTGCATCTTGACGACCCTAAGCGCATAGACACTTCGCTCAGCGATATGGAGAATGAGCTGATGCAGCTCTCGAACAATGCCTTCTTCCGTGGTGTAGGACAATTCAAGGGATTTACGCAAGACAACCTCGTGATGAAACAAGCACAAGGCTACAAGACCATTATGGAAAAATGGGTAGAACTGCAACAGGGTTACGAATTGGAGGAAGGCTTGCGAAAACTGGAAGTGAAGGACATTTGCGACCTGTATGAGATATGGTGCTTCATCAAGGTGAAGAATATCGTGCAGGACGTGATGAACGAGTTGGGCAAGAATGCCAATCCAAAGGTGAACGGCAGAGACATTACCAACGACTTTATTCCACAACTTGTGTATGGTGGTTCGGTAAGTTTCATCAATCAAGCTGGTATTGAGTTGGCAAGTGTGTGCTACAATGCCGAAGTGCATAAAGGCAAATCTCAGTCGGCCATTAGAGGAACCAATACCATGACAACGGTGCAGCGTCCGGACATCGTGCTGAGATTGAGTAAGCAGACAGAAGGCAACATGAAGTTTACCTATCTGTTTGATGCTAAATACCGCATAGCCGACACTGATGAAAATGGCAGCAGATATGACAGCCGTTATGATGTTCCGCCTGCTGAGGCCATTGACCAGATGCACCGCTATCGTGATGCCATATATTACACCGAGGAAGGACGCGACCATGAACATTTGAAGAAAGAGATTATCGCAGGTTATGTGCTGTTTCCGGGTTGCATACCATTGGAGGCTCTTGATGCTGAGAATGGCGACTACTACTATCAGCAGTCGAATAGCTTGATTGGTATTGGTGCTTTTCCTTTGCGTCCCGACCAAGAACAGCACAATGAGGATGGAAGCATTGTCATAGATGCCAATAGTTCAGAGCAAGCCTTGCACCGGCAGATACGCCACTGGCTTGAGGATGACAATGGACGGGAGCGGTTGCTTGAGGAATGCATACCTCAAAAGGGTTTGGAATACTCGGATGAGCCTGTTAACAAAGGTACATTCTACATAGCATCAGTAGATGGTCATGTTAATACACCAAAAGGGTTGGTATTTAATGGTCAAAGCGATATTTTCTTCTCAGGATATAAGTCAATCCTTTCAGGAGTGGATTTCCAAAAGATAAAGTACTTTGCCCCTGTAGACAACCATATTGTGAAAGGATATTATCAGGTGCTCTCGGTGGAAGCAAAGGATATGAGTGAAGTGTTGGCAAAAGAGAAAGCGGAAGCTAAAGGCTCAGCCTTGAAATATGGAGGTTATGACAAGCCTATCCGTATCTGCTTGAAGTTGGGCAAATATACTCTGCTGTCCTCTCCTTTCACTTATGGACTTGACAGCAACGCATCTAAGGGAATCGCAATGACAAGAACAGAGTTTAAGGAGTATTGCAATAAAGTGAAATGACGCATTGGGCAAGTGATAACATTATTGTTTGGTGTTTTTGCGGTGTTCAGCTACGGCTTGTAATTTTGTACCAATTATGTGCAAAACTACAAGTCGCAGCAAATGCTTCTGATAAACATCTATAATTAAAATGGTTATACAATCAATTGACGTGTGCTTTCGGAATGTATAATCCTTCGTCAATTCTGTTTTGCAAATGCTTATTAGTTTCTGCGTTTTTCGTCTATACTCGAAAATCTTGTTAAAAACGATGCGTTTTTCGTCTATACTCGAAAAAATCACTACATTTGTGGAAAATTTCGAGTATGAACGAAAAAATAGAATCGGTAAAAAGGTATAATCTTTGGTTTGGTAATACCATTGATTATGGTTTTCCCCGTCCCCTTTATACTGCAAGCATCGACCAGTATATAGGTAGCAAAGTGGTGAAGGTGCTTACAGGACAGCGACGTGTGGGGAAAAGTTATATTTTGCGCCAAATAGCCATGCATCTTATGCAACATGGTGTAAGTGGAAATAACATTGTCTTTATCAACCGTGAATTAACGGCATTCGATTTTATTGAGAATTATAAAAATCTGGATGAATTCATACGTTTGTATCGCCAAGAATTGAAACCAGAAGGGCGCATATATATATTTATTGATGAAGTGCAGGATATAGATGGTTGGGAACGCGTGGTAAACTCGTTATCTCAGGATTATACAGAGGATTATGAGGTATTCATAACAGGTTCTAATTCCAAAATGTTCTCTGGAGAATTATCCACACTTCTGTCTGGTAGATACGTGGAGTTTCGCATTTTCCCATTGTCTTATGAGGAGTATGTAAGTATTCATAAACTATCTATCGACAGGCAAAGTTATATGCAGTATATGGCTGATAGTGGTTATCCAGAGTTGGTGAATTTCCCATCTTCTGATGTAAAGCGCAATTATATCTCAGGATTGAAAGATACGGTATTGTTAAAGGACATCATACGCCGATATACAATTCGTGATGTTAGGTTGCTTGAGGATTTATTTGCCTACCTTGTGAACAACTCCTCCAATTTGCTTTCTATTACCAATATCACCAATTTCATCAAGAGTAAAGGACGCAAGACATCTTATGATACGGTATCGGCATATCTGGGATATATAGAGGAGGTGTATCTTGCACATCGTGCTTTGCGCTATAATATAAGGGGTAAGGAGACGCTTTCGGGCAGCTGTAAATACTACATGAACGATCTTTCGTTTAAGAATTATCTTTATGCAGGATATGGATACGGCACGGGTTTTCAGTTAGAGAATCTCGTCTATTTAGAACTGTTGCGTCATGGGTATGATGTTTATGTGGGCAGTATCAAGGACAAAGAGGTCGATTTCGTAGCTATCAAGAATGACCGCACCATTTATGTGCAAGCCACTTATATGCTTATAGATGAGCGCACTATAGAGCGAGAGTATGCCCCATTAGCAGTTATTGATGATAACTATGAGAAAATAGTGGTGTCACTTGATGACCTACAGTTGCCTTCCCGCAATGGTATTAGGCATGTTAGAGCATGGGAATTGTCGATGGTTTTGTGAGTGCTTAACAAACAGATTATTCAAATAAAGAATGAAAAAGAATCAAAAGCTTGTTTGTATCGGATATAAGTAGTAACTTTATCGTCATAAAAACAGAAGGTGGTTTATGGAGCAAGTAAAAAGAATACCCTATGGAATGTCTGACTTTGTGAAAGTCATTGAGCAGAACAACTATTATGTCGACAAGACGATGTACTTGCCGATGTTGGAGGATGAGCCTAACAACTTGTTCTTCATTCGCCCAAGACGCTTTGGCAAGAGCATTTTCCTTAGTATGCTCCATGCATATTACGACTGTTGCACAAAGGACAAGTTTCAAGAGTGGTTTGGCGATTTGTGGATAGGTTTGCATCCTACACCATTGCAGGGCAAATTTCAAATACTGCATCTGGACTTCTCTCAGGTAGGCGGAACAATAGATAAATTGGAGGAGAACTTCAACACCTATTGTTGCATATGCCTAAACGAGTTTATGGATAGATATGCCGAGTATTACCCTCATGACACAAAGGTGGCATTTTATAAGATGGAAAATGCAGGTGCCAAGTTGGCTATAATAAGCCAGAAAGCGCATACACTTGGATACATGTTGTACCTTATCATCGACGAATACGACAACTTCACCAATACCGTGCTCAATGAGCAGGGCGAGGATGTGTATTGGGCCATAACACATACCGAAGGTTTCTATCGCGACATATTCAAGAAGTTCAAGGGCACATTCGACCGTATTTTCATTACAGGTGTCAGTCCCGTTACTCTCGATGATGTTACGAGTGGATTCAATATAGGTTGGCATATTTCCACTAAGAAGGAATTCAACCAGATGCTTGGTTTCTCGACTGAGGATGTACGCGAAATGTTCACTTACTATAAAGAGCATGGTAAGATACGTTCTGACAGTGACATCGATACTGTCATAAGCGAGATGAAGCCGTGGTATGACAATTATTGTTTCTCCAAAGAGGCGTTGAACACACAAAGCCGTGTGTTCAACTGCGACATGGTGCTCTATTATCTGCGCAACTACATAAGCCGTGGTGAAGGTCCAGAGGAAATGATAGACCCTAATACCAAGACCGACTACAACAAGATGAAGAAGCTCCTTCGGCTTGACAAACTCGACGGCGACCGTAAAGGAGTGATACGCACTATCGCCGAGAAGGGTGAGATAATCGTTAATCTCAAAGAGACATTCTCTGCAAGGGATATAACAAAGCCAGAGGTCTTTCCAAGCCTTCTCTTCTACTACGGAATGCTCACCATCAAGCGGACATTAGGCAGCCAACTGGTGCTTGGCATCCCTAACAACAATGTCAGAAAGCAAATCTTCAGGGATTCTTCATGGCTTATTTAAGAAGTCAAATAACAAACTTCAAATTGCCTACTTTTTATACATATAATTTGCACAATATAAAATATTTGTTATATCTTTGCAACAAATTGCTTCGTTTGCAGCTGAATGCCGTTTGTTTAGGACATGGAGGCAAAGGGGCTTGTGCTATTGTTTTTTACTTCACTTATTAAACTTAAATTTATGGACAAGAAACAGACTTTGTTCCTCGGCATTGGATTCTTGTTGGCAACTCCGTTGACCAATGCCCAGAATACAACTGACAGAAAGCTCGTTCAAGGACATCGCACTGAGCAGTTGGCGAAAAAGTATGGTGAAGCAACATCCCTGAAGGTTAGGGACAATGCTGTGGAAAAACGGTTGACACCATGTTTGACAACTGGTAAGAAACATCGTAAGGCTGTTGGCAATGCTTTGGTTGCAAAGTCTTATAAGTCGGCTTCTGCTGTCTTTGATGCAGGGTGGAGTGCCGACTTTAATACGGCCGACCAATGGGAACAGTTCACTGTGATTGATGTCAATGGCGACAGAGCACCAGGTCAGTATGGCGAGAGCGGCACGTGGAACCACTCCTTGCATGATGGTGAGGGTGCTGCCATGTATGTCTACAACATCAAAAACCAAGCAGATGACTGGCTCATCACTCCAGGACTGAACCTGAAAGCAGGCAAGAGCTATTATGTGAACTTCAAGTTGCGCTGTGTGCAGAATACTTATCCTGAGCGCATAGAGGTGAAATACGGCACAGATGCCACTGTTGAGGCTATGACACATACTGTTCTCGAATCTACGGATGTGTCGAATACGGAATATAAGTCGTATGTGCAGAAGATACAGCCTGCTGAAGATGGAGTGTTCTATATAGGTTTCCACGCAATCAGCGACCCGTTCACGATAGCACTCTATGTGGATGATATTTCTGTGACAGCAGCACCCGAAGCCAAGTCTCCAGCTATGGTGACAGATGTGAAGGTGACTCCTGATGCCTCGGCTGCATTGAAGGCAACTGTGGAGTTCAAATCTCCGGAAAAGGCATTCGATGGTTCGGCATTGGCGGCTTTGTCTGGTGTAAAGCTCATGCTCAACGGCAAGTTGGTGGCTGACGTAAAGACAGACAAGCCAGGCAGCATAAACACAGTGGCAGTGGATGACATTCCTGCAGCAGGCATTAACGCTTTCACTCTAATTCCTTACAACGACGAGGGTGATGGTGAATCATTCACTACTTCGACGTATATAGGTCTTGACCTGCCTGCAGCACCAGAAAATCCGATACTTTCGGATGATCCTGCTAAGGTGGTGCTTTCTTGGGATGCTGCAAAAGCAGCTCATGATGGTGCTTTCTTCCCCGATGATGTTGTATACCATATATCGTCTGTCACCTACAACAATTATGGAGAACCGGAGTTGGCAGAAGAGTTGGCAAAGACAGAAAAGGGTGTTACGAACTTCGACTTGGGATTCGGAGCCGACGAGGGAGATCCAAGGGAGATAGAATTGGCTGTTACAGCTGAAAACGCAACTGGTATAAGTACCAGTGCCAATATATCTAACGCTATATTGTTGGGTAAGCCCGAGACTGTGCCATATCACGAGAGTTTTGCCGGTGGCAAGGAGAGTCATGTCCTGATACCTTTCGGCGAGGGACAAGGCGTAACATTCGGAATGGCGGGCGCAGGACGCTCCGTAGATGAGGCTGCCGACGAGGATGGAGGAAGTCTGTATCTGCAAACATTCTGCAATGACTCTGTTGGTGTGAAGACATTCAAGATATCATTGGCAGGAACAACGCATCCGATGCTTGCCTATAAGCAGATGACAAGCACAAAGTCGGGAACCTTCACTGTTTTGGCTAAAGCTCCTGGCAAGGAGCCGGTAGTGCTCAAAAAGCAGGAAATCAGCGAGGCAGACGACCATTGGACAACCAACTGGCACGACCTCTCGGCTTTCTTGGGTGAGCGATATGTGCAGATAATATTCACATTGACGGATATGTCGGATGTCAAAGAACAGAAGATGCTGTACTTGGATAATATACGCATTGGCGACTTTGCGGCCAAGGACCTTGCTGCTGAGGTTGAGACGGATAAGAAGGTGAAGCGAAATGAATCGACAAAGGTACGTGTGAAAGTAGCTAACGTAGGCAGTGAGACAGTAGACACATATAAGCTGAAGCTCTATGTGAACGGCAGTCAGGTGGAAGAGCTTAAGCAGGATGAGCCTATCAATGCGTTGGACGTGCGCGTGTTTGAGTTTGATTATAAGGTTGACAAGCTTGAGGAAGCAAGCGAATTGGCTATAAAGGCTGTTGTTGAGGCAGACGGCGACAATATGGCAGGCAACAATGAGGCTGTGAAGATTCTGCTTGTGGAAGCCCCCGACTTGCAACCAGTGCGCAACTTGCGTGCCGAGACAATAGGTGAGAATGTTGTGATTGCTTGGGACGAACCGTTGGCTTTGACTGCCAAGACCGAAGGTTTCGAGGATTACACACCGTGGGAATTCTATGATTTTGGAGAATGGACATCATTTGATGGCGACGAAGGCCTCTCGGCAGGTGATTTTGTATACGACGGAAACGGTAATGAGATTATGTATGAGAACCAGGGTGAGCCATTTGCCTATATTGTGTTCAATCCGCATGACTTCGGTGGGGTGGATTTGACATCGGGTGGCATCAACACCTTCAATGCTCATGGAGGCAACCAGTTCCTCGCATCTGTTCACGGTACAATAATGAATATCTACACCTTTGATATGGAGACTGTGGATAATGACGACTGGCTCATCAGTCCGGCTCTTCCCGGCGACGCTCAGACTATCAGCTTCTATGCCAACAATGTGACTGCCACAAACCAGATGACAGGCGAATTGGTAGATTTGAAACAGAAGGTGGAAATACGTTATTCAACGAGCGACACCGACATCAACAACTTCGAACTGTTGAAGACTGTAGAGGTGGCTGGTGGTAGCTGGCAGGAGATAACAGCCGACTTGCCAGAGGGTGCAAAGCATTTTGCCATACGCAATGTGACACCGGCAGAAACTGCCTATATCCTTATGATTGATGATGTGACCTATCATGTAGGCGGTGGTAAGCCAGTAAAATACAATGTGTATAGAGACGGTAAGTTGCTCGGTTCTACTTCAGAGCTTGCTTATACCGACGAGGGTACGGCAAACGGATACTATCTCTATCAGGTGACAGCTGTTTATGCCGACGACAACGAATCGGCACCTGCCACACTTCACAGCGAGCCTACTGGAATAGGCGAGATTGTGGCAAATGGACATAAGTTTGACGTATACACCATTGATGGAGTGCGCATGAAGACGCAGACCAACAATATGGGTGGGCTCAAGCCTGGTGTATATGTTGTGGAAGGAAAGAAGATAGTAGTGAAATAAATGAGAATATATAGCAATCTTAATACGGCTTGCTATTTGAAAATAAAAAAACACAGGCAATAGTAAAGCAATGTTTTTACTTTTGTCTGTGTTTTTTTTATATGAATCAGAAGCAATCGTTCATCACTCGCATAGTGGCTCCAGTGTGTTCCTCCACAACTTTTGCCGCAGCGTTGCCTCGCTCTCTTATAAGCCCAGGTGCAGCGATGAAGCGGTCCATCTGAATCTTGAAGTCGTCGAACGACATGATTTCTATGCCACCTTTTGACTGAAGCAGCCATTGGGCCTCCTGGAAATGCTTGTTGTTGGGACCGAAGAACACGGGCATGTGCCATACGGCAGCCTCAAGCACATTGTGGATGCCTACACCGAAACCTCCGCCAACGTAAGCCACGTCACCATAATTATATATAGAGGATAGCAGACCGAAGCAGTCGATGATGAGACATTCGGCTTGGGCGGCCTCCTCGGGAGTGGTCTGAGTGTAGCGTACTGTCTTGCGTTGCAGTTTCGATAGAATCTGCTGAAGATGTTCCTCGTTAATGACATGAGGTGCGATGATGAGTCGCCAGTCGTGACGCTCGTTGAAATAGCGGATGAAGATATCCTCGTCGGGACCCCATGATGAGCCTGCAACAAATGTCTTGATGGGTGTGCCCTCTGAATTTCCTCCAACAGAGCCATAGCGGAAAGCCTCTACTATAGGCAAGTGCTTTGCGGCGTCGCGTATCTGCAATACACGGTCGAAGCGAGTGTCGCCCACAACCTCGGAGCGGTCGATACCTATGCCCTGAAGAAGCTGTTGGCTCTCCTCGTTCTGCACGAAGAACTTGGTGACACAATGCAGCACACGAGCGTACTGCTTGCCATACCAACGGAAGAAGATCTGGTTAGGTCGGAATATGCACGACACGCTGTAGACAGGCACTCCACGATGTTGCAGTATGTGGAAATAGTTGTACCAGAACTCATACTTAATGAAGAAAGCCATAACGGGACGCACGGCACGCAGGAATCGTCGTGAGTTGCGTATGGTGTCCAGGGGCAGATAGCACACGATGTCGGCTCCTTTATAGTCCTTGCGCACCTCATAGCCTGAGGGCGAGAAGAACGTGAGCAGAATCTTGTATTCTGGGTGCTCCTGTCGTAGGTGCTCCATCAATGGGCGGCCCTGCTCAAATTCGCCGAGCGAGGCAGCATGAAACCACACATATTGGGCTGTGGGGTCGACCTTCTCCTTAAGTATCTTTATAGCCTGCCGCTCGCCACGCCACATCTTGCGCACCTTCTCGTTGAAGAGACTTGCTATGGCAACGCCAATGAGATACAGGTAAATTGCAATGTTATACATAATCGAAAAGTTTTGCACCTTAATGAAGGTGTGGGATTATTATCCCAACACCTCGATAGCCTTGCGCAGACGCTTGATAGTCTCCTCCTTGCCGAGGAAAGCAGAAATGTCGAACATGCCCGGACCCTTGCCGATGCCCACGAGGGCAAGACGGAAGGCGTTCATGACGTCGCCGAGCTTGTAGCCCTTGTCTTCTACCCACTTCATCACGATAGGCTCCTGGCCCTCGATAGAGAAGTCGTCGATAGACTCAAGCACGTCGGCAAGCTCGCCCATAACCTTGGCAGAGTCTTCCTTCCAGCGCTTCTTAGCTGTCTTTGCGTCGTACTCTGTAGGCGCGATGAAGAAGAACGAGCACAATGGCCAAAGCTCCTTGACGAAGCTCACACGGTCCTTCATCATGGCCACAACTTGAGTGATGCGCTCCATCGACTCGTCTACACCGTTGTTGGCAACGATGGGAGCGAAGAGGTTTGCAATCTCCTCGTTCGACTTGCGCAGCATGTACTCGTGGTTGAACCACATGCCCTTCTGGAAGTCGAAGCGTGCGCCTGCCTTTGAACACTTATGAATGTCGAAGAGGTTGACGAGCTCGTCGAGCGAGAACAACTCCTGCTCTGTGCCTGGGTTCCATCCAAGCAGGGCGAGGAAGTTGACTACAGCCTCGGGGAAATAGCCACTCTCGCGGTAGCCTGAAGATATGTCGCCAGTCTTAGGGTCGTGCCACTCAAGCGGGAATACTGGGAAACCAAGGCGGTCGCCGTCGCGCTTAGAGAGCTTGCCCTTGCCTTCTGGCTTAAGGAGCAGCGGCAGATGGGCGAATGTAGGCATGGTGTCCTCCCAGCCGAAAGCACGATAGAGGAGCACATGAAGCGGAGCCGAAGGCAACCACTCCTCGCCACGGATGACGTGGGTGATTTCCATAAGGTGGTCGTCGACGATGTTTGCCAAGTGATAAGTAGGCAATTCGTCGGCACTTTTGTAGAGCACCTTGTCGTCGAGAATGTCGCTCTTGATCTTCACATCACCGCGAATCATGTCGTTCACGTGTACCTCGATGCCCGGTTCAACCTTAAAGCGCACTACATACTGCTCGCCGTCGGCGATGCGACGCTCCACTTCCTCCTTGGGGAGAGTGAGCGAGTTGGTCATCTGCATACGGGTGTGAGCGTCGTACTGGAAGTTCTGTATCTCGCTGCGCTTAGCCTCAAGCTGCTCGGGAGTGTCGAAGGCGATGTAGGCCTTGTCGTCGGCAAGAAGCTGCTCTACGTATTTCTTGTAGATGGCACGGCGCTCGCTCTGGCGGTAAGGACCATGCTCGCCACCGAAGCTTACGCCCTCGTCGAACTTGATGCCGAGCCAGCGGAACGACTCTATAATGTAGTCTTCGGCTCCAGGAACGAAACGGTTAGAGTCGGTGTCCTCAATACGGAAAACGAGGTCGCCGCCATGCTGACGCGCGAAGAGATAGTTATACAATGCTGTACGCACACCACCGATGTGCAGGGGTCCTGTAGGACTTGGTGCGAAGCGCACCCTCACTTTTCTATCTGACATAATATGTTGAGTTTTTTTGTTTTCGATACAAAGGTAGTACATTTTTCCACGATATTCACATTTTTTTTGTAATATTGCAGTCTGAATTATTTAAATACACTAAGGTATGTACAGAATTGACAATAACAACCGCCGTTTTTGGCGCAATCTTCTCAGCCGAATGGCTCTGATTGTCGTCACCGTGACGCTCATAGTGTGGTTCTTGCCTCGCAACGAAAGCCAACGCTTCCGCTACGATGTGGGCAAGCCGTGGATGTATGGCTCGTTTATAGCCAAGTTCGATTTTCCTATCTACAAGACCGATGAGGCCATGAAGGAACAGGAGGACTCGCTGCTTGAGACCTATCAGCCCTACTACAACTACGACCAGACAGTGGAGACCAAGGAAGTGGAGAAATTCACCAACGACTTCCGCAACGGAATCCCCGGTTTGCCACATGAGTATGTGGGCATCATTGCCAAGCGTCTGCAAAGGCTCTATCAGGCAGGCATCATGGACACGCCTGAGTATAACGAGATATACAACGACTCCTCCACTATGGTGCGTGTGGTGATAGGCAACAACGCTCAGAGCACGCCTCTTACAGATTTCTATTCCACACTCTCGGCCTACGAGCAACTGTTCGCCGACCCTTATGTGGCAGAGCAGCGCCCAATATTGCAACGCTGCAACCTGAACAACTATATAGAGCCAAACCTTGTGTATAACAAGGAAAGGTCGGAGACGGAGAAAAACGACCTGCTGTCGTCGATACCTCCCGCAAGCGGAATGGTGATGAGCGGACAGAAGGTGATTGACCGTGGCGACATAGTGGACGAATACACCTATCGTGTGCTCAACTCCTTCGAGCGAGAGATGCAACGCCGCTCAGCCACACAGAACGAGATAACGAGCACCTTCATAGGACAGGTGATATTCGTGACGCTCATGCTTGTGCTCTTCACCATGTATCTTGCGCTCTTCCGCCGCGACTACTTCAACAAGCCGCGCGCCATAGCCATGCTCTACACGCTGATGACGCTATTCCCCGTGATAGTGTCGCTGATGATGCGCCACAACTACATGAGTGTCTACATCGTGCCTTTTGCCATGGCTCCAATATTCGTGAGAGTGTTTATGGATTCGCGCACGGCGTTTATCACGCATGTAACAATGATACTCATTTGCACCATAGCCGTGAAGTACCAGTATGAGTTCATCATCATCCAGATTGTGGCAGGACTTATAGCCATCTACTCCTTGCGCGAGCTTACCCGACGTGCCCAGGTGTTCAAGACAGGCATACTCGTGGCCCTCGGCAGCGCCTTGGTGTATTTCGCGTTGCAGCTTGTTCAAGACAGTGAGTTCACGCTTATGGATCCCGACATGTACTATCATTTCGTTATAAACGGAGTGTTCCTGCTGCTGTCGTATCCGCTGATGTATATTATTGAGAAGATGTTTGGTTTCGTGTCGAGTGTGACGCTCTTTGAGCTTTCAAACACCAACCGAGGCATTCTGCGCAATCTCTCGGAGGTGGCTCCAGGCACATTCCAGCACTCCATCACTGTGGGAAATCTTGCTGCCGAGATAGCCAACAAGATAGGAGCCAACTCGCTGCTTGTGCGTACTGGCGCTCTGTATCACGACATAGGCAAGATGGTAGACCCCGTGTTCTTCACCGAGAACCAGGCAGGCGTGAATCCGCATGACAACATGTCGTATCGTGAGAGTGCGCGTATCATCATCAACCATGTGGTGGAGGGGGCTAAGATAGCAGAGCGCGAGAATCTGCCAACGATAATACGCGACTTCATAGTGACCCATCATGGCACGGGAATAACCAAGTACTTCTACATTAAATATAAGAACGAGCATCCCGACGAGGATGTAGACCCGGCTTCATTCCAATATCCAGGTCCTAATCCCTTCACACGTGAACAGGCCATACTAATGATAGCCGACGGAGTGGAGGCAGCCTCGCGCTCGTTGCCCGAATACACCGAGGAGACAATCTCCAACCTCGTGAACAAGATAATCGATGGCGACGTGAGCGAAGGCTATTTCCGCGAGTGTCCCATCACGTTCCGCGACATAGCACTTGCCAAGCTTGTGCTTATCGAACGCCTTAAGGCTATCTATCACACGCGAATCTCTTATCCTGAGCCTAAGAAATAGGGAACTTATGCACTACGTTGACGTAATACTTCCATTGCCCTTGGAGGGCACATTCACTTACTCTCTTCCGGCGAGCCTTGCCGGAGGGGTGAGGCTTGGTGTGCGCGTACTTGTGCCATTGGGAAAGTCGAAGACCTACACCGCCATGGCTGTGCGTACGCATGACGTGAAGCCCGACTTCGAGACGCGCGACATCTTGCAGGTGATAGATCAGGAGCCTGTGTTGCTTGAGCGGCAGTTAAGGCTGTGGCAATGGATATCGACTTATTACATGTCGGCACTTGGCGATGTGTTTAAGGCGGCTCTTCCTGCCGGACTGAAGGCAGAGGAGAACTATCGTCCAAAGACTGTGCGCTGTGTGACGCTGCCTGCCAATCTGCGCACAGAGCAGAACCTGCATCTTGCATTGACCATACTTGGCAAGGCACTAAAGCAACAGCAGACCTTCAACACCTATCTGCAACTGTCGCATTGGGACCAGATAGACGGCGATACGCCGCCCGACCATATACAAGATGTGGCTTGCGACGAGTTGCTCAACGCCTCAGGTGCCTCGGACGCTGTGCTTCGCCAACTCATAAGCCGAAAGTTTCTTGAGGTTTACTACCGTGAGGTGGGGCGTATAGGTGGAGGAGGAGAGTATCATCCCGAACACATACAGCCGTTGAGCGAGGCACAGCAGGATGCCATGAACCAGATAGGGGTGCAGTTCATGAGCAAGAACGTGGTGTTGCTGCATGGTGTGACGTCGAGCGGCAAGACAGAAATCTACATACATCTTATTCAGAAAGCAATTGACGAGGGTAGGCAGGTGCTTTATCTGCTGCCAGAGATAGCTCTGACGGTGCAGATGACACGCCGGCTGCAACATGTGTTTGGCTCGCGTCTTGGCATCTATCACTCAAAGTATAGCGACGCTGAGCGTGTGGAGATATGGAAGAAGCAGCTGTCGGATGAACCTTACGACGTGATTCTCGGCGCGCGCTCGGCGGTATTCCTGCCTTTCACACACCTTGGACTCGTAATAGTGGACGAGGAGCATGAGACATCCTTCAAGCAGCAAGACCCTGCCCCGCGCTATCATGCGCGTTCGGCAGCCATAATGCTTGCAAGAATGTATGAAGGAGCAAAGGTGCTGCTCGGCACAGCCACACCCTCGATGGAGAGTTATTACAACGCAACCACGGGCAAATACGGATATGTGCAGCTCACCACACGCTATCGCAATGTGGCAATGCCCGAGATAAAGGTGGTTGACACCAAGGACCTCTACCGCCGCAAGATGATGCGCGGAGCGTTCTCGCCCGACTTGCTTGAGGCTATGCGCTCGGCTCTGAGCAACCGCAAGCAAGTGATTCTGTTTCAGAACCGCCGTGGCTTTGCCCCGATGGTGGAGTGCAAGGTGTGCGGATGGGTGCCTAAGTGCAAGAATTGTGACGTGTCGCTCACTTATCATCGCTCGATGAATGTGCTCACATGCCATTATTGCGGATTCACCTATGCCGTGCCCCGGCAATGTCCTAACTGCGAGAGCACCGAACTTATAGGGCGTGGCTATGGCACCGAGAAGATAGAAGACCGTGTGAGAGAGCTGTTTCCAGAAGCCCGAATATTCCGAATGGATCTAGACACCACCCGCTCGCGCAATGCCTATTCGCGCATCATAAACGACTTCTCCAACGGACGCACAGACATACTCATTGGCACGCAGATGATTTCGAAGGGACTCGACTTTGGCAATGTGTCCGTGGTGGGCATTCTCAATGCCGACACCATGCTCAACTATCCCGACTTCCGTGCCTACGAACATGCCTTCATGATGCTGTCGCAGGTGAGTGGCAGGGCAGGGCGAAGAGGAGAGCAAGGACTGGTGATACTGCAAACGAAGAGTGCCGATTTGCCTGTGATTCATCAGGTAGTGACGGGCGATTTCGCCTCCTTCTCGCGCGACTTGCTTGAGGAACGCCGCATGTTCAGTTACCCACCCTTCTTCCATCTCGTCTATGTCTATTTGCGCTCTAAGTATGAGTCTACAGTGGAGTCGGCTGCAGTTGAGTTGGCGTCACGTCTGCGTCAGTCGTTTGGTGAGCGAGTGCTTGGTCCAGACAAACCCTCTGTGGCAAGAGTCAAGACAGAGTCGATACGCAAGATTGTGCTGAAGCTTGAACTTGGCATCGACCTAAGTCTTGCCCGTAGGCACATGGCAGCAGCCCGTGCCGCCTTGCTGCAGGACAAAC
Source organism: uncultured Prevotella sp. (assembly GCA_934230115.1). Taxonomy (GTDB): domain Bacteria; phylum Bacteroidota; class Bacteroidia; order Bacteroidales; family Bacteroidaceae; genus Prevotella. The sequence goes on along the minus strand of CAKQEI010000004.1, from coordinate 40,308 downwards.
GCTATGCAGCAATGACGGTGTTCTTCGACGTTGACCCGCTGTGATGTAGATAGCAATATCTTCATTATGGTTTCCTGAATGTCAATTCGTTGTTAACTATTCCTAATAAAAAGCCTTAGTGTGTAGTAAAATCTGTAAATTTGCAGTTCAATATAATAAATATGTAGTCAATTTGTAAGACGAAACAACAAACATTAATTAATAATAATGAACGTAAGAACAATTCTTTTTGCACTCTCGCTGACCGCAGCCGTGTCGGCAGGTGCGCAGACCTCGAAGGGCATCAACACAGACTACATGAACAAGTCTGTAAAGCCCGGCAACGACTTCTATGAGTATGCTATCGGTGGCTGGCGCAAGGCACATCCGCTTGATGCGGAGCATGCACGCAATGGTTCGTTCACCGACCTCGACGAGATGAACCAGAAGCGCATTCTCGGTCTCATCAACGAGTATTCGTCTAAGCAGCAGCCTAAAGGCTCGCTCGGACAGAAGATAGGCTCGCTCTACAACCTTGCCATGGACAGCGTGCGCCTCAATCGCGAGGGTGCTGCTCCATTGCAGCCAATCCTCAAGGAGATTAACGCCATTGGCGACCGTCGCGAGTATCAGCTTGTTATAGCCCAGCTCGACGCGCGTGGCGTAGGATGCTTGATGTTCGGTGCCGGTGTCGGAGCCGACATGAAGGATGCAGCCAACAATCTCGTTGGTTTGGGTCAGGGTGGACTCGGACTTGGCGAGCGCGACTACTACCTCTCTGACGACGCTCAGGTGAAGGCAGTGCGCGATGCTTATGCTAAATATATCAAGCAGATTCTTGTTCTCGCAGGCAACGACGAGGCTACAGCTCAGCGCAAGGCTGATGCCACAATGCGCATAGAGACCCGCATTGCCAAGGCAAGCAAGAGCCAGGTGGAGCTTCGCGACGTGCAGGCCAACTATCATAAGATGACTTATGCCCAGCTTGTGAAGGACTTCCCAGGCATTGACTGGGGCAACTTCTTCCTCGCTCAGGGATTCCCTCCATTCTCTCACATCGACGTTGGTCAGATTGAGCCTATCCACGAAGTGGAGAAGATTCTTGCCGACGAGCCGCTCGACGACCTCAAGGCTTATGCCGAGGCACACGCTGTGGCAAGCCAGACAGGCTATCTTGGCGATGATTTCCGCAAGGCCGATTTTGAGTTGAGCCGTGTAATGTCGGGCGTTCAGCAGGACCGTCCTCGCTGGAAGCGTGCCACCAACCTTGTAAGCGGTGTGCTTGGAGAGGCTATCGGCAAGCTCTATGTAGAGAAGTATTTCCCCGCATCAAGCAAGGAAATGATGATTAAACTTGTGAAGAACCTGCAGACAGCCCTCTCGCAGCGCATTGATGAGGCTACATGGATGTCGGCTGCCACAAAGGCTCAGGCCCAGGACAAGCTCGCCAACTTCATCGTGAAGATTGGCTATCCTGACAAGTGGAAGGACTACAGCGGACTTGACATTGACGAGTCGCTCTCGTTGCTTGAGAACATGCAGAATATCTCAGCGTTCCTTTCGAAGGACTATATCTCGCGCAAGGTGAACAAGCCGGTGGACAAGGCAGAGTGGCAAATGACTCCGCAGACTGTCAACGCCTACTATAATCCTACCACCAATGAAATCTGCTTCCCGGCAGCCATTCTTCAGCCTCCTTTCTTCGACCCCAATGTTGACGAGGCTGTAAACTATGGTGGTATTGGTGGTGTGATTGGTCATGAGATGTCGCACGGCTTCGACGACCAGGGCGCGCAGTTCGACAAGAACGGCAACCAGCATGACTGGTGGACGGCAGCCGACAAGAAGAACTTTGAGGCTCGCACAAAGGTGCTCGTAGACTACTTCTCGAATGTAGAGGCTCTGCCTGGCAAGAAGATCAACGGTAAGCTGACTCTCGGCGAGAACATCGGCGACAATGGTGGCCTTAACATCTCACTCCGCGCCCTTGAGAATGTGCTCAAGGAGAACCCGTCGGCAGCCAAGACAATCGACGGTTTCACTCCATTGCAGCGATTCTTCCTCTCATGGGCTACAGTATGGGCAGGCAACGCACGTCCTGAGTTCATCGACCGTCAGATTAAGACCGACCCTCACTCACCTGCTGAGGCTCGTGTTAATGCCGCCTTGCCACAGATAGACGCTTGGTATAAGGCATTCAATGTGAAGAAGGGCGACAAGCTCTTCCTGGACAAGAAGAAGAGAGCACAAATTTGGTAATCATTTTTCTGTTTTCTCGGGAGGTAAATTTTGTTCCCTCCCGAGGAAACAAAATTTACCTCCCGAGAAAACAGAAATACACGTCAAGCGGTAAATCTTGTTGTCATGTGGTTTGACGATTTTAGTTGACCACTCTAAGTATTGTCTGTTTTCTTGTTTCTTTTAATTGCTCAAAAATGTTATTTCTAACGCTCCGAAGTTATATAACTCTCTGTTTCTCAATTTGGAAAAATGTAGCATTATTTCTGTTTTGTATTCCAAGTTATTTTTCTTTTTACGATATGGAAAATAAATCGTTGTAAAAGTGATATAATGACAATTATTTTTCCTAACTTTGCAAAGAATTGGGACGTTTGTTTTTGAAATAACGACAAGCCGTTTTTATAATTGTGCAGAACGTTCTGACAAAGTGTAACAATCAACAATAGACAAAACAACAATATTATGGCTACAGATAATTCACAATGTACCGTACTCGTTGTTGATGATGTGCCTGTGAACGTGTTGCTGGTGAAAGGAATGCTCGCCAAGCAGAAGTTCAAAGTCATCAGCGCGAGTAGTGGACAGCAGGCTCTTGATATATTAACACACGAAAAGCCCGACTGTATCTTGATGGACATTCTTATGCCCAACATGAATGGTTTTGAGACTACACGTGCCGTGCGTGCCAACCCTATGACACGCGATATACCTATAATAATGCTTTCGGCGCTGAACTCCGATGCCGACATAAAGGAGGGATTGGAGGCAGGAGCCAATGAGTTTGTCACGAAACCATTCGTGCAGGATCGCCTGATATCCACAATACAATCGCAAATAACGCTTGCTACCAATCGCAAGGAGCGTGAGGAGGAAGAAAACATAGTGTCGTCCTCGGCACACTACGACAATACTATGCGTCTGCTTGCCTTTGTGGCTTGCCAGAAACAGGACAACTGGTCGCGTTTGCTCACAGAGATGGCGCTTTGTGTGCCAATAGAACTTGTGAACGACGACTTGCTGAACGAGAGCGACCATTCGGCACAAGGACTTATCAACTGGACTGTGCGACGTATGAAAAACTATTATGTGCGCAACGCCAAGATTTCGGTGAACGACACGCTCTCCGATGTAATAAGTCTGATAAAGCCCGCTACGGCAGTTCGTGGAGTGACATGGCGCATCAATCTAAACAATGATGCAAGTGTGTCGGCCGACCCTGCTCTCTTTCGTGCCGTGCTCATCAATCTCATATCCTACGCATGCAGATTGAGTACTGGCGACGTGCAGGTGAACGCCAGTGTAGACGGCGGACTCACCAATATCGTAATAGCCACACGCACGGCTGACGAAGACACAGAAACAACAGACATGCGCGTTGAGATAGCTCTTGAGTTAGCCTCTAAGATGAACGGGGCTGTGGTGTGTGAGCGTGGCAGCAACGGCATGTGCCAATTTCAAATACTTTTACAAATATGATAGCTATGATTATTTACAATGTAATCCTACCAATCGCGTTAGCACTCGCGTGTATCCTGATCTATCATTTCGCCTTCAGACGTGCTAAGAAGGTGGAGAAAACTGATGAAAACAAAGGTGTTGATGACATCATCGACTCGTTACCAATCCTTTACTATCTCGAAGAGATGGTATACGACAACAATGGCACCGTTGTTGACCTGAAGGTGTGCAAAATCAACAAGCGTTGTCTTGACTTCATACCTGGCAGAGTGTCGCCCGTTGGCAAATACAGCAGCGACTTCTTCCCGGGCGGACAGTCGGCGTTTCTTGGTGCAGCCAACTCGGCGAAACAGCTTGGCAATCTTGTCAACTTCCAGTATTTTGAGAAAGACACCAATATCTTCTACGACTGTGTGGCAAAGATACGCCCTAACACCAACTTAGTGGAGTACTTCCTTATCGACAGTTCCAACCTTCACAAGACGCAGGACGCATTGCAAGGACTGCGCCGCCAGATGGAGCAGGCACTTGAGATAAGCCATATCACTCCTATAAAGATATATGTGGGCACACAGCTTATCACCCGACTCGAACTCGACCGTGAGGGGGCTTCTAATCAAGCCTTGAAATATGTAACCACAGACGGCGACGAGACTTTTGCAAAATTCCCGCAGGAGTCGCGCGATGAATTGCGCCATTTGCTCGACGACTTGATAAATGGCTCGATAGAGAGAGTGAAATATGACATGGAGTGTAGTGAGGACCGTGGCAACGGTAAGCAAACCGAATGGTATGAGGTGCGTGTGGTTCCGGGCGAGCGCGATGCAAACGGTCGCCTTAAGACACTCGAAGGCTCTATACAACTTGTCACCAAGCGCAAGCAGATGGAGAAGGTGCTTACTGATGCCAAGAAGAAGGCAGAGGAACTGAACAGTCTTAAATCGGCGTTTCTTGCCAACATGAGCCATGAGATACGCACTCCGCTCAATGCCATTGTGGGATTCTCAGAACTATTGTGCGGAGCCGACACAAAGGAGGAGCAGGAGGAATACTCGCGTATTATCCAGTCGAACAGCGGACAATTGTTGCAGCTCATAAACGACATCCTCGACATATCGAAGATAGAAGCTGGCAACATGGAGTATATTGACAAAGACTTCGATGTGAACGCCTTGATGAAGGAGACCGAGGAATCGCTGCGCCTGCGCCTTGACCCGGATAAACCTGTCACAATGCGATGTGAGCTGGGTTTGCCTAAGTGTACGCTTAATCTCGACCGCAACCGTATGGTGCAGGTCATCACTAATCTTGTGACCAACGCCATAAAGTATACCGACAGCGGTTCTATCACCATGGGTTACAAGCAGAAGGGCAATATGCTTGAGTTCTATGTCAAGGACACAGGCTCGGGCATCGACCCCAACCACCTCGAAGACATATTTGGCCGCTTTGTCAAGCTCAACGCCTTCATGAAAGGCAACGGTCTCGGACTCTCGATATGCAAGAGTATCGTGACTAAGTTTGGCGGAAAGATATGGGCTGAGTCGGAGTTGGGCAAAGGCTCAACATTCTTCTTCACCATTCCTTACGACTCAACGGCAAAAGAGAAAGAGGATTCGGAACCAGTAGTGGAGGAGCCCAAACAGCCAATACAGCCAATGTCGCACAAGGTGATTGCTGAGGACCAGAAGGTGCGCATACTCGTGGCTGAGGACAATGAGAGCAACTTCAAACTCGTAAGTGCTATACTCTCGCGCGAGTACAATCTCTTCCATGCCTGGAACGGCAAGGAGGCGGTGGAAGCCTTCGACACCTTCAAGCCGAAGCTCGTTATCATGGACATCAACATGCCAGTGATGGATGGTTATGAGGCCTCTGCTATAATCAAGAAGAAGTCGCCAAACACTCCGATACTTGCTCTCACTGCTTATGCCACAAGTGCTGACGAGGAGAAGATTCTTGCCTCGGGAATGGACGCTTACATGGCCAAGCCGGTATGTATGCCACAACTCCGTATGCGACTGAAGGACCTTCTGAAGAAAAGCGAGGGGAATAATTAATATCAAAAATTAAGAATAGTGATATGACAAACGAATTTGCTCTGATACGACACCTTACGAAAATGTCATGGAGGTTGCTCATTATTGTGGCTGCTATGTCATTTGCCGTGCCGTGCCGCGCGCAGAACAATCCGTTAAAAATCAACGACCAGTTATATTCGATGTACGACCAGGCGTTCCGTCAGCGTACTACAAAGAAGGGACGCGACCTCGCCTTGCAAATGTATCGTCGTGCCGCTATCATTGGCGACCACCGTGCACAGGTGCTCGCACTCACCATACCTATGCTCTATTATTATAATGAGCGCAACGATGCTGAGTTTGAGAAGGCGGTGAACGAATTGCTTGACAAGGCTCTGCAGTATCATCAGGAGAAATACTACTACTTTGGTGTTTCCAACCGTGTGAACTATCTCTTGCTGCGCCATCGTATGTACGAGGCCCTTACCTATATACAAAGCAAGTCGGAGTTTGCCAAGAAAAACAATCATAAGTATGGAGTGTATTCAACGCTCAATATGTTTGGATTGGTGCACAAAGTGCGCATGGAGATAGGGCTTGCTGTGGAAAAATACAGTAGTGCCCTTGAATATGCGCAGAAAAACTTGCCTATGGAAAATGTGGCACCGCTCTACACTAAGCTTTCCAGTTGCTACGAGGGGCTTTCCCGCTTTCAGGAGATGTATGACAATGCTGTGAAGGGGTTGGAGCATTCGCGCACCAACGACCAGACGGAACAGCTGTTGCGCAATGCAGCCTATGCATCGTTCATGCTTGATAAGTATGATAAGTTTAAGGAATATTACGACCGATACACTGCACTTCTGAACCGTGAGGCTAATCCAAGAGCTTCGGATCCGAATGAGTGCGAGATGGGCATCATGAACCTTATGTATAGCAACAGATATGATGAGGCAAAGGATTGCATTGCCAATTTCCCAGGAAAGGGTATGTACCGAAAGTACTGTCTGTGGATAGAGTACAACCGTCTTGTGGGCGACTATCTTGAGATGACCAACGCGCAGACAACGCTCTATCGCTCGCGTATAAAGGCACAGGACAGTGTGCGCTCGAACAACTTCATGGAGATGAATGCCCGTTTTGTAAACCAGAAACTTGAGTATGAAAACCAACGACTTGAGATGGATAGACAGAACTTGCTCTCCCAACGCCAGACCACGGAGCTTACCAACACCCACCTTAAGCTTGCCAACACCCAGCTCACGCTGCGCAACTCGTCGCTTGAGTTGCGCAAGGCAAAGTCAAACTCCGATCTATTGCGGTTGTCGTACGACAACAAGCAACTTGAGGCAGACAAATTGCTACATGAGCTTAACGCCGAGAAGGCACAGAAACGATTGCACGACGCGCTGCTCATGTCGGCATTTGCCATAGGAGTGCTCCTGCTTATTGCCGTAGCTATATATATATGGAACAGACGCAAGCTTATGCATCGACTGGAACGTGCCAACGACACACTTGAGCGCAATAACGACGAACTCTTGTTGGCAAAGGAGAAGGCTGTGGCTGCCGACCGTGTCAAGACGGTGTTCATCCAGAACATGAGTCATGAGATACGCACTCCGCTAAATGCCATAGTGGGATTCTCCGAGCTTATAGCCGGCGACGACGGCTCGATGGACGAGGACATGCGCAACGACTTCGGTGAGCGCATCAAGACCAATTCCGACAACCTGATAATGCTTGTGGGCGATGTGCTCGACACGGCACAGCTTGAGAGTGGCACTTACAACCTGCAATATCGCAGCGTGACAATAGGCGAGATATGCCTCAAGGCTATGTCGCTGTCAGGACAGCACAAGTTGCCTGGGGTGAAAATGCAACTCGAAACTGACGAGCTTGACAACATGCAGATACACACCGACGTGAAACGTGTGGTGCAGGTGCTTGTCAATATGCTGTCTAACGCGGAGAAGAATACTACTAATGGCACTATCACGCTTGGATGCTCAACGAAGTCGACTCCTGGAATGGTGACATTCAGCGTCACCGACACCGGTATTGGTGTGCCAAGGGACAAGGCAGAGGAGATATTCAAGAGCTTCACGAAACTCGACCAGTTTAAGCAAGGTCTGGGTCTCGGACTCCATATTTGTCGCATTATCGCCGACTTGCTTGGAGGCAGCATTTATCTCGACACCACATATACAGGTGGGGCAAGATTCTTGTTCTCGATAAAGGCATAGTGCCTCAATGGCTAATAGAAATAGAATGACAGGACATACACATTTAAATAAATATTGCCCTAAAAGTCTTTGGCGACTGCTATCATTGATAGCTGTCGCTTTTGCTATTGTGTGTCCGTCGAATGGGCAGACAAATGCCTATGGCATCAATGACAGTCTATATAATATATATGTGGAGGCCTATCGTGTCGGCACAAAACCACAATCGCTCGACATGGCTCGCGACATGTATAGTAAGGCTGTGCAGATGGGCGACTTTAAGGCACAATGTATGGCACTTACATTGCCCGTGACTTATTGGTATTATCAACGCAAACATCCCGAACAATTTTTCAATGCTGTGGATCAACTGCAAAAGCAGGCATTGGAATGCAATATTGAGCAATACTATTATTATGGTTTCTCAAACAAGGTGAACTTTCTTTTGGTGACGGGGCGAATAGACGATGCTATAACATACATTCACGAAGTAGCCGATTTTGCATGCAGCCACAACCACTATTTCGGTATCTATTCGGTACTTAATGCCCTCGCACAGGTGAGCCGCGCAACACGCGATACATATCTTGCCATCGACAACTATCATAAAGCTTTGGAGCTGCGCGACAGGGTAGGACTTGATGTGGAGAAATCCAATCTCTACCGCAAGCTCGCCGAATGCTATAATGAGGTTTATGATTTCGACAACATGCTGCTTTATGGCATAAAGGGCTATGAGCATAGCAGCTCTGTTATAACTAAGCAGCGCACCATCTGTGTCATATGCGAGGCTGCTTTCATGCTTAAAAAGAGCGATGTCTTTAATAAGTACTATTCTGCTTATTTGGAGCTAAAGAAGAACGTGAGCCCAACATCACGCGATGCGGAGGAACGTTCCATGGCAATGTTGAAATATATGCACGACGGCGATGCAGACAGTGCTATCCATTATCTCAAGAGAATGCGCCAGACCGACATGGTGCAACGCTACCTGCATGAATGCTATCGCATTAAGGGCGACTATACTACTCTTGCTGCCGCACAGGATAGTTTCTACCGTGCTCAAATGGCAGACATTGACAAGTGGAATATTTATAACTTTGGCGACATTAATGCGCGTATCATCAACATGGGCATAAATATGCAAAACCAGAAGTTGCTTGCCATACGACAGGATGAGGATGCCAAACGCAAGGAGACAGCATTGCATAATGCAAACCTGAAGCTTGCCAATGCCCAACTGACATTGCGCAACTCGTCGCTTGAACTGTTTCGCACTTGTTCTGAAACCGACATCATGCGTCTTTCTTACAACCGTAAGAAGCTTGAGGCTTCGCGTCTTAAGAACAAGCTCGTTGTAGCGAAGGCACACAATGACTTCAGAAGTATGCTTTCCATACTTGGAGCAGGACTTGGTTTGGCAATGGTTTTCGGATTGGGTGTTTATCTCAAGACGCGTGCCTCGCTGCTTGCTGATGTTAAGGACACTCACCGCGACCTTAAGAGCAACCACGATTTGCTTGTTGTGGCGAAGCATCATGCCGAGAAGGCAAATAATGTAAAGACGGACTTCATCAACAATATGAGCAACGACATACGCAGTCCGCTCAACAGCATAACCTCGCTGTCGTGTCGTCTTGCCAACGAAGGCAGGACGTTGACAACGGAGCAGAAAAAGGAGATGATAACACAGATACAAGCCGATAATGCCGCTCTGCTGCAAATAGTGAATGGTATATTGAAATTATAAAAAGAAATAATGATAAAGCTACAAGAATATGGCAAATATGTTCTGCTTAACGGCAGAAATAAGGGTAGGGGTGTGGTGCTACGCACTCTTGTCCTAATGTCGTGCATTCTTTTAGGGTCATTGCTCCATGCCCAGAACAACCCTTATGGCATAAAAGACCAACTATATCCGCTCTACAACAATGCCTACAATAAGCGTACAACCGACGAGGGATTGGTGTTGGCGAAGCAACTGTATGACGATGCTGTGCGTTTGAACGACGGCAAGGCTCAATGCCTCGCACTAAGCATTCCGATGCTGTATTATTTTTATGAAGATGATAAGGAGGGGGAGTTCTTGAAAGCTGTGAAGTCTATGCAGGACAAGGCTCTTGCTACTGGTTATCGACAGTACTATTATTTTGGCATTACCAATACCGTTACTTATTTTTTATCAAAAAATAGACACCTTGAAGTATACAAGTATGTATTAAAGTTGGAAGCAGAAACACGCAGTAAGAACGATATGCTCGGACTTTTCTATGGACTCACATGCCTTTCGCAGGTGTACACTGCCTTTCTTGAGTTCGGCTCGTCGAACAAGATGCTTGAGGAGGCTTTGAATGTAGGTAATACGTATCTTCATAATCAAGACATGGCTACAGTATACCGCAAGATGAGTGACAACTACAGTTTTATGTTTGATTATAAGCGCATGGAGGAGACGGCCGAGGAAGGACTCCGTATTGCAAAAACTCAATCCACTCGTAAGCGCTTGTTATTCAATGCGGTGTTTGCAGAGATGAAGCTTGGCAAATACGACGAGGCACGTGAGCATTGCAAACAATACATCAAAATGTATAATGTGGATAAAAACGCTGCCAAAATGGTGCCTGCGGACAAACAGATGTGTGTAATGTGGGAGATATTGGATGGCAACTATGATGAGGCACGTAGGCGTATAAGGAATTCTCTGCATATGAATCGTGACAGTCTACGTCTGGAGATGATGTGTAGTGAGGCAATGTGCGATTATACATCTCTTGCTCAGCAGAAGAAATATTTTTATAGGACATGGTTGCGTGAAAAGGATTTCTTTAACACTCATGAGTTGGCAAAATTTAACGCTGCTTTTGTGAACAGAAAAAACGAGATAGAGAACATCAACCTTATGCTCAACCGCCAACTGTTGCAGAACCAGACTCGCCAGGCAGAAATAGACAACACTAATCTTGCACTTGCCAATTCGCAACTTTCGCTACGCAACTCTTCGCTCGAATTAGGCCGTATGCGAACAAGGACACAGATGATGCATTTGCAATATTCAAATAAAAAACTCGAGGCCGACCGGCTGAAAATAAAGATTGCTGACCAACGAGCAAAGCACGAAACTCAGAAGGTGCGTGTAGGACTTGTGGCAACTGCCATGCTTTTCATATTGGTATTGTTGCTGTGGTACTTGCGCTTCCATAGGAAAGTGACCAAGCGTCTGAACGAAACTCATGCACAACTCGAGCGCAATCACGAAGAGCTTGTTGAAGCCCGCGACCGTGCTGAGGCAGCCAACCGAGTGAAGACAACACTAATACAGAGCATGAGCTGTAATGTGAAAGAATCGCTCGACTCAATAACAGGTTTTGCAATGCTCATTGCCGACAGCCATATTAATTATACCAAGGAGCAGAAAGCTGAGTTTTATAAGCATATTCTCAAAAACACCGAACAATTGTTGGGTGTTGTGAACAACGTGCTAAAAGAAGCGCAGAAGAAATGATTTATTTATTGCCATATATTATATGAATAAACGCCAACATTACATATCTACATCATTATCCATACGATTGTTATTTGTGGCAATCGTGTGGATAAAGGCATGTATAAGCTATAGAGTGTTTGCGATAGCTGCTGTTTTATAACATTTAACTCCCTAAACGTTATAAAATCAGCCAAAAAAGCGTAACTTTGCATTCTAATTGTATAGTATAGCCTGAAGAGGGCATATTAATAAAGATATTAAGGAATAACAAAACACATAAAAAATGGCACAAGAAGACGTTTTCAAGAAAATCGTGAGCCACTGCAAGGAGTACGGTTTCGTGTTCCCAAGCAGTGAGATTTATGACGGTCTCGGCGCAGTGTACGACTATGGTCAGAATGGCGTTGAACTCAAGAACAACATCAAGGAATACTGGTGGAAGAGCATGGTTCTGCTCCACGAGAATATCGTGGGCATCGACTCTGCTATCTTCATGCACCCCACTATATGGAAGGCCAGCGGACACGTTGACGCTTTCAACGACCCTCTCATCGACAACCGCGACTCAAAGAAACGCTATCGTGCCGATGTGCTCATCGAGGACCAGATTGCAAAGTATGACGAGAAGATAGAGAAGGAGATAGCCAAGGCCCGCAAGCGTTTTGGCGAGAGCTTCGACGAGGCTCAGTTCCGCGCTACCAATGCTCGCGTGATAGAGCATCAGCAGAAGCGTGATGCTTTGCATGAGCGTTACACTCAGGCTATGCAGGGACCAGACCTCGCAGAGCTGAAGCAGATTATCATAGACGAGGAGATTGTAGACCCTATCAGCGGCACAAAGAACTGGACCGACGTGCGTCAGTTCAACCTCATGTTCTCTACAGAGATGGGTTCGACATCTGATGGCTCAAGCAAGGTTTATCTGCGTCCGGAGACAGCACAGGGTATCTTTGTAAACTATCTGAATGTTCAGAAGACTGGTCGTATGAAGATTCCTTTCGGCATCGCCCAAATTGGTAAGGCTTTCCGTAACGAGATTGTTGCCCGTCAGTTCATTTTCCGTATGCGCGAGTTCGAGCAGATGGAGATGCAGTTCTTCGTTAAGCCTGGCACAGAGCTTGAATACTTCCAGAAGTGGAAGGAGACTCGTATGAAGTGGCACCAGAATCTTGGTTTCGGTGCAGAGAACTATCGCTTCCACGATCACGAGAAGCTCGCTCACTATGCTAACGCGGCTACCGACATCGAGTTCCGCATGCCGTTTGGCTTCAAGGAGGTTGAGGGTGTGCACAGCCGTACCAACTTCGACCTTACACAGCACGAGAAGTTCTCAGGCCGCTCTATCAAGTACTTCGATCCTCAGACCAAGGAGTCGTACACTCCGTATGTCATCGAGACATCTATCGGTGTAGACCGTATGTTCCTCAGCGTGATGTGTCACTCATACAAGGAGGAGAAGCTTGAGAATGGCGAGACACGCGTTGTATTGCTCCTGCCGCCGGCATTGGCTCCTACAAAGCTCGCTGTTATGCCGCTTGTAAAGAAGGACGGACTGCCAGAGAAGGCTCGCGAGATTGTGAACAGCTTGAAGTTCCACTTCAACACTCACTATGATGAGAAGGATACTATCGGCAAGCGTTACCGTCGTCAGGATGCTGTGGGTACTCCTTACTGTGTGACTGTAGACTACGACACATTGAAGGACAATACCGTGACTCTGCGTTTCCGCGACACAATGGAGCAGGAGCGTGTGAGCATCGACCAGCTCCAGAGCATCATTGAGGATAAGGTGAGCATCACAAGCTTGCTGAAGAAGCTCCAGTAAAGTTGCATCAACACCCCGTGCAGCCCATACTATACATTATATATATAGATACTATAAACATTTAGATGAAGAAATTCAGTATATATCTCCTCTTCGCATTCGTGGCTGTGCTGACAGCGGGATTGTCGTCGTGCAGTGAGACCGATAACGAGGTTGAGGAATTTCCCAACTGGCAAGCAACCAACGAGGCTTTCTTCGACAAGAAGTATGCCGAGGTGAAGTCGCTTGTTGATGGAGGCAACAAAGAGTGGAAGGTGTTGCGTACGTGGAATCTTGAAGCTAATGTGGCTACACATAGCTACGACCATGTGCTCGTCAACGTGCTCAATGAGGGTAAAGGTTCAGGCTGTCCCATCTACACCGATTCGGTGAAGGTGCACTACAGTGGCAGACTCTTGCCTTCGACCAGCTATCCTGATGGCTATATGTTCGACAAGTCGTGGAGCGGCGATGAGTTTAATGAGGCAACTGCCATACCTGCGACATTCTCAATGGGGCTTGTTGTGAAAGGATTCTCTACTGCTCTTATGTATATGCATATTGGCGACAAGTGGCGTGTATACATTCCTCACCAGTTGGGTTATGGCTCGCTCACAAATCCGGGTGCAGCCTATTCTACACTCGTTTTCGACGTAGAGCTTGTAGCTTATTATCATGCCAACCATTCTGCAAGCAAGGCTCCTGCCAAAGGCGGTGAGGCACAGAAATGCGGAGAGTGGATATACGAATAATAATGTATATAAGCATTCTTCAAGTTTGAAATTCATAGACAATGGACAATTATGATTACCTGTATTAATCATGATTGTCCATTTTGCTTTAGTATAGACCATAAAATAGCTTCAGATAGTGTGTGCGAACACAATTGTATTGACTTACATCAAAAATGAAAGTGAATAATGAAAAAAACAGCTGCTTTGCTTTGTTGTGTGCGTAAACAATCGTAACTTTGCATCGTCAAAACAAGGGAACCGTGAGGCAACCGAAGACAACATAAGTTAAAGGTATTAGAAATTTTGAGAGAATTCGATAGGCTTCAGATTAGTCTTGAGAGGTAAACAAAAGGATTGTAAAGGATGACAAAGCCGAAAGGTAAAGATTGATGGATAACAACACGCAAAGAAGGTTAATTAGTCAAAGGTAAAGATGATTCAGGTAACAAACAATGAGAAGGTAATAAAGATTAGGATGACAAAGAGAAGGTAGAAAAGATTAGGATAACATATAGAGAAGAAGGTAAAGAAGATTAGGATAACACAAGCAATAGGTTAAAGGTAGATTGTCAATAGGTAAGGATTTCAATAGGTAGCTGGTTGATAAGGTATTAGAATTTAGTTAGGTTAAAATGGTTTTTAAAAGGTAAGAAGGTTATGTTGATGACAATGATGATGACCCTATTCGCAGCCAGTGCTGCAATAGGAATGTGGGGTGAGGGCAACGATAAATAGTTCGTTTGCAACCCCCTAAGAGAAAGACGGAGCGGAAGTCGAACGCGATGAAGTCTTTAGTTTAAAATTAGGAAACATAGAAAAAATAATAACGAGGCTGTTTCGGAACATTCCGGAGCAGCCTTTTCTATTATTGTCGGTTGCAATGCAGCTGCATGGCATTGTGTTCACGCACACATTTGGGACTATTCCTAAAAGTAATTTAAAAACCCGAAAAACCATGATTTTTTTTTGGCTATAACGCATAAAAAAGCTATATTTGCGCTGTCTAAGTGACACAACGAAACATTTTTGTTGTCATAGTGGCACCACAGAGAGACACAAGTTAATCTATATAAAACAACTAAAAAACCTTTTACTATGAATGTTGATAAAATTATGCACGACCTTGAGGCTAAGCACCCAGGCGAGGCTGAGTTTTTGCAGGCAGTTCGCGAAGTTTTAATCTCTGTTCAGGATGTTTACAACCAGCATCCCGAGTTTGAGAAGGCCAAGATCATTGAGCGAATGGTAGAGCCGGAGCGCATCATTACGTTCCGCGTGCCATGGACTGATGATAAGGGTGAAGTGCATGTTAATATCGGCTATCGCGTACAGTTTAATGGCGCGATTGGTCCATACAAGGGCGGTCTCCGTTTCCATCCTTCTGTAAATCTTTCTATTTTGAAGTTCCTCGGCTTTGAGCAGACATTCAAGAACGCTCTCACCACATTGCCTATGGGCGGTGGCAAGGGCGGTAGCGACTTCTCTATCCGCGGACGCAGCGATGCAGAGGTGATGCGTTTCTGTCAGGCTTTCATGACAGAGCTTTATCGTCATATCGGTCCTGATGAGGACGTTCCCGCAGGCGACATCGGTGTTGGTGGCAGAGAGATTGGCTATCTTTTCGGTATGTATAAGAAGCTCACCCATCAGTATCAGGGCGTTTTGACAGGTAAGGGCCTTGAGTTTGGTGGTTCACGTATACGTCCAGAGGCTACTGGCTACGGTGCTCTGTATTTCGTACAGCAAATGCTCGCTACAAGAGGTCTCGACCTTAAGGGCAAGACTGTTGTTATCTCTGGCTTCGGTAATGTGGCTTGGGGTGCAGCTAAGAAGGCTACAGAACTTGGTGGCAAGGTTATCACTATTTCTGGTCCTGACGGCTATATTCTTGACGAGGCAGGCATCGCAGGCGAAAAGATTGACTATATGCTTGAGCTTCGTGCTTCTGGCAACGACATTTGCCAGCCTTATGAGGAAGAGTTCCCAGGCTCTAAGTTTATAGCAGGCAAGAAACCTTGGGAGGTTAAGGCAGATGTTTATCTGACATGTGCTACCCAGAACGAGCTTAACGGTGCTGACGCCGACTTGATTTTGGCACAGCATCCTGAGTGTGTTGCCGAGGTTTCCAACATGGGATGTACAGCCGAGGCTGTTGAGAAGTTTGTTGCTGCCCAGCAGCTCTTCGCTCCTGGCAAGGCTGTCAACGCAGGTGGCGTAGCAACATCAGGTCTTGAGATGACTCAGAACTCAATGCGCTTGAGTTGGAGCGAGGCAGAGGTAGACGAGAAACTTCACTATATCATGCACTCTATCCACGAGCAGTGCGTGAAGTATGGCAAGCAGGCTGACGGCTACATCGACTACGTGAAGGGCGCAAACATCGCAGGCTTCATGAAGGTGGCTAACGCTATGATGGCACAAGGAATTGTATAGCATAGAATAGATTAGGAGGGTAAGGATTATGATGCTTTGGCATTTTAATTCTTATCCTCCTAATTGCTTTTTCTAACCTTGTCAAACACAATATCACCCCATAATTATAACGCCATCTACACCCCGCTTCAATAGGAAAAATAACCAAATGTTTTTATATTGTGATATATTATAGGATAATTTTTGTGCTGGCAATAGCAACAGCGTCTTTTCTGGTCTTTCCCGTCCATGCCCAGACTCAGAAGGGAAAGGCTTCTTTCTATTCAAAACGCGCTACCGGAGCGCGTACAAGTAGCGGTGAGAGACTACACCATGACAGTTTGACATGCGCTCATCGCACATATCCATTTGGCACCTTGCTAAAGGTTACTAACGAGCGCAACGGCAAGTGGGTTGTTGTGCGTGTCACCGACCGTGGTCCTCATTCTCGTGGACGCATCATCGACCTTTCTCATGCTGCCGCCGACAGGATAGGAATCATCAATCAGGGTGTGGCCACAGTGAGGGTAGAACGCTATCACGATTCTAATATTCCTTATCGTTTGGATGAAAAGGAGTTTCCTGAAATTGATTTTGAAGTGACAGAATACACGTTACCAGAAAATGGTGTGTTACATTTCCCTAAAAAAGGCAAGCAGTATAAGCAGTATGTGAAGATTGTGGATGACGACGATGATAATGACTCTACTAAGATTGCTTCATCATCTAAAAAGAATGTTGTGGAAAAACACACAACAACATCCAAGAAAAAATCTGTATCCAAGAAGAAGTCAACATCCAAGAAAAAGAAATCAACATCGAAGAAGAAGTCTTCAAAACGCAGACGTTGATATATTTATATAAGTTGCCATACCCTCCTACAGATTGCCGCTCATATATAAAGATATATATGAACATATAATTATATAATGAAGGCCGGGCGATCACTCGCCCGACCTTCTATCTTATTCTTATTCTAATGTTTGGACTTAGAAGCTAATGTCAAGTCCTACAGCAAACACATTGTTGTTGCGTGTATAATCCGAGCTATAGGTGATGTTTGTAGCCTCTACATTTTCCGATGTCTTCTTGTGGTCGTAGAAAGTGTGGAAGTAAGCCACATTGAGGTCCATCTTGTCCGAGAGATGCACTACGCCGCCCACAGCCACAGAGTTGGAGCTTACTACGAATGATTTGTCGTCCATGTATTCATCGCTTATGCCATAGTTGGTGTTCTGCCAGCCAGTGCTCACAGTGAATTTCTTGTTGATGTCGTATTCAGCACCAGCGTTCCACTCCAATGTGCCACGGTCGAGCGATTTGTTGCGGTTGTTGTAGCTTGTAGCGTTCTTGTCGTCGAACCAATGGAAGCCAACGTTTACTCGCAGAGCGTCAACAGGCTTGTAGCCAACACCCACTGTAAGGAGTGAGGGAATGTCGCCTGCAATCTTCTTGCCGTCCTCATATTCGCCAATAGCCTCGTTGAGCTTTGTGTCAAACTGGCTCTTGAGCTGTCCCATAGCACCCTGCACTGTAGCGTTGCTAAGAATTGCCTTAGCAGCTGTCTCAGGCACACCGTTATTTATGTATGCACCAAGAAGGTTCTCAGGAAGGTTGCCGATAGAAGGAGCACGGTTCACCGACTTGTTTTTAAGGCGCATACGTGTCTTGAACTCATACTTTGCAGAGAAGTTCCAGCGTCCCGCCTTGTAGTCAACACCAAGGATAGGAGTGAATCCGAGTCCGCTCTGGTCACAGCTAAGTTCTATGTCGGCAGCATCTTTCTTTGTAGCGTCAAGCACTTGATAGAGAGGCATGTTGCCCACCTTTATGTCGCGCACATAACCATAGTAGTTGCACGAAGCATATATGGTGCGCACACCGGCGAATGCACTGAAATTGTCACTGAACTTATAAGCGGCACCTATAGATATGCCGTAGTAGTACTGGCGACCGTGCATATAGCTGTCATAGCTATATTTGCCATCTTTGCCAAACACCTTGTCTGAAGAGAATATTGCAGGCACACCATAAGCAGCAGCTGCACCGTCAACAACCTGTGCTAATTGACATGCTCCCATAGCAGTCTCGCTCACGATTTTCTCGAACGATCCGAGTCCGTTATCGAATGTGCATTTGCCACCGCCACCGTTAAGTGCCAGATTAGCCTGGAACGACCAGCGGCCCTTGTTGTAGGCATACTGCAATGAAGGAATTACAGGAGCGAAAGCATCGCCCTTGAAATCGCGTGGAGTAGTGGGGTTTTGGGTGTTGTTATTGAACAACAGATAGTTGTTGTTGATTGTACGTGTCTGATAAGCCAACTGCCAGTTAAGCGACAGGTGATGGCCCTCGCCCAAGAATACAACACCGGCAGGGTTGTAGTATACACCGTCGATACCTATTGAAGCCTCACGGCTCATCATACGGTTGAATGCCACGTTTTGGTTTGTGTTTGTGAGTAGTCCTCCTGCAAACGATACGCTGCTCGATGCAATCGCTGCTGTCAAGCAAGCCATTTTTAACTTGTTCATCTTAATTACCTTTAAAAAATTGGTTGCAAAGGTAAGCGAATTGTTCGGTTTTTCCTTTAGTTAACCATTTGTTTTAATTGTTATTAACAAAAGTAGTATGGTTTTATGCACAAACCTATTGATTTGTGCATAAAAAACATAGTGCAACTAATTTTGCAATGTCGCATTTTTTTTGTACTTTTGCGAGTTGACATTTCCCTAAGGCAAACATGTTTTTTAAACCCACCACGACATATTATGGACGACGAGATAAAAGATAGTGAAGAACAAAGATTGAAGAACGAAGAATCCAATAGCAATGAGATTGTTTCTTCCGACGAGTCGGACTCTTCTGTTGAGTCAGATTCTTCGGCAGAGGCTTCGGCTTCCCCCCAACATTCCGATTACAAGCCCGTGAACCGCTTCGACGCTTCGGCAGTGCATCATCTTAGCGGCATGTACCAGAATTGGTTTCTTGATTATGCCTCATACGTAATTCTTGAGCGTGCCGTCCCCCATATAGAGGACGGTTTGAAACCCGTGCAGCGACGTATTCTCCATTCAATGAAGCGCATGGACGATGGACGATTCAACAAGGTGGCCAACATAGTGGGCCACACCATGCAGTTTCATCCCCATGGCGACGCTTCTATTGGCGACGCCCTTGTGCAGATGGGACAAAAGGACTTGCTTGTCGACTGTCAGGGCAACTGGGGAAATATACTCACTGGCGACCGTGCCGCCGCTCCTCGATACATAGAGGCGCGTCTGTCGAAGTTTGCTCTTGATGTGGTGTTCAATCCTAAGACCACCGAATGGCAGCTCTCTTATGATGGACGCAACAAGGAGCCAATAACCCTTCCTGCTAAATTCCCGCTCCTTCTGGCACAGGGTGCCGAAGGCATTGCCGTGGGATTAAGTTCTAAGATTCTCCCTCATAACCTTGTTGAGATTTGCGACGCTGCCATCAACTATCTGCGTGGTGAGGAGTTTCAGTTATATCCCGACTTCCCCACGGGTGGCTCTATTGATGTGGCACGCTACAACGACGGTCAGCGTGGCGGAATGGTTAAGGTGCGTGCAAAGATAGAGAAGCTCGACTCCAAGACTATCGTCATACGCGAGATTCCTTTCTCCAAGACCACAACCACGCTTATCGACTCCATCCTCAAAGCCATCGACAAGGGCAAGATTAAGGCAAAGAAAGTGGATGATAATACTGCTGCCGAGGTGGAGATACAAGTTCACCTTGCGCCTGGAGTGTCGAGCGACAAGACCATTGACGCCCTCTACGCCTTCTCCGATTGCGAGATAAACATCTCGCCCAACTGCTGCGTTATCGAGGACAACAAGCCTTGTTTCCTCACTGTGAGCGATGTGCTGCGCCATTCCACCGACACAACCATGGGATTATTGCGCAAGGAATTGCAGATACGCAAGTCGGAACTTGAGGAGCAGCTCTTCTTCTCGTCGTTGGAGCGCATTTTCATTGAGGAGCGCATATACAAGGAGAAGAAGTTTGAGCAGTCGAAATCGCAGGACGAGGTAGTTGCCTTTATTGACTCCAAGTTGCAGCCTTTCAAGGATCAGATATTCCGAGTGCCCTCCAACAAGACAACGGCAGAGGGAAAAGTGGAGCAGGAGATGGTGGAATACTCGTTCCACCGCGATATAACCCGCGACGACATCCTGCGATTGCTTGAGATAAAGATGCAGCGCATCCTGAAGTACAACAAGGACAAGGCTGATGAGCTTATCGCACGCATAAAGGCTGAGCTTGCCGACATAGAGTACGACTTGGCTCACATGACCGAAGTCACCATACATTGGTTTGAGTTCATTCGCGACAAGTATGGCAAAGACCATCCGCGTCGCACCGAGATAAAGAGTTTCGACACCATCGAGGCTTCTAAGGTGGTTGAGGCCAACCAGAAGCTCTACATCAACCGTCAGGAGGGATTCATAGGAACCGGTCTTAAGAAGGATGAGTTTGTGTGCAACTGTTCCGACATCGACGACATCATCGTGTTCTTCAAGGACGGTAAATACAAGATGGTGCGTGCCGCCGACAAGATATTTGTGGGCAAGAACATCCTCCACGTGCAGGTGTTCAAGAAGAACGACAAGCGCACTATATATAATGTTGTCTACCGCGACGGCAAGGCAGGAGCTGCCTACATCAAGCGTTTCTTCGTTCCTACCATGACCGTAGGCAAGGAGTACGACCTGACTCAGGGCACACCAGGCTCTCGTGTTCTCTATTTCACAGCCAACCCCAATGGTGAGGCTGAGGTGATAAAGGTTACGCTTGAGGCCAATCCTAAGCTCAAGAAGATATTCATAGAGCGCGACTTCTCGGAGGTGGGCATCAAGGGACGCACATCCAAGGGCAATCTTGTGACGCGCAACCCTATCCACCGCATTGGTCTCAAGAGCCACGGCCATTCCACTCTTGGTGGACGCAAAGTGTGGTACGACCCCGATGTCAACCGTCTCAACTACGACGAGCACGGACGGTTGCTTGGTGAGTTCTTCGACGATGATTCCATTCTTGTTGTCCTCGACGACGGCAACTTCTACATCTCGTCGTTCGATGCCAACAACCACTACGAGGATAATATCAAGATTATTGAGAAGTGGGACCCCGACAAGATATGGACTGCAGCCCTCTTTGATGCCGACAATTCAGGCAATCTTTATCTTAAGAGATTCCGTATGGAGGCCATCAAGCGTCAGCAGAACTACATTGGTGAAAATCCCAAGAGTCAGTTGATGCTGCTCACCGACACTGCCTATCCCCGCATAGAGGTGGATTACGCTCCCGTGAAGGCTCCCGACGGTTCTATGACCCAGCGTCCGCCATTGGAGATTGATGCCGATGAGTTTATTGCTGTCAAGGGCTTCAAGGCAAAGGGCAAGCGTGTTACGACACTTGACGTTGAGGCCGTTAAGGAACTTGAGCCTACTCGTTTCCCCAACCCCGACGATGATGACTCCGACGACACCCCTGAGGAGGAACCTGAAAACCTCGACCCTGATGCAGGCAAGAGTCAACAGCAAGTGATAGACGAAATGACCGGACAACTCAACATATTCACCGAGAATGCAGATCTTTAAGAACATAATCCTTATGTGCGCCCTCATCTGTGGCAGCAGCGCTATGCAGGCTGCCACAGATGGGGGCGCATGTCCTTCTGCCGACACCATATATATTAATAATGATGCCGGAAGCAAGAATAACGATATTGGCGGTTTCATCCATCGTTTGCAGTTGAAGACCAACTCGCTTATGATAGGCATAGGCTCCACCAATATCCTCGATACCTACCTCTCGCCCGAGAAATACCGTGGCATCGACCTTCGTTTCCTCTCCCACACACGTCGTGAGAAAGAGCAGTCGCCGTGGATAAACCAGTTTCAGCATGAGGGCAACGTGGCTTATGCCGACAACCGTTCGGGCAATGGTGGCACTATGGCTGGTGGCTACACCTTCCTCTATTCGTTGCTGCATAAGTGGACAGTGTCCTTATGGCGTAGTCCGCTGCGTATTGTTGCCGGAGGCACAGTATCCACCAACTTAGGTTTTATCTACAACACTCGCAATGGCAACAATCCAGCCAACGCCCGATTGTCGTTGCACATCGAGCCAACCGTCGGCTTCGACTATCCCATAGGCAGAGCGAGCCATACCCGTGGCATTGCGTTCACCCCAGGAGCATGTGCCCATTTCCCCGTGATACTCCATTACGAGGCTTCAGCTCCATTGCTTGGCATGATGTTCTCGCCCAACTACGGTCAGTCCTACTACGAGATATTCAACCGTGGCAACTACGACCACAACTGTGTGCCTACTACCTTCGGCTCCACCCCCTCGTTGCGCCAGATGCTCACTATCGATTTCCGCCTTGCCCGCACCACGTGGCGCATAGGTTATTTGGGCACTATCGAGCAGTCGCAGGTCAACAACCTCAAGACTCATGTCTACACACACTCCTTAATGATAGGCATTGTGAAGAGGTTCAGGACGCTGAAGCAATAAATCCGTAAGCAATAAATAAAAAAATAACCCCTTAACTACAATAGCTATGACAAATTACATTCGATTCGACTGGGCCATGAAGCGCATGTTGCGCGACAAGGCTAATCATGAGGTGATAGAAGGATTGCTCACATCGCTGCTTGGTGAGAAGGTGACGATAAAGGAGTTTCTTGAAAGCGAGGGTAATCAGAAATACGAGGACGACAAGTTCAACCGTGTTGATATTCTTGCTGAGAACGACCGTGACGAATTGCTTATCATAGAAATTCAGAACACGCGTGAACTGGCTTATTTCCAGCGCATGTTGTATGGTGTGTCGAAAGCTATAACCGACTATATGGAACTTGGTGATAAATACGACAAGGTAAGGAAGGTATACTCTATCAACATCGTCTATTTCGACCTCGGCCAGGGTGAGGATTATGTTTACCACGGTAAAACTATATTCAAGGGTATGCATGAACCTTACGATACACTGCGCCTTTCGAGATACCAGGCACAGCGGTTTTTCGGCATCGTTCCTAAGGACAAGAAGGAATCCAAGCCAGCGGGCGACATCTTTCCTGAATATTATGTGTTGCGTGTTGATGATTTCGATAAAGTGGCAAAGACTCCGCTTGACGAGTGGATTGAATTTCTTAAGACTGGTCATATAAGTGATACAGCCACAGCTCCAGGTCTTGACCGTGCGCGCAAGTGTATGCAGTTTGATGAGTTGTCTGCTGCCGATCGACGTGCCTATCTGCGTCACATGGAAGCAGTAAGAACCCAAAAGAGTGTGTTGGAGACAAGTCGTGAAGAAGGCCGTGAAGAAGGCCGTGAAGAAGGCCGTAAGGAGGGCATAGAGAATGAAAAACTTGAAACTGCCAAGCGCTTGATTTCTATGGGACTTTCTGTAGAACAAGTATCGCAAGGCACAGGTTTGAACATAGCGGAAGTAAAGAAATTAATACAATAAAAAAGTATATGCATTGTAGAAATAGACTTTGGCATACATCGTTTCTTGTGTTATTGCTATCCATGTTTGCTTTCGCCTCGTGTGTCGACGAGGATGAGTATGCCGACAATCCGCGTGGCAATTTCGAGGCTTTGTGGAAGGCTATCGACGAGCATTATTGCTTCTTCGACTACAAGAGGGAGCAGTACGGACTCGACTGGGATAAAATCCATGACAAGTACTCGGCGCAGATAGCCGACGACATGACCGACACCCAACTCTTTGAGGTGCTTGGCAACATGCTTGCCGAGTTGAGGGACGGTCATGTGAACATGTATTCCTCATGGGATGTGGCCCGCAACTGGTCGTGGCATGAGGACTATCCCTCGAATGTGAGCGACACATTGTTGAGGCGGTATCTCGGCACCGACTACCGCATTGCCACAGGTATGCGCTACCGTCGACTCGACGACAATACGGGCTACATTCGTTGCTCTTCGTTCCAAAATGGCATAGGAGCCGGCAATCTCGACGACATATTGTTTTATCTTGCTCCGTGCAACGGACTGATAATCGATTTGCGCGACAATTCCGGCGGTCTGCTCTCTTCTGCCGAGGAGTTTGCAGCACGCTTCACCAACAAGGAATTGCTTGTGGGCTACATGCAGCACAAGACGGGAAAGGGTCATGCCGACTTCTCCCAGCTTCAGGAGCAGCGTCTTAAGCCAGGCAAGGGAGTGCGTTGGCAGAAGAAGGCCGTAGTGCTCACCAACCGTTCCGTCTACAGTGCTGCCAACGAGTTTGTCAAATACATGAAGTGCTGTCCCAATGTCTACGTCGTGGGCGACCGCACTGGTGGAGGAGCAGGAATGCCTTATTCCAGCGAGCTTCCCAACGGCTGGAGCATACGTTTCTCGGCATGTCCCATGTATGATAAGGACAAGCAGTCGACAGAGTTCGGCATCGAGCCTGACTACAATGTCGCCCTCTCGCAATCCGACCTCCTTCGTGGCGAGGATACAATCATTGAATATGCCCGATGTCTGCTCAAGTAGTTTTTTAGGCTAATCCTGCACCGAAATAAATATAGCAGCGTCTTGCATATTCTAACAGAAATGATTACTTTTGCGCTCGAAACAATACAATAAGTAATTTTTTGAGAAAAAAACATAAAACGATGTTGAATTTAGACAATTTCTACAAGGCACGCTACGTACTGAGCAAGGTGATACGCAAGACTGCCCTCATTCATGCCCCTAAGATAAACCCCGAGTGCGACGTTTATTTGAAGCCCGAGTGTTTGCAGCTTACCGGCTCGTTCAAGATTCGCGGTGCTTACTACAAGATTTCGCAACTCTCCGACGAGGAGAAGTCGAAGGGTGTAATAGCCTGCTCGGCTGGCAATCATGCCCAGGGAGTGGCTCTCGGAGCCACGGCTATGGGCATCAAGTCGCTCATCTGCTTGCCCGAGGGTGCTCCTATAAGTAAGGTTGAGGCCACCCGCAAGCTCGGAGCCGAAGTCAATCTCGTTCCCGGTGTCTACGATGATGCCTACAACGAGGCGTTGCGCTTGCGCGACGAGCATGGCTACACATTCATCCATCCCTTCGACGACGAGAATGTGATAGCCGGACAAGGCACCATCGGTCTTGAGTTGCTTGACCAGCTGCCCGACATCGAGGCTGTTGTGGTGCCCGTAGGTGGTGGCGGACTTCTCTCGGGCATTGCCTTCGCCATCAAGTCGTTGAATCCTGCCGTCAAGGTGTATGGTGTTCAGGCTGCGGGAGCCGCAAGTATGGTGCAGAGCATCCACGACCATAAGCAGGAGATGCTCGACACTGTGTCTACCATTGCCGATGGCATTGCCGTCAAGGAGCCTGGCAAGATAACGTTCGACACCTGCAGCAAGTATGTCGACGACATCGTGACAGTGAGCGAGGATGAAATCTGCGCTGCCATTCTCCAGCTCATTGAGAGCGAGAAGATGATTGCCGAGGGAGCAGGAGCCGCCAGTGTTGCTGCCGTGATGTTCAACAAGGTTCCTATTAAGGGCAAGAAGACCGTATGCGTGGTGAGTGGTGGCAACATCGACGTAACTATCCTCAACCGTGTCATCAACCGCGGTCTCTCGACGAGCGGACGCATCTGTTCGCTGTGCATCGAGCTTGAGGACAAGCCTGGCCAGATGCTTGGTGTGAGCAAGGTGTTTGCCGAGCTTGGTGCCAATGTCATCCGCGTCAACCACGAGCGCAGTGTGGATAGTGAGAAGGTTACATCGTGTGTGCTCCGCCTGCAGGCCGAGACCAAGAATGCCGAGCACGTGAATCAGCTCAAGGATGCCCTCACAAAGCGCGGCTTCAAACTTGTCGACTACAACTTCAATTATTAATTTTAACAACGATACAACTATTATGAACAAGCAAATCAGTACAAACAACGCCCCTGCAGCCATCGGTCCTTACTCACAGGCTATCGAGGCTAATGGCATGGTATTCGCATCAGGTCAGATTCCTCTCGACCCTGCAACAGGCAATTTCGTCGAGGGTGGCATCAAGGAGCAGACTCGTCAGTCGCTCACCAACGCCCAGAACATCCTCAAGGAGGCTGGCACCGACTTCGCCCATGTTGTCAAGACCACTGTCTTCCTCAGCGACATGGACAACTTCGCCGCTATGAACGAGGTTTACGCCGAGTTCTTCTCGCAGCCGTTCCCAGCCCGCTCTGCAGTGGCTGTGAAGACATTGCCCAAGAACGCTCTCGTTGAGGTGGAGTGCATTGCAGTGAAATAGTTTTTAGAGGAAGTTAAGAAGAAGTTCTTCTTAACTTCCTCTTAACTCCTCCTATCAAAATTGGCATTTTTTTAATCTTTTATTCCCATATATTTCTTATCTTTGCATTGGCTTTGTTGAATCAACCGGATTTTTTGATTTATAAAACAATACAATGATATGAAACAATCAACAATCTTTACTATTGCCGCCGCGCTGTTTGTGTCTACATCGGCTGTGGCGCAGATTAATTATCCGTCTACTCCAAAGGATAACACCGTTGACGAGTATTTCGGTGTGAAAGTTGCCGACCCTTACCGCTGGCTCGAGGACGACACCAGCGAGAAGACTGCCCAGTGGGTTGAGGCTGAGAACAAGCTCACGCGCGACTATCTCAACAGCATCCCCATGCGTGCCAAAATCCTGAAGCGACTCAAGGAAACCGCCAATTTCGAGAAGTTCGGCATCCCCTTCGAGAAGAACGGCAAGTGGTATGTACATCGCAACGACGGACTGCAGAACCAGTATGTGCTCTATCAGATGGACCGTCCCGACTCGCCCGTAAAGGAACAGCGCGTATGGCTCGACCCCAACAAGCTCAGCACCGACGGCACTGTGGCTCTCAAGGGCACTCACTTCTCCAACAACGGTCGCTACATGGCCTACGTCATCTCGCGCAGCGGTTCCGACTGGGAGGAAATCTACGTCAAGGACTGCCAGACGGGCAACGACTTGCAGGACCATATCCTTTGGGCTAAGTTCACCAACGTGACATGGCTTGGTGATGGCTTCTACTACAGTGCCTACGACGCTCCCGAGAAGGGCAAGGAGACATCTGCCAAGAACTCTGTGCAGAAGATCTACTACCACAAGATTGGCACTCCGCAGGCCGACGACCAGCTCTTCTACATGAACCCCACCCAGCCCTTGCGCTTCTATGGGGTGAGTGTCAACAAGGACGAGACGGTGATGTTCCTCACCGAATCGGGCATGGACAACGGCAACAATCTCTTTGTGCGCGACCTCACCAAACCCAACTCGCAGTTCATACAGATGTGTGCCAACCCCAAGTACATCTATTCCACCGTGCAGACCGTGGGCGACAAAATCTATATCCTCACCAACGCCGAGGCTCCCAAGTATCGCCTTATGCAGGCCGACCTGAAGCATCCCGGCTATAATGAGTGGCGCGAGGTTGTGCCCGAGGGTGAGAGTGTGCTCGAGGATGTGGTATTTGCCGACGACCGCATGATATTACAGTATGCCAAGGATAACTGCACCCATCTCTACACCTACACTACCGAGGGCAAGCGTCTCTCCGAGATTCAGTTCCCCACCTTCGGTTCTGCCTCGGTCAGCGGCAAGCGTGGCCAGAAGGAAGTGTTCTACACCTTCACCTCCTACACCGTGCCCACCTCTGTCTATAGCTACGACATGGCTTCGGGCAAGAGCAGCGTGCTCTACGCTCCCAAGGTGAGCTTCCGCTCGCAGGACTACACCACCGAGATGCAGTTCTACACAAGCAAGGACGGCACACGCGCCCCGCTCTTCATCACCTACAAGAAGGGCCTTAAGCTCAACGGCAAGAACCCGTTGCTGCTCTATGGCTACGGTGGCTTCAACGTCTCCTACAATCCCTTCTACCTCTCCAACATGATTCCGTTCATGGAGCGTGGCGGCATCTATGTGCATGCTGTGTTGCGTGGTGGCGGTGAGTATGGCGAGGATTGGCACGTGGCAGGCACAAAGTTGCAGAAGCAGAACGTGTTTGACGATTTCATCTCGGCTGCCGAGTATCTCATCAACAAGAAGTACACCTCCAAGGACTATCTCGCCATCCAGGGCGGAAGCAACGGTGGACTGCTCGTTGGAGCTTGTATGACCCAGCGTCCCGACCTCTTCAAGGTGTGCATCCCCGAGGTGGGTGTGCTCGACATGCTTCGCTACCACAAGTTCACTATCGGCTGGAACTGGGCACCCGACTACGGCACATCCGAGGACTCCAAGGAGATGTTCGAGTACTTGCTGCGCTATTCTCCGCTCCACACCCTCAAGCCGGGCGTGAAATATCCCGCAACACTCGTCACCACAGCCGACCACGACGACCGTGTGGTGCCTGCCCACTCGTTCAAGTTTGCTGCGCGTCTGCAGGAATGCCAGGCAGGCTCGGCTCCTACGCTCATCCGCATCGGCACAAAGGCAGGTCATGGTGGTGGCAAACCGCTTGCCATGCGTCTTGAGGAGCAGGCCGACGTGCTGAGCTTCATCCTGTGGAACATGGGAATAAAGAAGTAGTTTTGAATAAAATAAAATAGAGTTATGAAAAAGGGTTCTGTAATAATGATGGGTGCGGCTCTCTTGGTGAGCAGCTGCACCACGGGCGCAGGCGCAGGAGCCTACGCCGGAAGCTCGCTCGGTTCGGTGCTTGGCTCCGCAATAGGCGGCATTGTTGGCGGACCTCATGGCAGCGACGTTGGCACAATCTTCGGAATGGCGGGTGGAGCTATTGTGGGTGGTGCCCTTGGCGATGCTGCTGAGAAGGCACAGCACCGTTCCGCACAGCAGTATGACGACGACACGTATGCAAGCGGCAATTATTCCAATGGCGGCAACAGCGCCAATTATGTTGGTGATGATTTCGACCCGTCGCAAATGGTTGACAACAGCAATTCGGGCGACGACCGTATTGACTTCGGAGCACCATCCTCTTCGGGTGCCAACGCCACGATGGGCAATGTCCCGATGGCTAACGCCCCGATGTCCAATGCCCCGTCAAGCCAATCAGTCGACGCAAGCCGCGTGGAGCAAATCTACGGCAATGCCAAGAGCGACGGCAAGCTCACTATCCGCAACGTGCGCTTTGCCGACAGCAACGGCGACGGAATGCTCTCGGGCGACGAGATAGGTCGTGTGTCGTTTGAGATATACAACGAAACCGACGCTCCCATCTACAACTTCGACCCCTCGGTGGTTGAGGCTGAGGCCAACAAGCGCATTTATATCTCGCCGAGTGTGCGTGTGGAGAACATAATGCCTGGTCAGGGATTGCGCTACACAGCCACGGTGAAGGCCGACCGCCGCATCAAGGACGGAGAGATCCGTCTGCTTGTGTCAGCGCAGAAAGAAGGCAAGCCGATATCCTACGTCACTGTGGTGAAAGTTGCCACACAAAGACAATAGAGTAATCTATGGTCCATTCGGAATATGGAGTGATAGAATATGAGTAGGGGCTGACGGGCTGAAAGCCCAATATCTCCACAGCCCAGGGCATCGCCCTGGGTAAACGGATACCAACAACCAACGCGCCCTGTAAGGGCAACTGTAAAAAACAATGGAATGTTAGAGTTGCCCTTACAGGGCGCGTTGTTAAATGAATGCTATATACCCAGGGCGCTGCCCTGGGCTATGGAGATATTGGGCTTTCAGCCCGCTTTTGTTTGAGTTTTGACACACCCTCCTCCTACAGATTGCCACTCATATATAACGATAAATATGACCACATACTTAGTAGGAGGGTATAAAAAGATAAAGCGAAGGAAATGGAGCTATCTCCACGTCCTTCGCTTTTCTTGTGTTATCCGGTATTTTCTTAACTAACTCTTTTGACTGCAATTATTAAAACCTACTACAAACTAAAACAACAATCTATTAATCTTACTAAACTAAAAACAACAATCTATTTACTACTTATCTAACTATGCTGATGAAACTTACTTTTTCTTTTTGACAATGCAAAGTTACCAACTTATCAAGACTAAGGCTTTAAATAATCGTTCTTGCGCTTACAATATTGTTTCATGCAACATTTTTGCAATGAAATTAAACATCCACGCCGTGTTTAGCCTTTATAATCGTATATTTTTTGTAATTTTGGCGTCGCAACAAACCTTTAGAAAATCCTCAAGAAAGATGAAATCTAACAAGTATTCATTCCTACGAATGTCCGTCGGCGCAATCATGCTCACGCTCCTCGTCGTCCTCACGGGATGCTCTGCTGGCGGCAAACGCTACGTGGTCGGAGTGTCGCAATGCTCCGAGGACGTGTGGCGCGAGAAACTCAACGAGGAGTTGCGCATCGCCGCCTACTATTATAACGATGTCGACCTGCGCATATCCTCTGCCTACGACGACGTGCATTTGCAGACACAGCAGATAGAGAAGTTTGTCGACGACGGTGTCGACCTCCTCATCGTAGCCCCGGGCCAGGTGGGCATTTCGCCTGCCATCGACCGTGCCTACGAGAAGGGCATACCCGTCATCATTTTCGACCGCCGCACACGTTCCGACAAGTACACAGCCTACATCGGAGCCGACAACCGCGAGATAGGCACCACCTATGCCGAATATCTCGCCAGCGCCTTGCCCGACGGCAGCCGCATCCTTGAGCTGCGCGGACTATCCACCTCCTCGCCCGCCATCGAGCGCAGCAAGGGGTTCGACAGCGTTGTGTCGAAGCATCCTAATATAAATATAGTGGCAGATGTGAGTGCCGACTGGACCGAGCAGGGTGCCTACCGCGTGATGGACTCCTTGCTCTCTCGTCCGCATCCATCCTTCGACTGCCTCTTCGCCCACAACGACCGCATGGCTGTGGGCGCACGCCGCGCAGCCCAGAAGCACGGACTCGACGTGAGCAAGATACGCTTCTGCGGCATCGACGCCATGCCCCAGAAGGGTGGCGGACTGCGGCTTGTCGACAACGGCACTCTCTTCGCCTCCTACATCTATCCCACGCGAGGCGACGCTGTGATGCAGCTTGCCGTGAACATACTCAAGGGAGGGAAGTACGACCGCGAGAACCGCCTCTCCTCAGCCCTCGTCACCAGTGGCAACGCCCGCGTGCTGCTCATGCAGAACGACGAGACCGTGCGCCAGCAGGACCACCTGCTCGACCTGCGCTCGCGTGTGGACAAGGCTGCCAACGACTTCAACACCCAGCGCAACTATCTGCTCGTGCTTCTCGTCATCATCACCATGCTCATCGTTGCCTGCGCTTTGGCCATTAAGGCATACGTGGCAAGAACACGCATCAACCGACAGCTCAAGGACTCCATGCGCCAGCAGCAGCAGATGACCGAGGACATGGAGCGCATGACCCAGACCCAGCTGCAGTTCTTCACCAACGTGAGCCACGAGCTGCGCACACCGCTCACCCTCATCGCCGGACCTACCGACCAACTGCTCGAAGACCCCGCCGTGCGTGGACAGCAGCGCTCCATGCTTGAGATGGTGCAGCGCAACACGCGCATTCTCATCCAGCTTGTGGGCGAGATACTCGACTTCCGCAAGGTGCAGAACAACAAGGCCACTCTGCAGCTCAACCGCTTCCGTCTGCAGGAGGAGCTTGGCAAATGGGCTGATGACTTCCGTGCCGTGGCTGCCCGACGCAAGATCTCGATTGATGTCGACACATCCGCTGTGCCCCACGACGCCCTGCTCATAGCCGACCGCGACAAGCTGGAGCACATCTACTTCAACCTCATGTCCAACGCCCTGAAGTACACTCCCGAGGGCGGAACCATCACCACGCGCCTGAAGCTCAGCTCCAACCAATACACCATGACCGTGGCAGACACCGGCAAGGGCATTGCCCCCGAGGAGCTGCCCCGACTCTTCGAGCGGTTCTATCAGGCGCAAGGCTCCATTGGCGGCACGGGCATTGGTCTCTCGCTCGTCAAGGCCTACGTCGACCTGCATCATGGCGACATACACGCCGAGAGCCAGCCGGGCAAGGGCACTACGTTCATCATCAGCCTGCCCGACTCGCAGCCGGGTTACGACCCGTCGAAGGACACCGCCGCCAACACCCATGCACAGCAGGACAAGGGACTCGTCGACGACAGTTACGCCCCCTCCGACACCGAGGCAGAGGCGCTTGCCGAGCGCATCGTCAACGCCGAGGACTTCGACAACGACCGCCCCTTGGTGCTTATCATCGACGACAACAACGGTATGCGCACATACCTGCGCTCCATACTCTCGCAAAAATACAATGTGGTGGAGGCTACCGACGGCAAGCAGGGTCTCGACAAGGCGCGCCGCTTTGTGCCCCAAGCCGTGGTGTGCGACGTGATGATGCCCGTGATGGACGGCTTGGAGTTCACGCGGCAGATAAAGGCCGACACAGCCACAAGCCATATCCCCGTGATACTGCTCACCGCACGCTCGCTCACCGAGCAGCGCGAGGAGGGCTACGCCATAGGAGCCGACTCCTACATCACCAAACCCTTCTCAGGCTCAGTGCTGCTCGCCCGTGTCGACAATCTGCTCAAGTCGCGCGTCATGCTCCGCTCCATCTTCTCAGGTGGCAAGCAGGAGGCAGTGGAGGAGGAGCGTCTCGGACAGCCCGACCAAGGCTTTGTGTCACGTCTGCGCGAGATAATAAAGAGCAACCTCGGCGACTCCGACTTCACCATCGAGCGTCTTGGCGAGGAGATAGGTTTGTCGCGCGTGCAGCTCTACCGCAAGGTGAAGGCGCTCACGGGTCAGACCCCCGTTGAGATTCTGCGCAAGGCACGCCTCGTGAAGGCCCGCCGTATGCTTGAGCAAACCGACAAGGCAGTGTCGGAAATAGCCTACGAAGTGGGGTTCACCTCGCCGTCGTATTTCAATAAGTGCTTTAAGGATGAGTTTGGTATTAGTCCGGGAACAGTTAGAGTTTGAGTTTTGAGTTTTGAATTGTCGGCAAAGCCGACAATTCAAAACTCAAAACTCAATTAATCTACCTTAAAAAATCCGTCCTCATCTACATCATCACTACTGATATCTTCTGTATTGCCTTCTCTGAGGCATTGCATCGACGTAGCTATCATACCTACAGTATCGATAGCGATAACATTGATTTGTGGTTTTTGATATTCCTTCTTTTCCATAATTATTGTTTTTTTTTTATTTGATTATAATTTTCTTAGTCTTTCCCGACTTCATTCTCACGATGTTCACACCCTTCTGTGGCTCATGGAGACGCTTGCCGCTGAGGTCGTAGTATTCCGCCTCGGCATCGTTGAGCACGTCGAGCGCATTGGGAGTGTTGATGCCAGTTGTTGAGCCGTCAATGCGCATTGCGAGTCGGGCAGGGCCACTTGCCGCATTGCCGTCGAGCCAAGCGCGGAACGGACTAACCTTGACGCCTTTCACAACAGTTGAACTATTCACGTCAGCCACATTCCAGAAGCAGTCCTTTGATATCACATAACCGCTGTTGACGTTCTCGGTAGTGTAAGTGCCGTGGAATGTCATGTTGCCCACGGTTTTTCCATCTTTTTCCATCTTCAACTCTGCATTGTTAGCGTCAAAGGTCAGCTCTGCTTCGGTGTCGTTGCGCTTTACCACGCATGGAGTTCCGGCTGCCACTGTTCCTTCTATGCGGCTCAGCACAAGCTCCTCGCCATCTATCTTGTCAATGGTATACAGGCGGTAAGATTCGTTGCCAGTCAGCGTCAATGAGTAAGGCAACACGAGTGTGCCCCAGTTGTTCGACATCTGGCGGGTGTAGGATATTTTATTAACTGTGCCGCTTGCCTGGTCGCTGATATATGATTCGTCGCTCAGACTGACTGCCTTCTTCTTATAACCTAAGCTTATACCTTCTGGTAATGACTGGAAGTTAACAGTCTTAATATTATTAGCGTTAATAAAAACATTATAACCAATTTTTTTCAGTGATTTAGGCAGCGTCACTTGTCCTGTTTCTGCACTTAGATTTTGGCAACCATAAAATGCATTATTTCCAATTTCCGTCACCGAGGCAGGAATTACAAGTTCTCCTGAAAGACTTCTACAATCCCAAAAAGCTTGATTAGGGATTACACTCAGAGCATTTGACAACTCAAGTTTTGTAAAACTCTTACAGTCCGAGAAAGCCGAATTTCCAATATTTGTTACTGAGTTGGGTAATGTCAAAGGTCCCGTAAATCCAGAACATCCGTCGAAAGCAAATTCCCCTATTGTTTCAAGTTTATTTGACAGCGTTAGAGTGTCATTGAATCCAGTGCAATTTTTAAAAGCCTGGTTGCCAATCTCTGTTACCGAATTAGGTATGATAAGGCTTCCTGAAAGACCCACACAACCTTTAAAAGCAGATCCGGGGATTACACTCAGAGCATTTGACAACTCAAGAGATGTAAAAGACTTACAATTCATGAAAGCTGCAATTCCGATATCTGTTAATGAGCTGGGCAATTTCAAAGATCCCGTAAATCCAGTACATCCGTAGAAAGCATATTGCCCTATTTTTCCCAGTTTACTTGACAGCGTTAGAGTGCCATTTAATCCAGTGCAATCGGAAAAAGCATAGACACCAATCTCTTTTACCCCATCAGGTATGACAAGGCTTCCTGAAAGACCCTCACAACCTTTAAAAGCATCCTTGGGGATTACACTCAGAGCATTTGACAACTCAAGAGATGTAAAAAACTTACAATTCAAGAAAGCTGCAATTCCGATATTTGTTAATGAGCTGGGCAATTTCAAAGATCCCGTAAATCCAGTACATCCACTGAAAGCATATTGCCCTATTTTTCCCAGTTTACTTGACAGCGTTAGAGTGCCATTTAATCCAGTGCAATTCCAAAAAGCCTGTTCACCAATCTCTGTTACCGAATTAGGTATGACAAGGTCTCCTGTAAGACTATTATTGTTAAAGAATGCTTGATCGGGAATTTTTGTAATCGGAGCGTCAAACTCTATCACGCACTTGCCATCAACAACACTATGCGCCACGATGTTTGCACCAAATTGCGCTTGGTTTTTTATTTTTTCCACAATCTTGCCGTCGGAAGTCGTGTAACGGAAGAAACTATGATTACAGTATTGGCAGACATTATCGGCGTTTAGCTTATGTCCAGTGGCAGCAACTGAAGTAGTAAGGCCGCAAATAGTGTCGGATGCAGTGAATTGTTTGGGTTGGAATGTCACATCATAGGTAGCCGAGCAATTATACTTTTTCTTTTCTATATCAAAATTAAAGAAGTTATCATTATACACCATGCCACCAATATTCTCGCGTTTGCCATTTTCGCACTTGTATATTTTCCAGCTGCCTTCTTTAGATGCCAACCCATTATAGTCCTGAATACCCCACGACAACCTCATTTTACTGCTGTCATAAGATCTCACTTTCAAATTAGTAGGACGAACGTATCCACCGATGGTGTTGTCGAGTGACACGTAATCGGTTATAGGATATCTTCCACTTTTGTCTTCCCAAAAGCCTTTCACGCTTATTTTATGGCCGTAGTAGGAGAAAGTATTGTCAAAGGAAAGCTTCAATTCGATAGTGCACCACTGTGACTGTTGGGTGCCTTTACCGTCATTTTCGCTATATTGATAAATTCGCAGATTTGAGAATTGTGCTGTGCCAATATAATTATAGTTGAACACAATACTTCTTTTGTTGCCTACTGGACCAGAGGTAACATAACTTCTCATATCGTATGCTTCAGCATTTTTTATCATTGGCCACAAATTATTGAGTACAAGTGATTGTTGTTGTTGGTCGTCAATATATAAGTCAACATTTCTATTACCACAGAAGCGTGACGGGCCACCTGCAAGGTTGTACATCCATAATTTGAGCGTTACTTCTGTGCCACTGTTTGTGTAGTTTGTGCTGATAACTTTCACCTGAGGCTTGTAGGTGAATTCTACGGCTGCCGCCGCCTTTCCCACGCCAGCCACACACAAGAACAGCGCCAGTAGCGTGTACACTACTGCTCTGCCGAAATGTTTAGAATAAAGTTGTTTCATTGTTCTTATATTGTTTTGATTAATGTGATCAAGCGTTTAGTGGGTGCGAATTTACAACAAATATCCTTTGAAACCAAAAAAAGTGAGGGGTAAAAAGGGGTAAAAAGATAAAAAAGCAGGGGTAAAAAGGGGTAAAAAGCACGAAAAGTATCTGTGCGGAACCTCTTTTTGGATGTCTTTGGGTGTGGATTGCAGCAACAGAAAACTCCCGCCGGCTTCATGTGAGCCATGAAGCCGGCGGGAGCGTTTTTCAGTTAATTATCCTTCCGTACCATCGTCGCCGTCGCTGCCCGTAGTAGAGCCGCCTGTTGTCGAACCGCCCGTAGTTGAGCCGCCTCCCGTGGTAGAGCCTCCCGTTGTCGAGCCTCCCGTGGTGGAACCACCCGTTGTTGAGCCTCCCGTTGTAGAGCCGCCCGTTGTAGAGCCGCCCGTTGTAGAGCTGCCCGACGTGTCGGCTGCTGTCGACTTCTGTTTAATCGCCTGGCGTTTGAAGTGGGTCACCTCAATGTTCACGTAGTCGATGAATGCCGCATAATCCTTGTCGCCGAACACGAGAGCGAATGCGTTCACCTTCTTCACCAGCATACGGTAGGCATCGTCGGTGGCAGCGCGCGCTGTCTTCAATGCTCCCACGGTGACGCCCATCTTCTCGTTGGTGCGCTGTAGGGTGAGTGTCCTCACGCGCTCGTTAGCCTCCTTCATTTTGGTGACAAACGGGGTCAATGCCAGCGTTGTCACCTGCTGGGCGTACTTGTTCTCGAGGTCGGAGATGAAGTTCACCAGCATACCCGTCTCCTTGTCAAGCTGGTCGGCAACGTTGATTCTGTAGTCCTTGATGTGCTGTGCGAGAATCTTGGCTGCCTGTGCCATTTCGGCGATTGGCATGGCGAGGAAGCCTTCCACCGCCTTCTTGTAGCCAGCATACAGCGTGTCGCGTTCGGAGTCGGCTTTTGTAATCTCGTCGGTGAGCAAGCTTTTTTGCGAGACTTTCAACACTTCATCCTCTTTGTCCACAGCCGCCTTGAATGCAGCCACTTCTTCAGCCGCCTTGTTCATAACAGCAGAGTCTGCCTCGGCACGTGCAAGGATGTTGGTAACAAACGTGAAATGTGCGCCATTGGTCATGCGCCCTAAAGAAATGTCATTAATCTCCTTCATAGTTATTAGGATTTTAGTTTGACATAAAGTTATGTGCGTCGTCGGGGTGAGCCGATTGCGGTTGCTAAGATATAAAAATAAACGGAAACGACATTGTTTTTTTATTTAAAAAGGATGAAATTGTATGCAAAAGGTTGTTTTGAGATTAAAAATATCAAGAATTCACGATCAATAGCATGTTTTGAGATTAAAAATATCAAGAATTCACGATCAATAGCATGTTTTGAGATTAAAAATATCAAGATTTCACGAACAATAGCATGTTTTGAGATTAAAAATATCAAGATTTCACGAGCAATAGCATGTTTTGAG
Organism: uncultured Prevotella sp.; assembly: GCA_934230115.1. Lineage (GTDB taxonomy): Bacteria > Bacteroidota > Bacteroidia > Bacteroidales > Bacteroidaceae > Prevotella. Next base: position 2,476 of record CAKQEI010000004.1, on the reverse strand, counting down.
ATTAAAAGATTCAAGATTTCACGAACAATAGCATGTTTTGAGATTAAAAGAATCAAGATTTCACGAACAATAGCATGTTTTGAGATTAAAAATAACAAGATTGCGCGTGCAACGCTTACTTTTTTCTGTAAAAGAAGCAAGATTGCACGCGCAACGCCCGTTTTTACTTGATAATAACCTTCTTTGTCTTTCCCGACTTCATCCTCACGATGTTCACTCCCTTCTGTGGCTCGTGGAGACGCTTGCCGCTGAGGTCGTAGTATTCCGCCTCGGCATCGTTGAGGGCGTCGAGAGCGTCGGGAGTGTTGATGCCAGTAGTAGAGCCGTCGATGCGCATGGCGAGTCGGGCAGGGCCTGCCGCATTGCCGTCGAGCCAAGCGCGGAACGGACCAACCTTGGCGCCTTTCACAGCTTCAGGTTTGTTCTTCATCAGTTCAGCCACATTCCAGAAGCAGTCTTTTGCAATGACATAGCCGTCGGTTACCTCCTTTGGCCTGTAAGTGCCGCTGAATGTCATGTCGCCAACTGGTGAGCCTTTTATTGCTGTTTTGATATCTGCATTATTAGCTTCAAAGCTCAGCTCTTCTTCTTTGTTGTTGCGATGCACCACGCATGGAGTTCCGGCAGCCACCACTCCTTCAAGTTGTTTCAATACAAGCTCGTCTTCAGAAACTGCACTAATAGCATACAGGCGGTAAGGCTCGTTGCCAGTCAGCGTCAAGGGGTAAGGCAACACGAGTGTGCCCCAGTTGCTCGACATCGTGCGAGTGTAGGATATAGCATCAATTGTGTAATCTTCCTTGTTGCTACTAATATATGAGTCGTCGCTAAGACTTACTGTCTTCGTCTGAACACCTAAGTATCCCGATATACCTTTAGGCAACGACTGGAAAGTGATAGTTTGAATATTATTACATTTTTCCAAAAATCCAGTACCAACTACTTCCAATGATTTAGGTAATGACAAATCTCCCGTGAATCCTTTACAATTATAGAAAGCCGAACTTTCAATAGTTGTTACAGAGTTGGGTAATGTCAAAGATCCCGTAAATCCAGAACATCCGTAAAAAGCCCTTTTTCTAATAGTTGTTACTGAGTTGGGTATTATCAAATCTCCCGTGAATCCAAAACAACCAGAGAAAGCATGTTCTCCAATAGTTTTTACAGAGTTTGGTATAGTCAAATCTCCCGTGAATCCAAAACAACCAGAGAAAGCCTGTTCTCCAATAGTTGTTACCGAATTAGGTAAGACAAGGTTTCCTGTAAGATTTTTACAATTATAGAATGCTCTTGTGGGAATTTTAGTAATCGGAGCGTCAAACTCTATCACGCACTTACCATCAACAACCTCATGCGCCACTACCGTAGCACCAAAATCTTTGTTCGAGATATCCACTATGTTGCCGTCGGATGTATGATAACGGAAGAAACTATGTCCACAAATTTGGCAGATGTCATCAACGTTAATCTGATGCTCGGTGGCAGTAAACGTAGTGGTAAGACCGCAAACAGTCTCTTCCACCTCACATGCTTTGGGGAGGAATGTCATAATGTAAACATTCGAGCAGCTGTTCTGCTTCTTCTCAATGCTGAGTGAGTGCTCATTAGCAGCCGCTTCACCCACCTTGACATTATTGTCGCCTACGCGCTTGTATACAATCCACTTGCCCTCAGTAGATGCTTTCGTTGTATAGCCTTGCTGCGCCCAGGTGAACATCATCTTATCGCCAGAAGGCTGCACCTTAAAATAGATAGGACGAACGAAGCCGTTGATGTCGTTGTCGAGAGTCACGTCCTTTTCTACTAAAGAACCGCTGGTCTGATCTTGCCATTTGCCCTTCACCGTAATCTTATGGCCATAATAGGAGAATGACTTGTTGAAGGAGAGCTTAAGGTCGACGGTATACCATGAATTCTCTGTCGTGTTGTCGTTGTATGGGCATGTCTGTGCACTCTTAAAATCTTGGAATTGTGCCGTGCCTACGTTTTTGCCATCAAGATTAATAACCGAAGAGTTGCCGACAGTACCAGGTGTGCCTTTAAGAAGATTGTAGCTTGAACTAGATATTAAACCCCACATGCTGTTAAGCTTGCCTACCTCTTTGTCGTCGATGTAGAGAGATACATCGCCAGTAAAGCGGGCGTTGTATTTTTTTGTGTTCGGAACCGCATATTTCCAGTTGAACATCCATAACCTAAGCGTGACCTCCGTGCCACTGCTTGTATAGGACGTATTGTTGATTTTGACAACTGGGTTGAGTTCTGCGGCTGACGCATTGCCCCAACCATGCACATAAATCAACGACAGCAGCATGTATACAAACGCTCTGCCAATGTGTTTAGGAAAGTTTTGTTTCATTGTGAAATTATTTATTGTTTTATGATTTTTGTTGCTAAGTGTAACTATTCAGCGGTGGTAAAATAGATCAGATTCTATCTTATTCCTCTGTGAGATTTTCCTTGAAAATCATCTGCG
>CAKQEI010000003.1 GCA_934230115.1 uncultured Prevotella sp. | reverse complement strand
GCTGAACATGGGAATGTCTGTTGAAGACATCTCTAAAGCTACAGGAATTTCTAAAGATGAAATAGAGCGATATTCTTAATAAATAAAAATATCGGTCAAGCAAAGAGCAATCATTAATTTGTTTGCCTTTGCTTAACCGATATTTTTTATTTCTCCACTCTCCATTCCGTTATGTTTCTTTCGTCTTTTATATCGAAGCCAATCCCAACTTTAATAATCTTCTTGTTGCTCATGGCGAAAGCGTCAGCATAATGGTTCGAGTTTATCTGTGCAAGTGCTTCATCAGCGGTCTTGCCAAATTTCAGTTCCATTATGTATATGCAGTCTTGAGTCTCCATTGTTATGTCGGTACGTCCATTAGCCGTTCGTCTTGATGAGCCACATCAAGCAACGGAGCGTCGTACTCGTCAATAAGCCCAACCACCTGTTTACCCGTCTTATTGTATACAGAAGATATAAGATTTGCTAAACGCACATTTGCGTCCACAGCATCACACTCAATGCCAAATCTGCGTTCGTTATCCTTAAGTATATAGTCGAGGTATCTGTTCAGCTGGTCTTTTTCTTGATGTTTGCCACCCGAGAGGTCGAAATGAAGCACTGGATATTCAGTCCAATCCTTCTCCAAACAGTTTATAGCCAAACCCTTGAAGAGTTCTTTGCAACCTTCAAAATAGCTCACCAATGTGGAAACAAGAAGCGACTTGCCGAATCTGCGTGGACGACTCAAAAAAAAGAATTTGCCGTCAGAATTCGCCATACGATATATATAGGCAGTCTTGTCTATATAAAGATTGTCATTCATGCGGATTTCCGAGAAAGTCTGTATACCTATGGGATATAATTTTCTTGTCATACTCGTGGGTTGTTTTTATTACGATGCGAATATACAAAAAATATCTGATAAATGGCTCTTTTTTGATAAATCGCTTGTTTTTATGGAACAAATTAAGTAGCTTTGTGTGGTATTAGTATAAATTCTTTTAATTACCTTTAATCATAAAATCAGTATTATGAATATTTCGTCAAACAAGAAATTGAGAATGATGTGCATTGTGCTCATGGTTCTTTTAGGTTTCAATGCGTATGCCGGTGGCAAGACACTAACAATTGGCAACAACAAGAACTCTGTGACGAGTTACGAGCCAGTGAAGGGAGACAGCAAGGCTGGCTCTGCCTTATTCTTCGACTCCAACTATATGTCGGCATATAAAGGCTGCGAACTGACCGAGGTGACTATAGCCTTTGCCGACAAGACAGAAAGCGATGCCATCACAATATTTCTGAGTCATGCCATTGACGGGGAGCCTTTCTATCAGCAGACGGTAAGTGCTTCTAAGTCGAAGTGGAATACGTTCAAGCTTAGCACACCTTATGTGATTGATGGTTCCAATTTTTATGTGGGCTATACCGTTAGTGGAGTGAAATATCTCGGCTATGGCAAAGCTCTTGTCAAGAACCCTGAGTATATCTTAGGCAAGGATGGAGTGTGGAAAGAATATAAGGGTAAGAACAGTGCGTCGTTGCTTGCCACGATAAGTGGCGACAATTTGCCTGAGAATAATGTAAGACTTGGTACAACCAATATTCCTTCTTATGTCAAGACAGATGTGCCAATGGATATATTTGGTGACTTCCAGAATCTTGGAGCCACAAATGTCACAAGTCTTGTTTTCGGACTTTATTATGGTGACGAGGAAATATGCGAGGAGAAGGTTGATGGTCTTGACGTGGCTCCGCGTAGTGAAGGTTCGTTCAGTCTCTCAAGTATGAAGCTGAATGCAGAGTGTGAGAAAGACTTGCGCCTGTTTGTTAAGAGTGTTAATGGTGGTGTTGATGCAGTGGAAGGTGACAACTCTACTAAGACTTGCCATGTGATGTGTCGCGACAGCTATGTGGCACGCAAGGTGTTGCTTGAGACTTTCTCTACCGAGAAATGTACGGCTTGCCCTAAAGCCCACAAGGCAATAGACAAGGTGACGCGTGATATGGAAGATATAGTGGAGATTGACCATCATGCCGGCTTCTATACCGACAAGTATACTATCGACGAGAGTGTGGAGTATGAATGGTTCTATCCTTCCTACTATCAGTTTGCGCCTGCTATGCTTGTCGACCGCATGGATATGCGCGATGTGTTCCCCGAAGTCTACAATTATGAGACCCCTATTCTTAATGCAGATGCTTCTACTCTTAAGGCTCTTTACGAAATGGAATTGCAGCGTCCGGCTTTTGCCACAGTGAATATCACTACCGATTGGTCGGCTGAAGCAAGAAAGCTAAGCATAGATGTTTCTGGCAAGCAATTATTGCCTGTAGCCACTCCCGATAGCGTGCGCCTTTATGTGTTTGTAACAGAAGACAGTCTTTACAGTACGTCGCAGGCTGGAGCAAGCAAGGGCTTTTATCATAGCCATGTGCCACGCCTCTCGCTTACTCCTACATGGGGCGAGAAAGTGGACATTGCTGCAGGATATGACTGCCATTTTGATGCTGTGCTTAACGAGGAATGGAACGAGAAGCAGATGAATGTTGTAGCTTTCGTTGCTAATTACAATTCAACGAATCCTTGCGACTGTGCTGTGCTTAACGTTGAGCAGCAGAGTCTGAAGACATTGACATCTGGCATTAATAATTTGCGCCACGGTGTGACAGGTGCATGGCAGATAATTGATATGTCGGGAAATGTGGTAGGCAAAGGCATTGGAAGTGAGACACTCACAAAGGTGTATGACGCACTGAAGCATGGTGTTTATGTAGTAAGCATAAACGGAGAGAATGGAATGAAGACAAACCGAAAGGTTTGCAAATAGAAATAAAAAGAGGGTATGGCATCCCTACCATACCCTCATACTATGTTTTATTCATTGTGTCTTATTTCTTCACCTTTGTAGCCACAACGAAGTAGCCTATCAAGCAGCAGTAAGCCACGAGTGAGACAATCTGTGACAATGGGTCGGCGAGCCACGACTCCATCCAACTGTCGTCCACGAGATGTATCTCGCAGAAGCGGAGTAGGGCAGAAACAACTCCCATCAATGCACCACCTGCAATGAAACCACTGGCAAGCAGAGTTCCCTTCTCGTTGCGCTCACGGTTAACCTCGGCATCCTTAGAGCGTGTGGAAACATACCAACTAACAATGCCACCCACCAAGAGTGGAGTGTTCAGCTCAAGAGGAATGAACATACCAAGGGCGAAGGCGATGGCAGGTATCTTGAAGTAGGTGAGAACAATGGCGATAATGGCACCAATGCCATAGAGAGCCCAGGGAGCACCCACACCATTCATAAGAGGATCAATCACGGCAGCCATAGCATTAGCCTGTGGTGCAGCGAGCTGTCCGCTTGCAAATCCGTAGGTCTGGTTGAGCAGCATCATCACACCGCCAACAGTGGCAGCCGACACAAGTGTGCCAAGGAATTTCCATGTCTCCTGCTTCTTAGGTGTAGTTCCAAGCCAGTAGCCAATCTTGAGGTCGGTGATGAAACCGCCTGCCATTGACAATGCAGTACATACCACGCCACCCATGATAAGAGCGGCAACCATACCGCCTGTGCCTTTCAAGCCTACGGCAACGAGCACTACAGAGGCAAGGATAAGTGTCATAAGCGTCATGCCCGACACTGGGTTAGAGCCAACAATAGCGATGGCGTTAGCGGCTACTGTTGTGAAGAGGAATGCTATGACAGCCACAAGCAAGATGCCTACGATGGCAAAGAGCAGATTGCCCTCCATCACACCAAACCAGAAGAAGAGGAATGTGGCAATGAGAGTGACGATGCTTCCAATGGCGATAATCTTGAAGGAGATGTCGCGCTGTGTGCGTATAGTGTCCTTTGCATCCTTGGAGCCACCCTTCATCTCGTTAGCGGCAAGCGAAACAGCACCCTTGATGATGCCCCATGACTTGATGATGCCAATGATACCAGCCATTGCAATGCCACCGATACCGATGCTCTTGCCGTAATACTTGAATATCTCCTCAGCCGACATTGCGCCAACAGTCTGTGTAATCTCTGGATTCCAAAGGTTGAGCACATCGTCGTGGAAGATTATCGACATGCCAGGAACAATAAGCCACCACACAGCAAACGAGCCAAGACAGATGATGAAGGCATACTTAAGACCGATGATGTAGCCAAGACCGAACACGGCAGCACCAGTGTTAACCTTGAACACAAGCTTTGCCTTGTCGGCAGCCATTACGCCCCATTCGGCAACACGTGTTGTGAAATTCTCGTTCCACCATCCCACAGTAGCCACGATAAAGTCGTAGAGTCCGCCTATAAGTCCTGCTATAAGCAATGGCTTTGCCTGAGAGCCACCCTTCTCGCCGCTTACAAGCACCTGGGTTGTGGCTGTTGCTTCAGGGAAAGGATACTTTCCGTGCATGTCCTTAACGAAGTACTTGCGGAAAGGAATCATGAACAATATGCCCAAGATACCGCCAAGCAGAGACGAGAAGAACACCTTGAAGAACGAAACGCTCATCTCTGGATACTTGGCCTGAAGGATGTAGATGGCTGGCAAGGTGAAGATGGCACCTGCCACAATTGTACCCGAGCAAGCTCCGATACTCTGAATGATGACATTCTCGCCAAGGGCCTTGTTGCGCTTGGCGAATGTAGACACGCCTACGGCAATGATGGCGATAGGAATGGCAGCCTCAAACACCTGACCCACCTTAAGTCCAAGATAGGCTGCGGCAGCCGAGAACAGCATAGCCATGATGATACCCCATGTAACCGACCAAAGGTTTACCTCCGGGTAATTCTGGTCGGGCGACATAATCGGCTTGTACTCCTCGCCCGGCTTCAACTCTGTGAAGGCGTTGTCGGGCAACTGGATTTGCTCTTTTTCTTTTTTCATTTTATAGTGCTATTTGTTATTAATTGTTTTGTTCGTAGCATATATTTCGCAAAGTTACAACTTTTGTGGCGATAAATATGTGATAACTCCAGAAAATATGTTTAATTTTGCAGACAACATATTTATATCTACATAAAAAATGAATCGAACCAAAAGACTATTAACGTCAGCTGTTGCAGCTGCCTTTGTCGGCATACAGTCGTTTGCCGACAACGACTTGACAATGATTGTTGGCACCTACACCGAACAGAGCACATCTGAGGGTATGTATATCTACCGTTTCAACCAGGACAATGGCAAGGCCGAGGCCATAAGCAGCGTTAAGGCTGGCAACCCTTCTTTCCTTACATTCAACGATGATGCCACGCGTGTGTATGCCGTAAATGAATATGACGACGAGAGGCGTGGTGCTGGGGCTTATAGCTTTGATGCCCAAAAAGGCACGCTTTCGCTTCTCAGCAGTCAGCATTGTGGCACATTGTCTAATGGGCATGTCAAGAATATGCCTGGAGCGGCTCCTTGCAACATCATGGCTTATGGCAGTCATTTAGTCACTTCAAACTATAATGGTGGCGACATATCGGTGTTCCCAATCAAACAGGATGGATCGATAGGGGCTGAGAATCAATACTTTTGTATGTATAAGACTGAAGGTGTGGAATCGCATATCCATTGTTGCATGATGACTCCCGACCACCGCTATATGATAGCCACTGATTTGGGCAACGACTGTATATGGCGTTTTGACGCTAATGATGCCAACAAAGCCGATGGCACTTTTCTTACAAATCCTACAGAAATATATAGCGCACCCAAGGGCACTGGTCCTCGTCATATTGTGTTTAACGATAAGGGTACGGTGGCTTATCTTATTGGTGAGCTTGATGGCACAGTTACTGTGCTTGGCTATAACGATGGCAATCTGAAGGAATTGCAGCTCGTTCAGGCTTCGGAGACTAAGACAAGTGGCAGTGCTGACATTCATCTTTCGCCCGACGGCAAGTTCCTTTATGTCTCGCATAGATTGAAGGACGAGGGAATTTCTATATTCTCTGTCGACCAGAATACAGGGCTTATCACAAAGATAGGTTTCCAACCAACAGCTGCCCATCCGCGCAACTTTGCCATAACTCCCAATGGCAACTACATGCTTGTGGCATGTCGCGACAGCAATGTCATAGAGGTGTATAGACGCGATAAGAAGACAGGAAAACTTGTGAACACTCGCCAGAACATTAAGCTTGGCAAGCCAGTTTGCATTCAGTTTGCAAGTTTGTAGCTTTTTTCTTTGCCAAGTCCATTACTTTTTGTACTTTTGCCGAGCAAACAACAATTAATCTATTAATCCTTTAACAACCATAAGTCTATGAGCGAAAATCTTATTCTTATGAATGCGAACCCTGTGGTGCGCGCACTCAAGAAAATGCCAAGTGAGTTTACCAAAGAAGACATCATCAACTATATCGACGAGAACGGTATACAGATGGTCAACTTCATGTATCCTGGTGGCGACGGTCGTCTTAAGACCCTTAGCTTCACTATCAACTCCAAGGAATATCTTGACACAGTACTCACTTGTGGTGAGCGTGTAGATGGCTCGTCGCTGTTCTCATTCATTCAGGCAGGCAGTAGCGACCTTTATGTATTGCCAAGATTCTCTACTGCATTCCGCGACCCGTTTGCCGAGATTCCTACTTTGTGTCTGCTTTGCTCTTTCTTCGACAAGGATGGCGAGCCTCTTGCTTCTTCTCCCGAGCATACTCTCGTTAAGGCAACACGTGCCTTCCAAGAGGTCACTGGCATGGAGTTCCATGCTATGGGCGAGTTGGAATATTATGTGGTGAGCGTTGCTGAAGAGAAGTTCCCTGCTGTTGACCAGCGTGGCTATCATGAGTCGGCACCTTTCTTCAAGACGGGTGATTTCCGCCAGCGTTGTATGCATGCTGTGGCACAGTGTGGCGGACAGATTAAGTATGGACACTCTGAGGTGGGCAACTTCACTATGGAAGGTCTCTGCTACGAGCAGAACGAGATAGAGTTCCTGCCGGTTCCTGCTGTTGAGGCTGCCGACCAGTTGATGATTGCCAAGTGGGTGATTCGCAATATGGCTTGGCGCGAGGGTTATGACGTGACCTTCTCTCCTAAGATTATCGCGGGCAAGGCTGGCTCAGGTCTGCATGTACACATGCGCATAATGAAGGATGGCAAGAACCAGATGATACACGAGGGAGCCTTGAGCGAGGCTGCACGCCGCATGATAGCCGGAATGATGGATGTGGCAGGAGCCATAACAGCATTCGGCAATAAGAATCCGCTTGCCTACTTCCGTCTTGTGCCTCATCAGGAGGCTCCTACCAATATATGCTGGGGCGACCGCAACCGCTCTGTGCTTGTACGTGTGCCGCTTGGATGGACATCAGGCAAGGACATGTGTCATCAGGCTAACCCGCAGCAGCCTGCTGCCAATGCCGACACTACAGCTAAGCAGACTGTTGAGATGCGCTCGCCAGATGGCTCTGCCGACATCTATCAGTTGCTTGCAGGACTTTGTGTGGCTTGCCGTCATGGCTTCGAGATGGACAATGCGCTTGAGATAGCCGACCGCACTTACGTGAATGTCAACATTCATGATGCTGCCAATGCCGAGCGTTTGTCGCAGCTCTCTACTTTGCCCGACTCATGTGTGGCTTCTGCCGATGTGCTTGAGCGTCAGCGTGAGGTGTTCGAGCAGTATGATGTATTCTCGCCAGCCATGATTGACGGTATCATCAAGCAACTTCGTGAGTTCGACGACGCTTCGTTGCGCCAGTCGATAGAGCACAATCGTGATGCTACTGAGCAGCTCGTGCGCCGCTTCTTCCATTGTGGATAGATGTATATATAATAATGTATAAGTGATAAATTGTTGCGCTTTTGTTTGTAAAAACAAAAAAAGTGTAGCAATTTATCAAAAAATACGCTCGAATGTTTGTGAAATAATATTTATTTCTTACTTTTGTAGTCGAAAGGAATATTTAATCACTTTAAAACGGAAACAATATGAATAATGCACAGTTTATACTTTGGTGGTGGCGTAGCTCAAGATTCAAAAAATCGTGAGGCGGTATCTCCTACGCATTATTTTCATATGACAAATAAAGCTATAAGAAGACCTGTCGCTCACGCGGCGGGTCTTTTTTTTAATGTAAGATAAAGAGAAATAACTAAAAAAATATTCAGGCGTATGGCAACAATGAAACTAATACTTGAAAGAGTGCTTGCTGGAGAGAAGCTCCAACGCGAAGATACTAAAGATATATTGCTCGGCATAACACGTGACGAATACCCTGCCGAACAGATTTCGGCTTTGCTCACCGCTATTCAGATGCGTGGCATTACTGTTGACGAATTGCTCGGTTTTCGCGACGGAATACTTGAGACTGGTGTTTCGGCTCTGCTCGACAGCGACCGCTATATCGATGTTGTGGGCACTGGTGGCGACCGCAAGAACACATTCAACATATCCACAACATCATGCTTCGTCATTGCAGGAGCAGGCTATAAGGTGGCAAAGCATGGCAATTATTCTGCCACATCCACCTCTGGTGCGTCGAATGTCATTGAGCAGCACGGGGTGAAGTTTACTTCCGACCTCGACCAGCTGAACCGTTCGCTCAACGAGTGTGGCATTGTTTACCTGCATGCACAGCTGTTTGCGAGAGCAATGAAGTTTGTTGGTCCTATACGCAAGGCGTTGCAGTTTCCCACATGCTTCAATCTTCTTGGTCCGCTTGTCAATCCATCACAACCCAAATGTCAGTTGCTTGGTGTTGCAACGCTTGAGCAGATGAAGCTTTATAGCGAGGTGTTCCGCCGCATAGGCACCGATTATGCCATAGTCAACAGTATTGACGGTTATGACGAGATTTCGCTTACGGGCGACTTCAAGGTTGCCACCAACTCCTATGAGCGCGTCTTCTCGCCTTCCGATCTTGGCCTGCGCAAGGCTCTTCCCGAAGAACTTGTTGCCGGAGCCACAGAGCATGAGGCTGCTGAGATATTCGATGCCGTGCTTGAGAACCGTGCTCTTCAGGCACAAAAGGACATAGTCATTGCCAATGCTGCCTTTGGCATACAGACCTTCGAGCGTGGAAAGAAGTCGATAGAAGAGTGCATAGCCATTGCACGCGAGTCGTTGGAGAGCGGCAAAGCGTTGGCTACATTCAAGAAGTTCAGGGAGATAAACAGTTAAGCAAGCATTTGAGCGATGGATATATTAGAAGAAATAGTAGCCCGCAAGCGTGTAGACCTCGAACGTCTGAAAGCGGTATATACCGAGCATGACATACATCGCGAGGTGGAGAAACTTATTGACGAGGGTAGCACTGTTGCCTCCATGCGACAGGCTCTAATGCAGAGCACGACAGGCATTATTGCCGAGTTCAAGCGTCGTTCGCCTTCGAAGGGATGGATTAAGGAGGATGCTGACGCAAGCCTGATTCCTCTTGCCTATCAGCAGTCGGGAGCTTCGGCACTTAGCATTCTCACCGACCTGCCTTATTTTGGTGGCAGGGACAAGGACATACGTATGGCTCGACAGTCGGGTGTGACATTGCCTGTGCTCTATAAGAATTTCATCATTGATGAGTATCAGCTCTTTGAGGCTCGTCTTTGTGGAGCTTCTGCCGTGTTGCTGATAGCTGCCTGCCTTAAGAAGGACGAATGCAAGACGCTGCTCAATATGGCCCACCAACTTGGTTTGGAGGTGTTGCTTGAGATGCACAATGAGGCTGAGACCGAATATGCCGACCTGCAGCCCGACCTCTGCGGTATAAACAACCGCAACCTCGGAACATTCCATACCGATGTACATAACTCATTCCTTCTTGCAAGCCGTCTGCCAAAGGATGCTTGCCGTGTGAGCGAGAGTGGACTGAAAGATGCGGCAACACTCGAAGCCTTGCGACTGGCAGGATACAAGGGTTTCCTTATGGGCGAAAGGTTTATGAAGGAGGAAGAGCCGGGTGAAGCGTTGAAGGAGTTTATTGTATAAAAAAGACAGAAAAAACATTATGACCAAGAATCTGCTTATAAAAGTATGTGGTATGCGCCACCCCGACAATATACGCGCTGTATCGCAGTTGCCCATCGACTATATGGGGCTTATATTTTATCCAAAGAGTAGTCGTTATGTTGGCATGGCATCGTCGGGAACTGGCCTGTTGCCGGATATTGCCGATAAGGCTATAATCGGTCTTGGCAATACTACTGTAAGTAGTTATATAAATAAGGTGGGAGTGTTTGTCAATGCCTCGGCTCAAGACATCATCACCCATGTGGTCAACTTCCGTCTTGACGCCATACAGCTTCACGGTTCGGAGACTCCCACATTCATCCGCAACCTCAAGGCAACACTTATTCCTGACATCTGCCCAAAAATAAAAATCTTCAAGGCTATAAGCATTGCCTCGGCAGAAGATTTCGGCAAATGTAGCCAGTATGAGGGTGTTGTCGATATGTTTGTATTTGACACTAAATGTGCAGGTCATGGTGGTAGTGGCAGACAGTTCGACTGGTCAGTGCTTGATAGCTACAAAGGCAATACCCCCTTCTTGCTGAGTGGAGGCATAGGCTTTGATGATGCTGAAAGGATAAAGAACATACGGCATCCGAAGTTGGCTGGCTTAGACCTCAACTCACGGTTTGAATTGGAACCAGGCTTGAAGGATGTGGAGCTTCTCAAGGCCTTCATCAACAAGATATAAGCAAGAACCCTTAGCCCCAACTACAATAATTATAAAAACCATAAAAATAGCTATATGAATAAGATAAATAGATTGTTTTCGGAGCGTGGCGACCGCAAGCTGTTGTCGTTGTATTTCTGTGCCGGATGTCCGAAGCTCGACATGACGGACGATGTTATTCTCTGTCTTCAGCGTCATGGCATCGACATGATAGAGGTGGGCATTCCGTTCAGCGACCCTTTGGCTGACGGTCCGGTGATACAGAGTGCGGGAACTGTGGCATTGAAGAATGGAATGACACTTGAGAAACTCTTCGCTCAGCTCGACGCCATAAAGAGTGAGGTGAAGATACCACTCGTGCTTATGGGCTATCTTAATGTGATAATGCACTATGGCTACGAGCGTTTCTGCAAGCGTTGTGTGGAGTGTGGTGTGTCGGGCTTCATCATTCCCGACCTTCCATTCGACGACTACTTGCGTGAGATAAAGCCTCTTGCCGACCGCTATGACCTGCGTTGCGTGATGATGATAACGCCCGAGACATTTGAAGAGCGCATCCGTTTTATCGACGAGCATACCGATGGCTTTATCTATATGGTCAGTTCGGCGAGCATCACAGGCGCACAGAAGAGTTTCGATGAGGCTAAGCAGCAGTATTTCCGCCGTATCAACGCCATGCAGTTGCGCAATCCTCGTATGATAGGTTTCGGCATAAGCAATCGTCAGACACTTGAGAGTGCCCAGCAGAATGCGGCTGGCGCAATAATTGGCAGCAAGTTCGTAACATTGCTGCGAGAGAAGGAGGACCCTACGGAAGCGGTAGAGCAACTGTTGGAGGACTTAAAGAAGTAGAGTAAACATAAAGCCCACCCTCAAAATAATATATAACATGACAAAGAGTTTCCAATCCACCCCACATAATGGCTTTTACGGACGTTTTGGCGGAGCCTACGTCCCCGAGATACTTCACAAGTGTGTCACCGACTTGCAACAGGCTTATCTGCCTATCATCGAGAGCGAGGAGTTCAAGAAGGAATACCATTCACTCCTGCGCGATTATGTAGGTCGTCCCTCGCCCCTGTACTATGCCCGTCGCATGAGCGAGAAGTACGGGTGCCAGCTTTATCTCAAGCGCGAGGACCTCAACCATACCGGTGCTCACAAGATAAACAACACCATCGGTCAGATTCTCATGGCAAAGAAGATGGGCAAGACACGCATCATTGCCGAGACAGGTGCCGGACAGCATGGTGTTGCCACTGCCACAGTGTGCGCGCTTATGGACATGAAGTGCGAGGTGTTCATGGGCAAGACAGATGTTGAGCGTCAGCACACCAATGTTGAGCGTATGCGTATGCTTGGAGCTACCGTTCATCCTGTGACAACGGGCAATATGACTCTGAGCGATGCTTGCTCCGAGGCTATACGCGACTGGTGTTGTCATCCGCAGGACACATTCTACATCGTAGGCTCAACAATGGGACCTCATCCTTATCCCGACATAGTGGCTCGTATGCAGAGCATCATCTCCGAGGAAATAAAATGGCAGTTGCAGGAGAAGATAGGCCGCGACTACCCCGACTGTCTTGTGGCTTGCATCGGTGGCGGTAGCAATGCCGCCGGAACTATATATCATTATGTGGATAACGACAAGGTGAAGATTGTGCTTGCCGAGGCTGCCGGCCATGGCATCGACACCAACTATACAGCCGCGACAATACATTGCGGCACCGAGGGCATTCTGCATGGAGCACGCACACTCGTGATGCAGACCGAGGACGGACAGATAGAAGAGGCGTTCACCATTTCTGCCGGACTCGACTATCCAGGTATTGGTCCTATGCACGCCAATCTTGCCGAGCAGGGTAGGGTGAAGGTACTTGCCATAAAGGACGACGAGGCTATACGTGGTGGCTACGAGCTTACACGCATGGAGGGTATAATCCCGGCTATTGAGTCGGCACATGCCATTGCTGCCTTGCAGCATCTTGAGTTCAAGAAGGACGATGTGGTGGTGCTGACTGTTAGCGGACGTGGCGACAAGGATGTGGAAACTTATCTCAACAACAAGGAAATGGCAGGAGAATATGGAAAATTCTAAATTCAAATACAATGTGGCAAGCCGCTCAAGGCTTGCCGACCTTTACACCCCAGTGTCGCTATATATGCGCTTGCGCTACAAGGGTGTGCAGAGTGCGCTCATGGAGTGTTCCGACTATCACGACCGTGCCAACTCGCGCTCGTTCATTGCCATACACCCGTTGGGAAGTGTGGCTATAGGTCATGGTGTGGCTACATTGCACTTGCCCGACGGCACTGTCGAGCAGCATGACATCGACGATACTTACACTTGCGATGTGGCCATCAACTCCTTCCTATCGCGCTTTGAGGTGGGTGGCGACGGGGCTGAGCAGTATGGACTCTTTGGTTACACCACGTTCAATGCCGTGCGCTATTTCGAGCACATCAATGTCAAGGACGAGACCCGTGAGGAATACGATGCTCCCGACGTATTATATATAATGTATAGGGACATCATCGTGTTCGACCATTTCAACAGTCGCCTCACATTGCTGTCGCTTGGTGGCAATGAGGTGCTCGACGATATGGAGCGTGCCATAGACAATCCCAATGAGCAGGATTTCGGATTCCGTACGGTGGGCGATTGCACATCGCCGCTTACTGATGATGAGCATCGAGCCAACATACGACGTGGCATCCAGCATTGTCTGCGTGGCGACGTGTTCCAGGTGGTGCTCTCGCGTCGCTTTGTGCAGCATTATGAGGGCGACGACTTCAAACTCTACCGCACCTTGAGGAGCATCAATCCCAGTCCTTATCTGTTCTATTTCGATTTCGGTGGTTTCCGCATCTTCGGTTCTTCGCCCGAGACACATTGCCGTATAGACAATAGAAAAGCCTTCATCGACCCTATTGCTGGCACAACCAAGCGCACAGGCAATGAGGATGCAGATAGGCGTGCAGCAGAATATCTGCGCAACGACCCTAAGGAGAATGCCGAGCATGTGATGCTTGTAGACTTGGCCCGCAACGACCTCTCGCGCAATTGCCACGACGTGAAGGTTGATTTCTACAAGGATTTGCAGTACTACTCGCATGTGGTTCATCTTGTCAGTCGTGTTAGTGGTATGCTCGATGATGGAGCCGACCCTGTTAAGGCTTTCATCGATACCTTCCCGGCTGGCACATTGTCGGGTGCGCCTAAGGTGAGGGCTATGCAGATCATCTCGGAGCTTGAGCCTCACAATCGTGGTGCCTATGGTGGATGTGTGGGTTTCATAGGTTTAAATGGCAATCTCAATCAAGCCATCACCATACGTACATTCGTAAGCCGTGGCGGCGAATTGTGGTTTCAGGCTGGCGGAGGCATCGTGGCAAAGAGCGATGTGGAGTATGAGTTGCAGGAAGTGAACAACAAGCTTGGAGCCTTGAGGAAAGCCATTAAGGAGGCTGAAGACAAGGCATAACTTGGTGACTTCATGACTTCATGGCTTCGTGACAAAAAAAATCGTGGCTTCGTGAAAAATAAAGTGAATAAAAACAACAAACAAAATAATCAATGAAGACAGTAATAATCGACAACTACGATTCGTTCACCTACAACCTGTCGCATCTCCTTAAGGAGCTTGGGGCTGAGGTTACAGTGGTGCGCAACGACAAATTCAACTTGCCTGACCTGGAGTCTTACGACAAGATAATCCTAAGTCCTGGTCCCGGCATCCCGTCGGAAGCAGGACTTCTGCTTGATGTGATACGCACTTATGCCGGCAAGAAACCCATTCTTGGTGTGTGTCTTGGCCATCAGGCCATAGGCGAGGTGTTTGGAGCAAGACTCGAAAACCTCAAGGATGTGTATCATGGAGTGCAGACCGAAGGCACACAACTTGGCAACGACTACATCTTCCGAGGATTGCCCAAGCGTGTGATGATGGGACGCTACCACAGTTGGGTGATAGCACGAGACAGTATGCCCGACGTTCTTGAGGTGACTGCCATGTCGGATGATGGAGAGATAATGGCTTTGCGTCATCGACAGTACGACATTCATGGTATACAGTTTCATCCCGAAAGTGTACTCACACCCGAAGGTTATACTATAGTCAACAATTTTCTTAAGGGATAAGTCAAGGCGAGCATGTCTTGAAACAACCGTATCATGGCATGATACGACCATATCGTGCCATGATATGATGTATTTTTATTTCTTTGTTCAATCGTTTGTTTTTTCGTCTTTTTTATATAACTTTGCAGACGAACAACTACTTTTACTTGTTTTACCTATATACTGAACAATCAAATATAATATATCAATATGAAATTTTCACGCACCATCTTATTGGGTATGTGCCTTGCGGCAGCTCCTGCTGCAGTGATGGCTCAAACCAACAAATCGGAATTTGAACTGATGCAGAGCAATGTTGCCAATCCCGACAACACGCCGCGTCCGGTATTTCCTGTGCCAAGTCGCAGGCAGTTGATGTGGAACGAGACCGAGTTCTACGCTTTCTTCCATTACGGTATGGATACATATACAGGCAAGGAGTGGGGCAATGGCACCGAGGACGAGGCGATATTTGCCCCAACACGTGTGCCCGACCCTATGCAGTGGCTACGCGTGGCTAAGTCGGCTGGTATGAAAGGTGGCATTGCTGTGGTTAAGCATCACGACGGATTCTGTCTGTGGCCAACCGAGACTACCACACATAGTGTGTCAAGCTGTCCTACCGAAAATGCCCGCAAGACCAACATTCCACGCGACTTCACCCGTGCTGCCCGCAAACTTGGCATGAAGTATGGCTTCTATGTGTCGCCTTGGGACCTTAACAGCAAGTACTGGGGCGAGAAGGACGAGCAGGGCAACTATACCGACAGCTATGCCAAGAAGGTGTTCTTCCCTCAGTGTGTGGAACTGGCCAAGTACGGTTCCGACCAGTTTGAGATGTGGTTCGACGGAGCTACGGGTGGCGACCATGCCGGATATTATGGCGGTGCTTACGGAGGTAAGGGTTCTACAGGCCACCGCACAATTGATGATGCGCAGACATTCTACGACATTCCAAACCTTCGCGACTCCATCCACAACATGCTTCCTAATGTTATAATGTGGGGAGTAGGCGGCGAGGCACGCTGGATAGGCAACGAGGCTGGACATAGTGGCGAGACTTGTTGGGCTATGGGCGATGCCGAGAGTGGCGACGAGAATGGATGGCGTTGGCATCCAGGCGAGAGCGACGCAAAGGCTACAACCGGTGGATGGTTCTGGAAGAAGAACGAGAAGGTGCTGTCTGCCGAGCGTCTGTTCCAGATGTATCTTGAGACAGTAGGCCGCAATGCTACGCTTATCCTCAACCTTCCGCCTGATGTGAACGGACTTATTCCTGAGGCTACAGCCCAGCGCATGACTGAGCTTGGCAAGCTATTGCGCTCGCGACTTGGCAACGACCTTGCCAAGAAGGCTACTGTTAGCGTGAGCGAGGAGCGCACAGCTGGCAAGAACCGCAACTATTCGGCACGCAACCTGACCGACGGTAAGCGCGACACCTATTGGGCTACCAACGATGGCACAACCAAGGCTACTATAACACTTACTTGGGCTAAGCCTACCACCGTGCGCTATGTGCAGCTCATGGAGCATATAAAGCTCGGACAGCGTGTGCGCTCATTCACCATCGAGACAAGCGAGGACGGAGTGAACTTCACCCCGCGTGCCACCGATGTTGTCACCACAACCATTGGCTACAAGCGCATTGTGCCGCTCAATGGCTCTACAGTGAAGAGCTACGAGGGCGACGGATATAACGTGCGTGCACTGCGTGTGACTATCAACGACAGCAAGGCTTGTCCGCTGATCGAGAATATTTCGGTATACTAAGCAACCCAACCATCAATAGAATACATACAATGAATAAGTCAAAATATATTGGCAAGTCGCTTGCTCTTTCGCTTGCCTTACTTTCTTCGCTCTCCATTTCTGCCCAGACAGCAGAAAAGAAGCTGTGCGACTTTGAGTCAACCGACTCTTATGCCTCTGTCGGCGTCTACGACACATGGGAGAACTCTCCTTTCCGCGACGGCTCTGTTAAGGGCAATGTGCGTGTGGTGAACAATCACCTTACTGCTGCCGACCCTGTGCGCGGCTTTGCTCCTAATCCTTCGTCGAAGATACTTGCCTTGCAGCGCTCGCGCTTTGGCAGCAACACGTTTGGTGCGCTTGTGGCCCTTAAGCAGCCCTTTGCCCAGACCAAGCAGAAGCAATATGTCCATGTCAAGATATATTCGCCTAAGTCGGCCCCTGCCATGCTTATCGGTCTTGGCAACCGCGACGACCGTCCGCATCAGTCGCCTCTGTCTGAGCAGTTCTGGAGCATAACCTCGCAGCCGCTTGTTGCCAACCAGTGGAATGATGTGGTGTTCCCAGTGTCGGGCTCCAATGGTATTACCATTCGCAATCTGCTCATCGTGCCTGACGCCACATCTCCCCATAACCTTATGGAGGATTTCGCCGTGTATATCGACGACATTGTGTTGACCGATGACGATGCTCCGTTCTTCTCTACAAGCGGCAAGAATGCCGTGAAGAGATTCAAGGCTGGCGATGTAGTTAGTCTTAGCCGTGGCGTAGACGCTCTTGGCGGTGGACTCAATGGCGACATTCTTCTTGCCGACGGTTCGGCTGTGACGGGCAAGACTGCCATTTGTGGCAAGCCTGTGAAGGTGAAGGCTGTGCCGGCTCCAGGCTTTAAGTTCTCTAAGCTTGTGATTCGTCATGGCAGATACCTTGATGGCGAGCAGCAGAACAACTGGGTGGAGACTACCGTAAGCGCATCGCAGTTCCGCGACGGAGAGTACACAATACCTGCAAAGATTGTGGATGGCGACATCCGACTCATTCCTTATTTCAGCAGCGAGGCTGCAAAGTAGACGAGTGTCAAGCAATTAAATAATTTAAGAAAAGACCAGGCTGAGACTTGGTCTTTTTTTATTTATTTGTTTTTCTCCCATTCTTTAAAAATTATCGTAAGTAATTTTTGTGTTTCTGATTATTATGCTTATCTTTGCAAAGATATTAAATGTCATATGTGTATTTAAACAAACTAAAAACCATATTTATTAATTAACCAATTAACCAGTTTGTCATATGAATAAATCCAAGACAATTCCTGTGGCATTGCTTCTAACATCTGTAGTGTCTTGTCCTATAAGCGCAAGTGCAACTATAAGCAATGTGGCGGCAGTTAATCAAATGGAACAGCAACAGTCGGCAGCCTGCAAAGGTGTCGTAGCTGACCCAAACGGAGAACCGCTTATCGGTGTATCTGTAGTTGCTAAAGGCACAACCAACCGTACGGTTACCGGTATTGATGGTGACTTTGTTCTTAGTAATGTAAAGAAAGGAACACGCCTTGTATTGTCATTCATTGGTTTCATACCCCAGGAAGTGGTGTGGAACGGAACACCCTTGAAAATCACTCTCAAAGAAGACAACAAGAGCCTTGAGGAAGTAGTAGTAGTGGGTTTCGGCACTCAGAAGAAAGAGAATCTTACTGGTTCTGTCTCCCAGGTGAAGATGTCAGATGTGCTTGGCGACCGTCCTGTGACAAGTGCTGCTTCGGCATTGCAGGGAGCTATGCCTGGACTGACAATTGGTGGCGGTACTGGCCCTGGTACAAGCAAGTCGTTCAACATTCGTGGTACATTGTCAATCAACGGTGGTGCGCCACTTGTGCTTATTGACAATGTGGAGGGCGACATAAGCCTTCTCAATCCAGACGACATCGAAAGCGTGTCGGTATTGAAGGACGCTGCATCGTCGGCTATTTATGGTGCGCGTGCAGCTGGTGGTGTGATTCTTGTTACCACAAAACGTCCTAAGGACAAATCAAAAATAAATCTCAACTACAACTTCAATGTGGGTTGGGAAAGTTCGCTCAACTTGCTTGAGCAGTCGAGTCTTACAGAGTATCTTGATGCCTATATGGAGGCAGGCTACACCAACTCGTATTGGGCTGGCAATGGCGACGTGTCGAAGTGGCGCGAGTATCTGCAGCAATACAAGCAGAATCCTTCGTCGCTCAATACCGTTGGCGATGGTATTTACAAGGATGCCGATGGCCGTGTGTATTGGCTCAGCGAGAAGAATATGTATAAGAAGATTCTCACTACGGGTGCTTTGCAGAACCATAATGTATCTATCTCTGGCGGCAACGACCGCATACGCTTCCGTATGTCGGCAGGCTTGAGCAGCGAGGATGGTCCGTTG
This sequence comes from uncultured Prevotella sp., assembly GCA_934230115.1. Lineage (GTDB taxonomy): Bacteria > Bacteroidota > Bacteroidia > Bacteroidales > Bacteroidaceae > Prevotella. Next base: position 44,949 of record CAKQEI010000003.1, on the reverse strand, counting down.
CTTACAAGCAAGGACAAATACTCACGTAAGAACATCTCGGCTTTTGTGTCGGCTGATGTCAATAAATGGTTCACACAGGAAGTAAGCCTTCTTTATACAGATGCCGACAAGCGGGCTCCACAGAATGTGGGCAATATGTCGGGCTTCTACACCACACGTCTTGTGAGCTATTATCCCGAGGGTAATATTCCAGGGGCAATACTTGGCATTGACGAGGATCTTCCGTCGCAGACGCCTAGCAACATGCTCAATCTTGCGCCTGTACAGTACACAAATACTGCTGTGACTCGTGTTTCTACACGCTCTATCCTCAAGCCCCTTAAGGACTGGACCATTACTGCTGAATATACCTTCGACAAAAAGAATTCCGACCAGAACTTCTATTCAGGTCGTTTCCGCTTTGCTGATACTCAGCTTGCTGCAAAATGGTCGGTGGAGTCGGGACAGGACTATTACCGCATGCAGGACACTCAGAAACGATACGACGCTCTCAATATATTCTCTAATTATGAGCATCGTTGGGGTGAGCACTCGTTCAAGGCTATGGCTGGTTTCAACCAGGAGAGCTATTCCTACAAGTCGTTCTACGGACAGGTGAAGGGACAGACCACTCCTTCTGTGCCATCGTTTGCCGGTGGCACTGGCGACAAGACTATCACCGACAGTTATTCGGAATATTCTATCCGCAGCGGTTTTGCCCGCTTGAACTATACCTTCATGGACCGCTACTTGCTTGAGCTGAACGGCCGCTATGATGGTTCGTCTAAATTCCCGAAGAACGACCGCTTTGGTTTCTTCCCGTCGGTATCTGTAGGTTGGCGTCTCGGACAGGAGAAGTTCATGGAGTGGTCGCGCACATGGCTCGATGATATCAAGTTCCGTGCAAGTTATGGATCTATCGGCAATCAGAACATCAATCCTTACCAGTTCCTGCCGACAATGACTGTTGGTCCAAGCACTGTATGGCTTGACAAAAACGACAAAGTGAATATCATCTCTTCGCCAGGGCTTATTAGTAGCAGCTTCACCTGGGAGACTGTGAAGACAGTAAACTTCGGTGTCGACGTGACAGCTCTTAAGAGCCGATTGCAGCTTACATTCGATATGTATCGTCGCCGCACTAACGGTATGCTCGCGGCGGGTATTGAGATTCCCAATGTGGTGGGTGCTACGGCTCCGTTGCAGAATGTTGCCGACCTTACTTCCAATGGATGGGAGCTAAACCTCACTTGGCGCGACCGCATAGGTGATTTCGCCTATAATGTGGGCTTCAATATCTACGACAATACTGCCAAGATTAAGAAGTACAACAATGAGTCGGGACTCCTAAGCGACTACTATGTAGGTCAGAAGCTTGGTGAGATTTGGGGCTATGTATCCGACGGCTACTATACTATCAATGATTTCGTGGCAGACGATGCAAAGCGTGGCGTATGGACTCTCAAGGAAGGTGTCACCTCAATACAAGGTTACAAGGTGCAGCCGGGTGATGAGAAATTCAAGGATCTTGACGGCAATGGTGTTATCAACAGCGGTGCCGGCACTCTTGAAGATCCAGGCGACCGCAAGATTATTGGCAATAACCGCGCACGCTATCAGTTTGGTGCCAACTTCGGTGCAAGCTACAAGGGCTTCAGCATCGACGTTCGTCTGCAGGGTGTAGGCAAGCGTGACTATTGGCTTTCAGGCTCTTCAATCTTCCCGTTTGCGGGTGTAGGTTCGTCGGATGCCGTGTTCCAGCCACTGTTCTATAATCAGACTGACTACTGGCAGGCTAAGAGCTACGACCCAGAGAGTGCCGACTACATGGTGCCGAAGAATCCTAATGCTAAGTTGTTCCGAATATATGGACAGGGCAACAATGTGGGTTCGAACACACGTGTCAGCGACAAGTATCTGCAGAATGCAGCCTATCTGCGTGTGAAGAACATCACGCTCGGCTATACTCTGCCCCGCACTTGGGTGAAGAGAGTACTAATGGAGCAGGCTCGCATTTATGTGAGTGTGGAGAACCTTGCAACATTGTCCGACCTTCCTAAGGGCTACGACCCAGAGGGCAACACCAGCAACTCTATCGTGTGGGATTATCCATACTACCGCACAATATCAGTGGGTGCAAATATTACATTCTAATAACCTATAAAAAAGCGAACACAATGAAAATTAAGATATTCGCTGCGGCTGCACTTGCCGCATCACTCTCTATGACGAGCTGTAATGACGATTTTCTTGAGAAAATACCGAAGACAGACCTTACAGAGGCTACTGCCTTTTTGGAGTATGACAACTTCAAGGCGTTTATGTATCCGTGCTATGCTTTGTTTACAAATACAGATATACGCACCAATTTCAACAACTGCGTCGTACAGTCGCAGTATTATGGCGACTTCTATGGAGGTCTTGTCACAAACCGTGACAACTCCATGAACCCGTATGCCTATCAGAACATCACTCAGACAACATCAGGTGGTGGATGGGACTTCACATATATACGCCGTATAAACATTATGCTGAGCCATCTCGACGATGGTGTGCTCAATGAGGCTGAGGCTAAGCATTGGCGTTCGGTGGGCTATTTCTTCAAGGCATGGTGGTATATGGAGCTTATCGACCGTTTCGGCGATGTGCCTTGGGTTGATAATGTTATCAATGAGGGTAGTGAGGAGACTTACGGTCCGCGTACTCCGCGTGCAAAAGTGGCCGAGAATATCATCAGTTGCTTGGAATATGCCGCCGAAAATATTGGCAACTACGACGATGGCGACAACACTATCACGGCAAATGCTGCCAAGGCTGCACTTTCGCGATTCTTGCTGCGAGAGGGAACATGGGCTAAGTATCATGGTCTTGACGAGCCTTACGAACAGTATCTTGCAAAGTGTATTGAGGTGTCGCAGGACTTGATGAACCAATATCCTAATCTGTATATGGGTACAGAGAGTTATCCTGCCGCAGGCTATGGCGAGATGTGGACCACTGAGGATTTGCACAATGTGCCTGGTGTGATTTTCTACAAGCAGTATGTTGATGGCATATTGATGAACCGTGGCAACGACTTTGAGCATATAGCTGCACATAATGAGGATGTGCCGCAGTATACTGTCGACATGTTCCTTATGAAGAATGGTCTGCCTATAGCCAACCCTAACTCTGGCTACAAGGGAGGTAAGGGCAAGGATATGTGGGACACATTCGACAACCGTGACCCTCGTCTCTATCAGAATATACAGCCTCCATACGTAGTGGCTCCTAACGGTGGTTCGGTTGACGGTGTGAGCATGTTCAAGACATGGAAATATCTGAATGCCGGTGATGTGGTTGAAGGACATACTGTCACTGCCGAGGAAGCAATCAAGTATCGCACATATATGGACTATCTCGGGGCTAACACACAATGTTTGCGTGGTGGCACATTCGGTGGTACTGGTATGAAGCGTGTGCCTGGACAGAATTGGGGAGCGTCGCTCACCAAGAACAGTCCTAACCTTACGGATAATTCAACTACTGCTTACATGCGTTGCCGCACTGGCTATTATACATGGAAGCACTACGACATGTGGGAATTCTCTACTGGTTCAAGCTCTTACTGCACAGCCGACAAACCTATCTTCAAGATCGAGGAAGTGATGTTGAATTATGCAGAGGCCGCTTGGGAACTCGGTCGCTTCGACCAGAGTGTAGCCGACAAGACAATCAACAAGCTGCGCGACCGTTCGGGTGTAGCCCACATGACAGTGGCTGACATCGATGCTAATTTCGATCCTAACCGCGACAAAGGCAATGCTCCTTGGTGGACAGGCAAGGGTGGCAAGTTTGGCAATTATGATGTTAATCCTGTGCTTTGGGAGATTCGCCGTGAGCGTCAGATAGAGTTATTTGGCGAAGGATTTGCATTCTACGACATTCGTCGTTGGGCTAAGGCTGCCTATTATGTCAACCGCCAGCCATGTGGAATGTGGATTACTGCTACTGATAATCCTTATGGAACAAAGGGTAGCAAGTATTCTGGATCATTTGTCGACTACGACGAGATACAACGAAACGGTAAGGCTACAGGCGAGAACAACTCTGTAGGCTCAGGATGGATTTACACCTATCCGAGTCCGCTTACATCTGGTGGATGGCTCGACACTTATTATCTGATGATGGTGCCTACAAGCCAGATAATTCTCAATCCGCAGCTTACACAGAACCCAGGCTATGACAAGCTGTTTGGATTAAATGGCGGAAATGCTGAATAAAAAAAGTTTATATAAAAAAGACCGAGTGTAAGCTTGGTCTTTTTTTACATAAATGAGATAATTCTGAAATTAAAACGATAAAGAAATGAACAAGACATTATTATTAGCCTCGGCTGGTTTTGCTTGCATGCCCTCATTCATGCAGGCAAAACCAGCAAAGGCACAGAAGGCTGACGCTTCGCGTCCAAACATTATCTTCATTATGTGTGATGACATGGGCTATGGCGACCTTGCTTGCTATGGACAGCCCTTCATCTCTACGCCTAACATCGACCGCATGGCAAGCGAGGGTATGCGTTTCACACAGGCTTATGCAGGTTCGCCTGTGTCGGCTCCTTCGCGTGCGTCTGTTATGACAGGTCAGCATTCGGGTCACGGACATGTGCGTGGCAACAAGGAATACTGGTCGTATGATAACACTGTGAAGTATGGCGATAATGTAGACTTTGCTGTGGTAGGACAGGAGCCTTACGACCCGGCTCATAAGATATTGCCCGAGATGCTTAAGGATCGTGGCTACCGCACAGGCTTGTTTGGCAAGTGGGCAGGCGGTTACGAAGGCTCAGCGTCTACACCCGACAAGCGTGGCATTGACGAGTTCTATGGATATATATGCCAGTTCCAGGCACATCTCTATTATCCCAACTTCCTCAACCGCTACTCACGTTCTATGGGCGACACGGCTGTTGTGCGCGAGGTGATGGAGGAGAACATCAAGTATCCTATGTTTGGTCGCGACTACTACAAGCGCCCTCAATATTCGGCACGTATCATCCACGACAAGGCTCTTGAGTGGATTGACAAGCAGGACGCGCAGCATCCGTTTGTAGGATTCTTCACCTACACTCTGCCTCATGCTGAGCTTGCACAGCCCGACGACCAGATTCTCGAAGGATATAAGAAGAAGTTCTTTGTCGACAAGACTTGGGGCGGACAGGAAGGCTCGCGATATAATGCTGTGGAGCATACTCATGCCCATTTCGCCGGAATGATAACCCGACTCGACTCTTATGTGGGCGAGGTTATGGCTAAGCTTAAGGAGAAGGGGCTCGACAAGAACACTCTCGTGATATTTACTTCCGATAATGGTCCTCATGAGGAGGGTGGTGCCGATCCTGCTTATTTCGGACGCGACGGCAAGTTGCGTGGATTGAAGCGCCAGTGCTACGAGGGTGGCATACGCATTCCTTTCATTGCATGGTGGCCTGAGCATATCAAGGCAGGCTCAGTAAGCGACCTTCAGTTTGCTTTCTACGACCTCATGCCTACCTTCTGCGACCTTGCTGGGGTGAAGAATTTCCGCAAGCGTTACACCAACCGTTCTCTGCCTGGTGATGGTTTCGACGGACTCAGCATCGCGCCTACATTGCTTGGCAATGACCAAGCACAGCAGAAGCACGACCATCTGTATTGGGAATTTCACGAGACCGACCAGATAGGTGTGCGTCGTGGCGACTGGAAGCTTGTTGTAGTTAAGGGAAAGCCGCGCCTTTATAATCTTGCCAACGATATTCATGAGGACAATGATGTCGCTGCACAGAACCCAGAGATTGTAAAAGAACTTGTGGACGTGATTAAAAAGGAGCATACGGACAACCCGATGTTTAAGATTACGTTGCCGTATTGATATAATTGGTTAAGTCAATGTAGGAGGGTATGGCAGGGATACCATACCCTGACCTCACGTTCAAGAAGATATTCGGCAATCATCCACAACGGCTGACAAGTCTTCTGAAAGCGGAAATGTAGATTACGAATATCACAATATAATCAAGGGTCTATACGCCACTTATCATCGTGGCATATAGACCCTTGTCGTTTCCCGTGAGGTGCGGGTGACTATGTTTGCTGAGCACCTTGTACTCCTGCCCAACTTAGGAGTTTATCTAATGTTATTAATTTCCAAGTTGATATTAATGTATTTTACTTCCACATTTTATGGAATTGAATGTTTTTCCAAGAAATCGTCTTCGTAAATGATCATCAGAATCTGCATAATCCTTAGATTCATCAGATTGCCACCCTTCATAATCACTTCCTGTCATAACCTTTTGATCTTTTGACAAAGTTAAATCTACAAATTCAGTATTATCATCAAAGATACGGAAACCTGCAGTGGAAATATTACCTAATGTCACCGATGTTAGCCAATGACAATAGAGAAAGGCACCGTCACTTATAGATGAAACTATCGGAGCATAGATTGTTTCAAGACGATTACACTCCTGAAAAGCATATCGGTCTATACTCTTTACATGTGGCAAGCTAATTGATTTCAGCGGTTGACAATTCGAAAATGCTTTAGACGGCAAAGCCTCAACTCCATAAACAGTTAATTCTATACTGCCATCACTTGCACTGCTTAGAGCTTCTCTTATAGCATCAAACACACTAATATCTGCATTTGCAGGCAAATTTCTGATTTCAATGTTCTTTTCGCCCGCAGCCAAAGCATTTTTTATAATTAGTACGGCATTTTCTGTAGGTGTTACAGCATCGCCACCAGTAATGTCATCGCCAGGACCCCAATCCGTAACACTTACACTTCCTATTGTAGCTTTGTCCTTACCTATTTTTACATCATAGGTATAGCTCTTGGCTTTTTCTAGAGCAGGAATTCCAGTTACATCCAGAACTTTAGTCTGAGTAGGTTTGCCCTCACTATCATTGTATGTCACAGTGAGTTTGAGGAATTTCTCTGTAGAATTGGCAGCTCCAGGGGATACCAAAGCATAGAACACATTTTTGCCACTTTCGTCTGTTGCTTGATATGCTTTGATAGCTGCGTAGCTGTCACCATCTCCTGCTGGAACTTTCAGCTTAGAATAAACTTCTACGGCAGAAAGCGTAGGATTCAGTCCTTCGAACTCATTTCCAAAAGCACTTACTTTGACTATGACGCGAGCCGTCTGACGTTCAAAGTTCAATGTCAACTGTCTGTTGGCAGGTAATTCTTCCTTTTTTATCTCTTTACTGCATGTCATATAATCAGACTGAGCAATTTTCGCATCTGTAGATTGGTCTGTTGAGACATAACCTACAGAGAAAGAATTGGTGGAACCTTCATCCGCCTTCTCAGGATAACAAGCCTCGAAAGTCTGGGTATTACCCGTCCAGACCAGATAGTCATTCGCATTCGCCCATTGTCCGGCCTTATTTTTGGTATAAATCACGGTTTTGCCCTCAGTAGTTACGCTGATGGCATCGTTCTCATTAAAGCTTTCTTGTTCCACTTTTGTACCCAAAGGATTACTACGGGTAAAAATACTGTTTCCACCAACGGTGGCAGCAATCTTCACCTCATTGGCAGCTGTGTTGATGCCCTGCTCGTCATCTGTAGAGCAAGCGGCAAGCATTGCTATAACAGCAAATGCTCCCATATATCTTGTAATCTTCATATTTTGTCTATTTTAAATGTCAAACAAATCTTTAATCAGTCTCTAAGCTTCCAGTACCTCCATCTCCCCAAGGCGTCGCACTTATGGTGCCACCTTGCACTACATCCTTACCAACCAACAGATGCAACTCATGTTTCATACCAGATACAAATTTCACATCGCTGGTGGCAGTCCAGATGTAATCAGAGCCATCCACCTTGAACGAAATGCTGAAATTACCAGTAGTAACGGTCTGTGGAATCACAATGGCAGAATAGTTGAAGGTGGCATGGTCGGTTGCGTTCTTAGCCTCTGTGAATCCTGTAGTTTGTGGAGTAATGGCAGTTGCTTCCTGGGTTTCGTCAACTTTAACACCAATAGAGGGTGCTGTGAAATCCACTTTGCTGCTGATGTAGGTGCCATTCACCTTGACATCAGTTACAAATGTTTCCGTAACATTATTATTATGATTAAACTGGTCTCTCAACTCGATAATGAGATTCAGCTGACTGAGGAGATGGGTGAATGAGACATCAACCGCCTGGTTGGTATTCAAATCCGACTCAGGTTTGAATCCAGTTTTCTTATATACAATAAGGTCGGAAGAATAGTCATCTGCCTTGTTTTGGTCTTCTTGTACAGAAAAGGCATAATCTGTCTTTCCGAAGATTCCGTTATTTCCATCCTGATATGGCGCATAAGCCAGGATGTCAACAGCTGTAGTTGAATTCTGCCACAACATCTGGGTAGCAGGATTCCAATTGCTGCCTTCCTGTGTTACCTTGATATTATCATAGGTATACTTGGCATTACTTGCGTTGTTGATACATATGCCGAACGAACTGAGTTTCGCCGTACTGCTACCATAAGAGGCACGGGTATTCATGCCATCTACGCTTGTCATGATTCTAACCACATTGTCCGCAGGATAATTGCTTTGCGCCAATTCATCTTCGTTGGAGCAGCTTGCAAAGACTACTGTTGCCAAAGCTGCCATTGTTAATATTTTGATTGCTTTCATATATATTGAATGGTATGTTTTGTTCTTTTAAGAAAGTTAATCGTAAGCCTTATTTCAGTTGGTTAATGCTAAAACGCAAAAAGCCTTCCGCAGGCGTCTCGAAAGACACCTACGGAAGGCTTTGCAGCTATGTGGTTCTCTTAACGTTACGGCACAATTACCCCCCCACCGCCTAAAACGTTAGGCTTCAGGAGACAGGCGAAGCAATCGGAAAATAGTGTAGCCATTGTCATAATTCTTGTTGTTTCTTATTGTTTCTTATTGTTATGTGTTCTAATATGACACCTGATATGAGTGCAAATATACAAATTAAAATTCGAAAAAGGTGTCTACTTCCCCTGTAAAAGTGTCTACTTGATAGGAAGTAGACACCTGAACACATGAAATAAAGGGTCTATACGCCACTTGTCATCGTGGCATATAGACCCTTGTCGTATTCTTAGAACTCTTCGTCGTCATCAAACTTAAGTCCTTCGTTCTTGTCCTTGATATAATAGTCGCTGAGCATACCGAGGAAGATGGAGATTTCTTTGATGGCGTGTTCAGTGTCGGGACTTATTTTCTTGTTCTGCAGTCGCAGCATCATTGTGCCGTAGAGAGCGTTGAGACAAGTCTCTATCTCGTTAACATCCTTGTCGCCACGATTGCGTAGCTCAACGATGAAAGGCAACACCTTATAATATTCAGAGTTGTAGAATGGGAAACGCGAGCTTTGCAGCAACTGGTTGTGAAGGTCGTTCATGTCCTGCACTACTATCTGGTTGATGGTGAGATGGCCCTTCTCGCGCTTGCCTTCAGAGTTCATCATGGTTATGAGGTTGCCATACCAGTCGACCATTTCCTCGCGCTGTTCGTCGGTATAGTTGGCGAAACGTGCGATATATTCATTCTTTATTCTTGACAGCTGACAGCCGTAGGCACGAATGATGTCCTCCACCTGCCACATGTAGAGCACAAACTCTGCTGTGCTCTTCTTGCGTAATTCTTGAGCTATAAACATATTTTAGTAGGGAAGTTTATAAAGGTTGAACACTGTTCCGAGCAGCATAATCATAGAGAATATCACTACAATGCAGCCCACAACACGGTTGATGAGGAGAATGCCGCTTGTGTCGAACTTGCCGCGTACCTTATCTATAAGCCACGTGAGTCCAAACCACCACAGCATGGCACCTCCCACTACACTCACATATCCCACCGTCATCTCTATGGGTCGATTGGGCACAATGAATGCGAACTGTGCGAAGAGGAAGATGAAGAGGAAGATGATGAGAGGGTTGGACAGAGTGACAAGGAAAGCCGTGATGCCGTTGTGCACGAGTGTGCCCTTCTGCGTCTTGTTGCTCTGGTGCATGTTCTTAGTAGGGTTGGAGCGGTAGCAATAAATGCCGAAGAGCAGCAACACAACGCTGCCGCTAATCTGAAGCATGAAGCGATAACGCTCGTTGCTTACGAAGTCCATAACGAAACTCATGCCGAAGCCTGTGAACAGCGCATAGATAATGTCGCTCACGCAAGCCCCGACACCTGTGATAAGGCCGTACCAGCGACCTTTGTTCAATGTGCGTTGTATGCAAAGTACTCCCACCGGACCCATTGGAGCCGAAGCCATGATGCCGATAAGTATTCCTTTGAATACAAAGTCTAATATGTCTAATTGGATTGGAAACTGCATAACGGGTGCAAAATTGCGCATTTTTTATGATATAGACAAATTTTAGGCTTAAAACTTTGTTACATTACAACATTTTTAATACCTTTGCTAAGTAAAAACTTCATGCACATGTCTACACCCCATGCACGGAGTGATGGTTAGCCCCCTTAACTCACTAAGAGATAAAGATTAGGAAATCTTTACTATTAATTTACTAAATATAACAAAAAAAGAAATAATCATGACAGAAGAATCTTTGAAACCGTATGTTATTGGTTTGGACCTCGGAGGAACAAACTCAGTATTTGGCATCGTTGATAGCCGTGGCGACATCAAGGCCACTACATCTATCAAGACACAGGGCTATGGCGACAACCCGCAGGCGTATGTAGACGCTTCGGTTGAGGCTTTGCAGATTATCATCGACCAGGTTGGTGGTATCGATAAGATTAAGGCTATGGGTATCGGTGCTCCTAACGGCAACTATTATAATGGTACTGTTGAGTTCGCTCCCAACCTTGAGTGGGGTCGCGACGGCGTAGTGCCTTTGGCTAAGATGTTCTCTGATAAGCTCGGCATTCCAGTAGCTCTTACCAACGACGCTAATGCAGCCGCTATCGGCGAGATGGCTTATGGTGTGGCTCGTGGTATGAAGAACTTCATCGTTATCACTCTTGGCACAGGTGTTGGCTCGGGCATCGTAGTTAATGGTCAGTTGGTTTACGGCAGCGACGGTTTCGCTGGCGAGCTTGGTCATGTTATTGTTAAGGAGAACGGACGTCTTTGTGGATGCGGACGTTGTGGCTGTCTTGAGACTTATTGCTCGGCTACAGGTGTTGCACGCTCAGCACGTGAGTTCCTTACCAATAGCGATGAGCCTTCATTGCTCCGCGAGCTTGATCCTGCGAAGATTACATCTTACGATGTGTCGGTTGCAGCCTCTAAGGGCGACAAGTTGGCCAACGACATTTATGAGTTCACAGGCAGAATGCTTGGTGAGGCATGTGCCAACTTTGCGGCATTCTCTTCGCCTGAGGCATTCATCTTCTTCGGCGGCTTGACAAAGGCTGGCGACCTCATCATGAATCCTATCAAGAAGGCTTACGACGAGACCGTGCTCAAGATTTACAAGGGCAAGGCTAAGTTCCTCGTGTCTGGTCTTGACGGATCTTCAGCTGCTGTACTCGGTGCGTCGGCTGTAGGTTGGGATATTCAGGAGTAATATTTAGCAGAAATACAGAAGCAACCATGGACTTAGATTTTCGTGGTTGCTTTTTTTGGTTGTGTAGATTAGTGATTGTTAATATATTTAATTTAAGAAACGTTTAAGGTATGAAAAATCATCTAAAGGGCCTCGCTCTTATTGGAGTACTGACGGTTGCTGGCACCATGAATGTCATGGCACAGTCGGGCACATTGCGAGGAAAGGTTGTAGATGCGGAAACCGGCGAACCGCTTATTGGAGCTACGGTTACCGTGAAGGGTATCAAAACAGTTACTGACATCGACGGTGCTTTCGTTGTTAAGGGTGTAAGCGGAGCCAAGGAGGTTACACTTCAGTACATTGGCTACAAGCAGAAGACCGTTAAGGTGGGTGCTGATTCAAAGGGCGAGCTTGGTAGTATTGCCTTGAAGAACGACGGACAGGTGCTTGGCGATGTAGTGGTTACATCACAGGTGGCTGTTGCCCGCAAGACTCCTGTGGCTGTTTCACAAGTGCCTATGTCGTTTATTGAGGAGAAGATTGGTACACAGGAGTTCCCAGAAATCCTTAAGTCTACACCGGGTGTTCACGCCAATAAGGAAGGTGGCGGTTATGGCGACTCTGAGATCTACATGCGTGGTTTCGACAACAGCAACATTGCCGTTATGGTGAACGGTGTTCCTATGAACGATATGGAAAACCAGGCTGTATACTGGTCGAACTGGGCTGGTCTTACCGACGTGACACGTACAATGCAGACTCAGCGTGGTCTTGGCGCATCAAAGGTGTCGTCTCCTTCTGTGGGCGGTACTATCAACATCATTACTCGCTCGCTTGAGGCTAAGAAGGGTGGCTCTTTCTATTATGGTATTGGCAACGACAACATGAACAAGATAATGTTCACTGTGTCTTCAGGTCTTTCAAAGAGCGGCTGGTCGATGACATTGCTCGGATCTAAGACATGGGGCGATGGCTATGCTCAGGGTACAGATTTCTCTGGATATACTTATTTCCTTAATATCTCTAAGCGTCTGAATGATGCTCACCAGCTTTCATTCACAGTCTTTGGCGCACCTCAGGAGCACTATCAGCGCAAGAACGGATTGAAGCTTGCCGACTGGAAGATGACGGAGCAGGTGTGGGGCATTCAGAATCATAAGTACAACTCTACTTACGGTTTCGACAACAATGGTCAGCGTCGCACATCTGAGTACAACGTTTACCACAAGCCACAGCTCAGCCTTAACCATCAGTGGCAAATCAACGACCGCTCATCATTGAGCACTGTGCTTTATATGTCTATCGGTCGTGGTTATGGTTATAGCGGTCAGGGTAACGACGACTATGGCTACAGCTATAAGGACTGGTATGGAGCTAACTATGGCGTATTGCAGACAAAGTTCCGCAAGAGCGACGGTACATTCGACTATGGAGCTATTCAGGACATCAATGCTGCTTCGGAGCACGGTTCTATGCTCATCATGTCGAAGGCAAAGAACTACCACAACTGGTACGGACTCGTTTCTACCTATACAACAAAGCTCACTCCTAACATTGACTTCTATGGTGGTGTTGACTTCCGTGCATACAAGGGTACTCATACCAATGACATTATCGACCTCTATGGCGGTGAGTATTACATCGATACAACCCGTAAGAACGTGAAGGCTGCCAACAACAGCGCTGCTGCCAATCCACAATGGGCTTATCAGAAGCTTGGTGTGGGCGATGCCGTATATCGCGACTTCGACGGACACGTAGTTCAGGAGGGTGCTTTCTTCCAGACAGAGTACTCTAAGCGTGGTCTTTCGGCATTCGTTTCAGGTTCATTGTCAAATACTTCTTACTGGCGTTACGACCGCTTGTTCTATGATAAGGAGCATGCTAAGTCGGACACCAAGAGCTATCTTGGATTCACTGTTAAGGGTGGTGCAAACTATAACCTCAACGAGCAGCACAACGTGTTCTTCAACGCTGGCTACATCAGCCGTGCGCCTAAGTTTAACTATGGTGCATTCCTTAGCCCTATGGCAAGCAACGTGACCAACCCTGATGCTAAGAACGAGAAGGTGGTTTCGCTTGAGGTAGGTTATGGCTATCGCTTGAAGTGGCTCACTGTTAATGTGAACGGCTACTGGACAAAGTGGCTCGACAAGACTATGACTAAGAGCTCTACTCTCGGTACATCGCAGACTGAGGCTTTTGTCAACATGACTGGTGTTAATGCCCTGCACAAGGGTGTTGAGCTTGAGGTAAAGGCAAATCCTTTCTATTGGCTTGATCTCAACGGTATGTTCTCTATTGGTGACTGGAAGTGGGATAGCAATGCTACTGGCTACGTTTACGACAACAACGGTCAGCCTCTCACTAAGGATGGTGCTATCGCAAGTGGTATCGGTGCTGAGGATCATCTCACTACAGGTATCAATCTTAAGGGCGTGCGCGTTGGTGGTTCTGCACAGACAACGGCTGCTCTTGGTGCTACAGTGAAGATTGGTAAGGAGATACGTCTTGGTGCCGACTGGACATTCTATGGCCGCAACTATGCTTACTACTCACTCAGTGGCAGTAACCTCAGCCTCGGCAAGACCAACACTGTGGTTGACCCATGGAAGATTCCTTCAGCAAGCCAGGTGGACGTGAATGCTTCTTACAAGTTCAAGATTGCAGGTCTGAACTCAACTATCTCTGCCAATGTCAACAACCTCTTCGACTATCAGTATCTTGGCAAGGCATGGAACCCGCAGTCGGGCGATGTCAATGAGAACACCATTTATGGTTTCTACACATTTGGCCGCACATTCAGCACACGTCTGAAGATTAACTTCTAAGTTTTATACACTCACATTATATAATAAGATATATAAGACATGAAAAAGATATATTTATTGTCGGCTGTTGCTGCTCTTTGTCTGGCTTCATGCGACGACTATGAGGATCAGTTCAATCTCGGCAATCAGATTACCGATGTAAAGAACAATACTCCTATTGTGTTGGCTGATGCCGACTATGCCACTATTGCCGGACTTACTGCCAACAAGGACCTTGCTGCCAAACTCGATGCTGAGTCGGGCACTAATGCCTATACTGAGGCTTTGGCTAAGTTGGGTTCAACCAAGTACTTCGGCAATCTTATCACTGCCGACCAGTTCTTGCCTGCCTATATATATAATAAGTATAAGGAGGCCGATCTTGGCTCTACATTCAAGGTAACTTACAACGAGTATGTAGGTAAGTCGGAGTATATTGCCGACTTCAATCAGCTTAAGGGTGAGTACACCCTTACCAACGATGATTACAGCGAAGCATGGGAAGGAGCCTCATCGGCTACTTATCTTACACCGAAGACAGTGTCGAAGTTGGCCGAAATAATCAAGAACTCTCACAGTGATGCTGAGGTTGGCGACATCTATGTAGTCAACTATGCTTACTCTGACTTTGAGCCTGCTGGTGGTGGTGAGACTCCGGGTGAAAAGTATGATAAGATTTCGGATGTTATAGCCAATACCGATGGTGGACAGTATTCTGTCAAGGGCATCGTGTGCGCTACTTATAAGACTGGTTTCTTGCTTAAGGACAACACTGGTTATATCCTTGTCTACAAGGCAAGCGATGTGAGTGTTGGTGATGAGGTGGCTGTTTCGGGCACTACCACTCTCTATGGTGGCCTGATGCAGTTCCCAGCTAAGAACACTGAGCTTGATGTGAAGGTTGTTACTCCAGGCAAGGTGCCTAACTTCAAGAATCCTACAGCCAAGAATCTTGTAGCTGCCGACTTCGAGGCATATTCTACAAATCCGTATGTTGCTTACGTTACATACAAGGGCAACCTCTCTATCACAACCAACTCAAAGGGTTACAAATATTATAATGTGACCATCGACGGAACTGAGAAACAGGGAAGTCTTGCCAATGTGCCCGACGGCTTGGTAGACGAGGGTCTTAACGGCAAGGACATTGTGGTGTATGGCTATGCTATTGGTGCAACTGGTGCCGATGGCAAGTATCTCAACACTATGGTGACAAGCGTAGCTGAGGCTTCTGCCAAGGCAAAGGTTGTGGCTCGTGCTGCTAATGGTGGTGCCAACAAGTCGGCTATCTATCGTTACGATGGTAAGGCTTGGAAGCTCTACTCTGCAAATGACGCTAAGGTAGTTGCCGCACAGCCTTCATGGTACGACCTTATTGGCAGCAACACTATCTCTAAGCATGCTACATATCTGCCAACTCTCCTTCAGCGCGAGTATCCGTTTGCTGAGGATGGACAGAAGGTAGGTGTGGCTTATCGCAAGTCTTCATCGGCTATGGCTTTCGTGGAATACACTTATAGTGTAACTGACGGATGGGCTGAGTCGAAGGTTTACAAGAAGGAGACTACAACATTCTCTAAGACCGAGAATGGATATGAGGCACAGATAAGCAACTATCTCAGCAGCACTCTGTGTGGTGACGAGGGCGGATTCTCTGCTTTCAACATCAACATCGCATCGCTCAACTATGTTTGGAGCAACACTACTCAGTATGGATGGAAGGCTTCTGCTTTTGCCAACAAGACCAATGTGGCTTCGGAGAGCTGGCTTGTTTCTTCGGCTATCAACATGAAGAAGGGCAAGAATCCTATAATGATTTTCGATGAGGCAATGAACTTCCTCGGAAGCAACAACATTGAGGATTTCCTCTCGGTTAAGGTTTCTACCAACTTTGATGGCAGCGATGTAAATGCAGCTCAGTGGGAGTCGCTTAATATTACAGGACGTACCGACGGACAGTCGTGGACATTCTATACTGTTGACCCTGTGTCTCTCGCTAAGTATGTAGGCAACACCATCCACATTGCGTTTGTTTACAAGAGCACAGATGCTGTGGCTCCTACTTACGAGTTCAAGAATATCGTGGTGAAGGAAGCTGAGGAATAATTGAAACAATAGTTTTTACATAGAAAAAATCCCGTATGAACCATTTGGCTCATACGGGATTTTTTTAGATTCGTACTTTTTTATTAAGTTTGCTGCGCTATTCGTTAGAGAAGTCTGCCACCATCTTGCGGTACATGCTGTAGGCACGTGAGCGTGATATGTAGCCAGTGATATGTCCGGCGGTGTTTACTACGGGCAAATAGCGTGTGCCTTTAAGGTCGAACTTGCGCATAACCTCTTCCATAGAGTCGTTTATGCCTACTACTGCTGCAATGGGTTGCATAAGCTGGCTAACGTTCATCTTGTTGTAAAGCTCTGCGCGGAACATCACGTGGCGAATCTTGGTAATGTCAATCTCGCCAAGTACACTGCCTGCTGCATCAAGCACAGGAATAAAACTGGTGTGGCTCTTGGATATGGAGTTTACAAGTTTTCCCAAAGGCATGTCGGGAGTCACTGCTGTATAGTCGTGCTCTATCACGCTGTCCATGCTCATAAGTGTCAGAACCGATTTGTCGGTATGATGGGTGACAAGCTTGCCTTCGCGTGCCAATCGCATGGCATAGATGCTGTGAGGCTCGAATATGCTTATGGTCAATACCGAACTTACTGCAACAATCATGAGTGGCATAAACAGGTCGTAGCCGTTGGTTATCTCGGCTATTAGGAATATTCCTGTTAGTGGGGCGTGCATTACGCCTGCCATTACGCCAGCCATGCCAAGGAGAGTGAAGTTCTTCTCTGGGATGTAGATTCCTACTTGGTAGGTGTTCCACAGTCGGGAGAAGAGGAATCCGCTGAAAGCGCCTACGAATAGTGACGGGGCAAACGTACCACCGCAACCTCCACCACCGTTGGTGGCAGCCGTGGCAAATGTCTTTGTCAGTATCACCAAGGCTATATAGAGCAGAAGCAGATTGCCGTGGCCATAGAACAGAGAGTTGCGTAGAATCTCGTTCCAGTCGGCTTCGCTCATGCCGTTGAGCAACACGTTGATGGCTATGTATCCCTCGCCATAGAGCACAGGGAAGAGGAAAATGAGCGAGCTAAGTATCACGCCGCCAAGGGCAAGCTTGCCGTAGCGATGCTGTTTCAGTTTTCCGAACATTCCCTCACATGCCGACATTGAGCGTATGAAGTAGAGACTCACGAGTCCGCACACTATTCCGAGCATGATGCTTGCCGGCACACGATTCACCATCCATTCGCCGTCAAGGTGGAAGTTGAAGAGTGAGTCGCTGCCCATAAATATATAGGTGAAGCAAGTTGCCGTCACGGCTGCCGTAAGTATTGGCAATAGCGACGCCATGCTTAGGTCTACCATCAGTACCTCAAGCGTGAACACGAGTCCGGCTATTGGGGCCTTGAAGATGCCGGCAATGGCAGCAGCTGCTCCACAACCTACAAGAAGCATGAGAGTCTTCTTGTCCATGCGGAAGAACTGTCCGAGGTTGGAGCCTATGGCTGAGCCTGTGAGCACGATAGGAGCCTCGGCACCTACTGAGCCGCCAAAGCCGATGGTTATGGCAGAAGCTATGACTGATGTCCAACAGTTGTGACCTTTCAGTCGCGACTGCTTTGAGGATATAGCGTAGAGGATGCGCGTTATACCATGCGAGATATTATCCTTTACCACATACCTCACAAACAATGATGTGAGGAAAATGCCCACTACAGGGAACATGAGATAGAGCCAATTGAATGAGGCTGCATTGAATCGTGAGGTGAGCAAATGTTGTATCTCATGTATGATGGAGTGGAGTATGAACGCTGCCACTGATGCGAAGAAACCTATTAAGAAGGCGAGGATAATGGTCATCTGCCGGTCGGACAGATGCTTTGTGCGCCATTGGTAGAGCCAAAGCTCCAGACTTCGTATTGTGGAAGTGTTGGAATTTGCCTGTTCCATTTGCTTGTGTCTGCTTGTCTTATTTTCTTATGATTGTCACCTGTCCGTCCTCGGTCAGCTTTATAATGCTGCTCGGTGTGTGTGGCTTGTGTTCCTGGCGGCGTGTCCAGCATACATAGTCGACTGCTTCAAGCAACTCTGGGTTGATGTCGCAGTAGTTTTGTGCGGTAGGTTCCCCGCTTATGTTTGCGCTTGTGCTAACGATGGGTTTCTGGAAACGGAAACAGAGTTCTTTGGAGAAAGGCTCGTTGGTGACGCGCAATCCTATGCTTCCGTCCTCGGCAATAAGGTTGGGTGCGAGGTTAACGGCTCCATCCAGAATTACGGTTGTGGGCTTGTCGGCAAGTTCCATGAGATCCCATGCCACATTGGGCACATTGCGCACATAGCGTTGCACGCGGTCGACAGAATCGGCAAGGCAGATGAGGGCCTTGGAGTCGTCACGATGTTTTATCTTGTATACCTTAGCTACAGCCTCAGCGTTGGTAGCGTCGCAGCCAATTCCCCATACTGTGTCAGTAGGGTAGAGTATCACTCCACCCTTGCGCATTGTGTCAATAGCGTTTTTGATGTCTTCTTTAAGTGTCATTTTTCTGAATATTTATTTTATACCGAACGCAAAGTTACAGATTTTTATGCATATTACGCCAAATGTTACGCTGAAAATTCCTACCTTTGTAGCTAAATCAACAAAACAAATGTTGTTGAATCAACAAAAACAATATAAGATATGGATAAAAAAGATTTACGTATAGTGTTCATGGGTACTCCGGAGTTTGCCGTAGGCTCACTGAAACGCCTTGTGGAGAATGGGTATAATGTGGTGGCTGTTGTGACGCAGCCTGACAAACCAGTAGGCCGTCATGGTTCGGTGCTTCGCGCCTCTGCTGTCAAGGAGTATGCCTTGGAGCATGGTTTGCCAGTATTGCAGCCTGTGAAGATGAAGGATCCTGACTTTATTGAAGAATTACGTTCGTACAATGCCGACCTTCAGGCTGTAGTGGCTTTCCGTATGTTGCCAGAGGTGGTTTGGGCTATGCCTCGCTTCGGTACATTTAATGTTCATGCTGCTTTGCTGCCGCAGTATCGTGGTGCTGCTCCTATCAATTGGGCAGTAATCAATGGCGAGGAGAAGACGGGTGTGACCACATTCTTCCTCGACCATGACATCGATACTGGTCGCATTATCATGCAGCGTGAGTTCCCTATTCCCGATGATGCTGATGTGGAGTATGTGTACGATGGACTCATGAATCTTGGTGCTGGCATTTGTCAGGACACTGTCGACCTTGTTCTGCAGACTGATGGTGATGTGCCTTCGCAGCCGCAGTCAGAGGATGTTGAGCTTAAACCTGCTCCGAAGATATTTAAGGAAACCTGCGAAATTAAGTGGGGTCAGCCAGCCAAGAAGATTTATGACTTTGTGCGCGGACTAAGTCCCTATCCAGGAACTTGGACTACTTTGACTTCAAAGAATGATGGTGGTATTGCTCCGTCGGTTCTTAAGGTGTTTAAGACTGCAAAGACTGGCAATGCTTGCGATAAGACAGTAGGCACTCTTAAGGCTGAGCATGGACATCTGTTTGTGGCTACTGCCGACGAATGGCTTGAAATAGTGGAGCTTCAAGCAGCAGGAAAGAAGCGTATGGCTGCACGCGACTTCCTGAATGGCTTTAAGAATGCCGACGACTTCAAGGTGGAATAATCTTTATTTCGATTCGAACAACAGTCGCTTGAACCGAACTCAGATGATTTATTATATACAAAAAAATAGCATTCGACCAAACATCTTGTTTCAGTCAAATGCTATTTTTTTTATTTCTTATTATTGGTTCTTTATCCTAAACTGTTTTTAGAATATTCCCCATTTCTTCTTGCGCTTTGGTTTTTCATCTTCGTCGCCGAATTGACGCTGACGCAACACGTCCTGCCATGAAAGGTTGTCGTGAACCATCTGATAAATCTGTCCCCAGTCGGGCAAACCACCGATGTTGCGGTCGTCGATGAAGTAGTCGGCCTTAAGCTTGCGTGAGAAATGGTTGTTGTTCTGCATTGTCTCCTCAGGATAGTCCCTGTTAACAGCATAGAATTCTACACCGCGTTTGCGGCACCATTCTACAGCCTCCTCAAGGAGCTTGCCTTCGCGCACGCTCCAGAGGATAAGCTTATGACGATCTTTGATAAGCATCTTCAGCGTTTCGGTGGCGAAAGGAATTTCCTCACCGATGGCTGGATATTTATGTTCAACTATTGTTCCGTCGAAATCAACAGCTATAACCATATATTATCTTACTTTTTATTTGTTTTGTTTTTTATACCGGCTTCCCCGTCGACTATTACTTCTTGATAGAGTCGTCGTTCTTGTTGCCATAGTGGCTTTCAGAATATGAACCGTAGGTGCCGTATGAACCATACTTACCATACTTGCCATATCTGCCATACTTGCCATACTTTCCGTAGCCGTAAGAGTAACCATACTTCTTCTTCGACATGTCGATACCGTTGATGACAACGCTGACATTAGGCAACTTCTTCTCGTTGGCGAGAGAGTTGATGAGGTCGAAGCTTGACTTTGCTGTGTAGTCGGCACGACACATGTAGATGGTGAGGTTGGCAATGCGGCCAATCTGCAGAGTATCTGTCACCAAACCTACAGGAGCAGTATCGATGAACACATAGTCGTATTCCTCCTTGAGTTGGTCGATAACAATGTCGAGCGACTTGTTGTTGACAAGCTCAGCAGGGTTTGGAGGAATAGGACCAGCCATGAGCAAGTCGAGGTTGTTGTTCACGCCTGACTTAAGAATCTGGCTCTTCAAATCCTCCTTGGTTGGGTTCTGACGCATAAGCAGTGGAGTGATACCATGCTTGAAGTCGTTAATCTCGAAGAGCTGTGCAAGTCGAGGTTTACGGATGTCAAGACCAACGAGAACAACCTTCTTGCCAAGCAAAGCAAAGCTGACAGCAAGGTTGGCAGCGGTAAATGTCTTACCCTCACCAGATGTGGTAGAGGTAAACATGATGACCTTCTCGCCCTCCTTGAGCATGAACTGCACATTCGAACGTATAGAGCGGAAAATCTCCTCCATAACGTTGTTGGTGTTCTCATGCACAACGATGTCGGCTTTGGTCTTGGCTGTAGAGCTTGCAATGGCAACGTCGCCGATGATAGGCAGCTTGGTGAGCTTCTCAACGTCGTCGTGACCCTCAATCTTGTAGCGAAGCATTTCAACGAGGTAAACCAAACCGATAGGCAAGGCAATGCCGAGAATCAATGCTATGAGCAAGATGATAGGAGCCTTAGGGCTTATCTTGCCCTTAACCAAAGGATTGTCGATAATCTTACCCTTGTCGGCTGTGGCTGCAAGAGAGATAGAGTTCTCCTCGCGCTTCTGCAAGAGCATAAGGTAAAGACCCGACTTAACCTCCTGCTGACGACCAATCTGAGTGAGGATGCGCTCCTGCTCAGGAGTTGAAGATATCTGACCATTGTAGAGGCTATACTGCTGCTGAATGTTGTTGCGCTGTATCTCGGTGTTGCGCTGAGCCTGGCTCATTGCGCGGCGAATGCTGTTGGCAAGGTCTTCAAGCTGTGCAGTGAGCGGAGTTACAGAAGGAGAAGTCTCGCTTGCGCTACGCAAGAGGCGGTTGCGCTCCATAGCAATCTCGTTGTACTTTGTAATGAGAGCCGAAGCTGCTGGGTCGCTCAAACCAACGTTTGAAGGCAAAGCCTGATTTTTGTTGGCAGGCTCGTTCATGTACTCGTTGATGCTGCGGAGAAGCTCAATCTGTGTGTTGGCTTCTACAAGCTTCTGTGTGTACATGTCAGAGTTGGCAACAGTCTGAGCCGAGTTGATCTTAGGATCTATGATGCCATAGCGGCGTTTTGTTGACTCAAGATTGCCTTCTGTAGCACCAAGCTCGTTGTTGATCTTCTCAAGACGAGTGTTGATGAACTGCTCTGTACGCATGGCAATCTCGTTCTTGTCGATGTTTGCCTGACGGTTGTAGCAAACGACGAGCTGCTTGAGGTAGTCGGTTGCACGCTCAGGCACAGCATCATTGATAACCATCTCTGCGATAGTTGTGGTTTTAGAGGTCTGGCTTACCGACATAGCCTTGGCATAAGCAGCACCGGCATCATCAGGCGACACGATGACAGCCGTAAGGGTGCGATCCTCAGGCATTATATGACCAGGGTTAGCCTTGAAGGAGATAGTACCAACGCTTGTGCGGATAGAGAAGGGCAGAGTCTTGGTCGTGCGGTCGATAGTATACTTAATCGGCTTCTTCTCGTTGTCATCAGGCACGTAGGTGTAGGCGCCCTTGATGTGGTACTCACCCTTGGCATAATCCACGGTCAACTTGATAGGCTTCTTGAGGTTGGCCTGTCCGTATGCGTCAAGGTCGATGTTGATAGGCTGTGTCTTGTAGACAATCTTGTCCTTGACAGGAGCCGACATGTAGTAGCTCACATAGAGCTTGAGGTCTTTCACTGTCTCGCTTGCCAATGACTTAGAACCGAGAATCACCATCTCGTTGTCGATACCGGCAGAGTTACTCATGATACCGAGTGTGGTAGACATGAGCATCTGGTTCTTAGCTGCTGCGCTGCTTCTCGAACTGTTGGGGTCGTCCTTGATGAGCAACTTTACATCAGCCTGATAGATAGGTGTGGCATATCTAAGATAAACCACAGCCAAGCCAAGGCAGATGATAAGCGACAGAACGAGCCATTGCCAGTTGAGAATGATCATTGTGTAGATCGTTTTAAAGTCGAACGAAGATCCTGCTTCGTTCTCTTGCTGGACGCTGTACAATCCTGCTTTCTTGTTTTCTTCCATTGTTTATTCGTGCAATAATATGTGCAATAAAATTATATTTGTTTCTGTGTCTTTATTTCTCGGTTTCGCTTTCGGCAAGCTGCAGTAGGTATTTGCCGTAATTGTTCTTGCTCATAGGCTGTGCCACCTCTTTCAGTCGCTCCTTGTCAATCCAGCCCTTTTTGAATGCAATCTCCTCAAGACAAGCCACCTTCAGACCCTGTCGTTTCTCAATCACCTCTATAAAGGTACTTGCCTCTGACAGACTGTCGTGTGTGCCTGTATCAAGCCATGCGAATCCGCGTTGCAATGTCTTCACCTTGAGGTTGCCCTGCGCCAGGTATTCCTGATTGACAGTGGTAATCTCAAGCTCTCCACGCTTGCTTGGCTTTATGTGGTTGGCTATTTCCACCACGCTGTTGGGATAGAAGTAGAGTCCCACTACTGCATAGTTGCTCTTTGGGTTCTCTGGTTTCTCCTCAATGCTAAGGCAGTTGCCGTTGGCGTCGAACTCTGCCACGCCGTAGCGTTCAGGATCGTTGACGTAATAGCCGAAGACAGTAGCCTTGCCCTCGCGCTCAACATTCTCAACACTCTCATGCAGCAACTGCGAGAAGCCAGCACCATAGAATATATTGTCGCCCAATACAAGGCAGGCTGAGTCGCCGCCAAGGAAATCGGCTCCAATGATAAATGCCTGTGCCAATCCACCGGGATAAGGCTGCTCGGCATATTCGAACTTTACTCCATAGTCGCTACCGTCGCCAAGCAGTCGCTTGAATGAGGGCAGGTCGGTAGGAGTGGAGATGATGAGTATCTCCCTGATGTCGGCAAGCATTAGTACCGATATAGGATAGTATATCATCGGTTTGTCGAAAATGGGGATAAGCTGCTTGCTTATTCCTTTTGTGATAGGGTAGAGACGTGTACCCGAACCACCGGCTAAAACGATTCCTTTCATAGCTTATGGATGTGTTGAATGTTCGTTAAACTCTACGTTGTTTACTAACAATGCGCATAAAATGCGTACAAAGTTACGAATAAAAGTCGGAATAAACCACTATGGCAAATAAAAATATTTACATATATGCGTATTTATTATTTATTTGGACGTATCGGGCAAAAACTTTTGCCAGTTTGGAATAGTTTTCGTAATTTTGCATGAAATAGCGAAAAATATTTAAACAAAACTTAAACATGGGATTTTTATCAAGATTATTTGGAAAAAAAGACGAAGATAACAAGGCTGGCGGTATGGAAGACTACATGCAGCTCGTGCGTGTCTATTTTCAAGCTTCAATAGCTGCCAACGTTGGTATTACCAATCTTGCAATGTTGCCCGACTTGAGAGTGTTCAAGTCGACTCTTCATGTGCAGACTGTAAACAACAAGCTCGGCCTCGGCGAGAAGAACGCTTGCCGAAAGATGCTCAAGGACATCTATGGCACCGATGACAACTTCTTTAAAGAGGTGGACCAGAGCATTCGCAAGAACTGCCGCAAGATGCAGGATGTGCAGACTTATCTTGTGCAGTTCCAGGGATTCACTCAGGACCTTATGATGCTTATGGGCAACCTTATGAAGTTTAAGTTGCGCCTGCCGTCTATGTTCAAGAGTGCTCTCTACAAGATGACAGAGAAGACCATAGGCGAAATATTCAGCAAGAACGACTACACCGACCCTGCTGTGCTCAAGGCCGTAGTGGCTATTCGCCAGTATAACCATCGTCTCGGATTCTCGCAGAAGTGGATTTCAGACTTTGTTTATCAGGTGGTGATGCTTGCTAAGAAGGAGCCTAAAGCTGCTGACGAGGACGCAGCGAAGAAATAATAACGAGTGTTGCGGTAAAAAACTGCTGATATTTTTGTGCCGTTCACAGAAATAAGTTAATTTTGTAAACAAATTGTAGCATAATGGAAGCTGACGAGAAATCTATCGACCTTTTCACAACCCGTGTGAGGCAGATGATACTTCAGTATAATGAACTGAGTGAGCAGAATGCTGTGCTTAATGCTACCGTGAATGAGCAGAAGAATCATATCGGGAGGCTTGAGGCACAAATAGTGCAGCTGCGCAACGACTACAATAGTCTGAAGATGGCTCGTATGCTTGAAATTACCGATGGCGACATGGCTATGGTACAAAAGCGGATAGCCAAACTCATAAGGGATGTTGACAAGTGTATTACGCTTCTCAGCGCTGACAATTAAACGAAATGAACAATGCCTGGTGATAATCAAGAGAAACTGAGAATAAGGCTTCATGTCTACGACACGGAGTTTCCTGTGAACATTCGTCCAGAGGATGAACCGTTCTATAGGGATGCTGCTACGCTCATAACTAACACGATGAACGCTTATGCGTCGAGATACAAGGGCCCGAACAATAAGAAGGATCTTCTTTATATGGCTCTTATCGACATCGCGCTGAGATATGAGATGGAACGGGCGCGCAACGACACCAAACCTTATGCCGACATTCTTGCGAAGCTCACCTCGGAGATTGAGGACACGTTGAAGGGAGACAAACACTGAGACGTGGTATCATAAAATAAATGTTGGAGAAATAAACACTTAGTATTAATAATGTAATATATATATAATAATGTTAGGTATAATCATCACTGCCATAGTGTCTCTCGTCGTGGGCGGAGCTGCTGGCTATACTATTTTCCGCTATGTAATAAAGGGGAAATATAATGAAATGATTGCAGCCGCCAATAAGGAGGCTGATGTTGTAAAGGAGAAAAAACTCCTTGAAGTAAAGGAGAAATTCCTTAACAAGAAGTCGGAACTCGAAAAGGAAGTGCAACAGCGCAACCAGAAGATTCAGCAGAGCGAGAACCGACTCAAACAGCGTGAGATTTCGCTCAACCAGCGTCAAGAGGAACTTGGACGACGCAAGCAGGAGGTGGAGCAGAATCAGCAGCGCATCGATAACGAGAAGAAACTCATTGCCTTGAAGCAGGAGGAACTTGACAAGATGCAGACTAAGGAGCGCGAGAAACTTGAGGAACTCTCAGGACTTAGTGCTGAAGAGGCCAAGAATCGCCTTGTGGAAAGCCTTAAGGATGAGGCTCGCACTGATGCTGCTTCTTACATCAACGAGATTATGGACGATGCCAAGCTCAATGCCAACACTCAGGCTAAGAAGATTGTCATTCAGACAATACAGCGTGTTGCTACCGAGACAGCTATTGAGAATTCTGTAAGCGTGTTCCATATCGAGAATGATGAGGTGAAGGGACGTATCATCGGTCGTGAGGGTAGAAACATACGTGCTCTTGAGGCTGCAACTGGCGTGGAGATTGTTGTTGACGACACTCCTGAAGCTATTGTTATCTCTGCATTCGACCCAGTTCGCCGTGAGGTTTGCCGACTTGCCTTGCATCAGCTTGTAGCTGACGGACGTATACATCCTGCACGCATCGAGGAGGTTGTGGCTAAGGTTAAGAAACAGCTCGACAATGAGATTATTGAGACAGGTAAGCGCACTGCCATCGACCTTGGTATACATGGTTTGCATCCTGAACTTATACGCATCATCGGTAAGATGAAGTATCGTTCTTCTTACGGTCAGAACTTGCTTCAACATGCTCGCGAGACAGCCAACCTTTGCGCTGTTATGGCTGCCGAGTTGGGCTTGAACCCGAAGAAAGCTAAGCGTGCCGGACTGTTGCACGATATAGGTAAGGTGCCTGACGAGGAGAGCGAGTTGCCACACGCACTTTATGGTGCCAAGATTGCTGAAAAGTATAAGGAGAAACCGGATATCTGCAACGCTATAGGTGCTCACCATGACGAGATGGAGATGAACACTCTTCTTGCTCCTATCGTACAGGTGTGTGATGCTATCTCTGGTGCACGTCCTGGTGCACGTCGTGAGATTGTAGAGGCTTACATTAAGCGTCTTAACGATCTTGAGGCCATTGCAATGTCTTATCCAGGTGTAACAAAGACTTATGCCATCCAGGCAGGTCGCGAGCTTCGTGTTATCGTTGGTGCCGACAAGATGGATGACAAGGAGACAGAGAAACTCTCTGGCGAGATAGCCAACAAGATTCAGACTGAGATGACTTATCCGGGTCAGGTTAAAATTACCGTTATCCGTGAGACTCGCTCAGTGGCTTACGCCAAGTAGAAATCAGCTACTTACGCTAAGTAAATACACAAATCCCCGGAAGGCTTTAGTGCTTTCCGGGGATTTTATTTTTTGTTTTGAGAATAATGTCGTAACTTTGCAGACATATTGACAAAAGATAAAACAGAATAATAGCAGATGAATAGAAGATTTTTTAGTTTGGTAGGCTTGGCTATGCTCTCGCTGACAGTGTTTGGTCAGCAATCAAATACTGAGAGTGCAGCTGATAGCAAAATTCTTAATCACATGGACATTGCCGTTACTGGTGGTTCTACAGGTCTTGGCTTGGACGTGTCGATGCCCATTGGCAATAGTGTAACAGTGCGCACCGGATTCACTTTCGTGCCGAGCATATTCAGCGACATGACTATGGGCATTCAGATTGGTGATGATAATTTGTCGCAGGCTGAGCAGAATCAGAAGTTCGATAAGATGGCGAGTTTCATAGAACAGTATCTTGGCACTAAGATAGACCAGAACATACAGATGCGACGTATGCCTAACTTCAACAACTTCAAACTCCTTGTTGATGTTCACCCGTTGCGCAACAAGAATTGGTTTGTTACTGGTGGTTTCTATTGGGGACCTTCTACCATTGCACGTGCTGAGAATGCTGCCATTGACGGTACATCGCTTGTAGGTGTGGCAATGTACAATAAGTTCTATGATGCGGCTGCTAACGATGAGCCTATTTATGGAGATGCTTATCTTGACCCTGAGCTTGCTGCTAAGTTTCTTAATAATGGTAGAATGAGTGTGCATTTGGGTGATTTTAAGGATAAGGTTGACGAGAATGGCAACAAAGTGGGTTACCGACTTGTGCCTGATGAGAACAACATGATTAAGTGCAAGCTCAACGTCAACAGTTTCCGTCCTTACTTAGGTTTTGGTTATGGCGGCAGAATCGTTAAGAATTCCGACATGTATCATATTTATGTAAGCTGTGGCGCAATGTTTTGGGGTGGCACTCCAAAGCTCTATACTCACGACGGTGTAGACCTTATAAACGATGTGGAGAATATTGGTGGAAGTGTTGGCAATAATGTCAAGTTCTTCAAGCAATTCAAGTTCTTCCCTGTATTTGAATTGCGTTTAGCACATAAGATATTCTAAGAAGCACATTAATTATATATACGAAAAAAGGAGAGTTCAAACAACCCTCCTTTTTTCGTATAGTTTACTTAACTACAATTTTCTTTCCATTAAACAAGTAAATGCCCTTAGCAAGACCTTCGGTAGATGTAGCGTTCTTGCGAACAATAGTACCGTTGAGGTTGTAGATGTTTGCAGGCTTGTTGCATGTGTCGATTGTGATATCGTTGATGCCTGTAGACTTGTATTCATCCTCACTTAACAGTTTAAGCGAAGCAGCAGTTCCATTAGCAACACTGAGATAGTTGGTGTTGTGGGCTATTGTGGTGCGGTTTGCGAAATCCTCATTCTTGTTAGAGCCTGGTTTCAGACAAACCTCTGTTGTAGCCAATAAATCTGTAGCAGTGTTGTAAACCAATTTGCCGTCTTCCACATTGAGAGTGCGCATTGTTTTTTCATCAAACTGTACAGAGTTGTAGTGTCCGCTTCTCCAGTTGCCTACACTAAAGAATACGCCAGTGAGTTTATTGCCTGATATTGCAGCAACATTGTCAGCGAGAGGCTTAATCTTGTTGTCTGCTACGTCCTTTGACGAGCATTCAATGTATACAGGAGTCTTTGCTGGGATAGTGCCGCTGATTTCCTTGTAAACAGCAATGCCGCTCTTTTCGTCAACATTTGAGATGTAGTATGCCTTCATGCCGCTTGAAGCGAGATCATAGGCAAAGCCTGTGTAGAAAGAAGCAAAATACTTGCCGTCTGACTCAATGTTTGGTGTGATGCCAATGAAGTTATCAGTTTCGGTAGACACCGGTGTGATATACCAGTCTCTATACTCCTTGTAGTCGCTTGATGTAGTGACATAGCTGATGCCGTCTTTGAATCCTTTGTCTGCAAGATACAGAGCGTAACCTTTGCTTGTCTGGTAAGCGCGGTAAGCACCCTTAGTATACGATGACTCAATTATCTTAATGTAATAATTAGTCATAGAGTGCATGTCGGCACCCTGTGAAATGATGTTGTACTCATTGCCGCTGATTTTCTTAATATAGAAAATAGAGCCTGGGTCGGATATGATGTCGTTCTTATCTCCTCTTGTCTCAAGAGCGCCAGTTTCAGCTTGTGTTGCACTGTAGTCTATTCCATCACTATGATTATCGCAAAGCGTCATATATCTTCCGCTTTTAGCATTCTGTATGCGATAGTAACCATCTCCATTGATCTGGGCATTTGCCGGCATAGTCGACAAGCCTACCAATGCCAATGTTATTAATTGCTTATTCATTGTTTATTTTTGTATTATAAAAAAATAACCAATCCTTTATATGTGTTATCATAGGATAAAGATAAAGGATTGGTTATGTAGTAATTTATCTATTGCAGTATAATTTGCAATATGCTTGCTTTTTTATTACTTAGCAATACAGATAGTAACGCGGTTCTCGTCGTTGTTAACGAATGGCTGAACGTCAGAACCCTTAGAGTCTGTAGCAATGCGGCTCTTTGAGATGCCACGGTTAACAAGGAACTTGGTAACGGCCTGAGCACGCTGAGCAGCAATGCGACGGTTTACGGCAGCACTACCAGTACCCTTATCTGCATAACCAGTAACAACTACGCGAGCAGAAGGATTCTCGTTGAGATATTCTACGATCTCGTTAATCTTGCGCTGTTCAGCATCGCTGATGTTGAACTTGCCGATGTTGAAGAATACGTCGCGACGGATACCGTTCTCCTTAACATACTCCTTCTTTGCGCTCTCATTGTTAGTAACCTGTGTAGCTGGAGCAGGAACCTGCTTCTCTACAATGCGCTCGATAACGCGCTCAACTGGAGCAACCTGCTCAACCTTGCGTGTAGAGTGTGTCTTGCCAAGAGCAACCTTTGCACCTACAAGAGCGTTGAAATACCAGTCGGCATTGCCAGCTCTCTTAGAGTTGTACTTGTCGTTGAGAGTGTTTGCAGAAACCTCAAGGCCAAGGCTTACGCGCTCGTTGACGCGGAAGTCAACATTAGCACCTACGCGTGCAGCAAGACGAAGCTTAGAGCCGTCCCATGCATACTCCAAAGGATTCTTGTCGTAAACAATCTTGTTTGAGTTGGCAGCGAGAACAGCCTTTCTTACGTCGTTAGCCTCGTCGTTACCCCAAGCGATGTTGGCACCAACACCACCGAATACGCTTACGTTAACAAGACGGTTGGGATCGTACTTGCAGAAGAGGTTGGTAAGGTTGAATGTAGCGTCAACCATAGGAGCAGCATAGCTCCACTTCCAATCCTTCTTGCCGATGCCAGCAAATCTCTGACCTGCCTTGCTCTGCCAGAAGTTAACAGAGAAACGAGCACCTACAACCTTGTTGAAGTTGTAGCCAGCACCAAGCTGGAAGTTAGGAGAAAGGAGAGAGCTGAAATCTATCTCGCCAAGAGTCTCCTGAACACCGCCCTGAATCTGAACGTATGCGTGTGGCTCAAAAACTTCCTCAGTCTTTGCTTCCTGAGCTGCAGCTGTTGTGCAACCCATAGCTACCATACTTGAAAGTACAATATTTTTCAGTTTCATAATTTTATTTCTTTTAGATGATTATTCTATTCATGGGGTTGTCTGTTCATATAAATGAACGACAACCTCATGTTATCCAAAGTTCAATGAGTTCTCCTGTACGGATTACTCAACCACCTTAACGTAGAATGTACGTGTAACAGTCTTGCCAGAGTAGTCAACTGCCTCGTATACAATCTCGTATGTACCAGGCTTGTTAGCCTCGAAGCCGATCTTGTAGATGTTGCCGTCGATTACCTTGTTGATGTTAGCACCTGTAACGGTTGCGCCCTCAGGACCATTTACGTGTACATACTTCTTGTAGGCAGGAGCGAGGAGCTCGCCAGTGTAAGAAGTAGCTACGAATATAGTAGAAGCCTTGCCACCGTTCAACTTCAAGTGAGCAGCAGCAGTCTTAACGTTAGGCAACTGGTTCCAGTTTCCGTTCTGTGCTGTATAGAGCATAGTAGGCTGGAGAAGTGAGTTAGACTTTGTGAGGAGGTGCTCAAACTTCTTGATGTAGTTGTTGAGGCGTGTGATAACCTGGCCGTCGATGCTCTGAACATAACCGTTCACCTTGTCGATAAGGTCGTTAACACCACCAATCATGTTCTCAACGTTGTTGTTAACATCGTTGATAACACGGTTGAACTCGTCCATTGAAACTACAATATCGTATGTCTCTTCTTTCTCGCCAACCTTGATGGTTGCGCCAGAGAAGTCGATATCGCCAATAGTTACTTTTACGTCCTTGATAAATCCGTTTTCAAGTTCCTTATCAATTTTAACACTTGGTGTTACCTTTCCATTAATCTTGATATCGTCTGTGTTAGGAATTGTCAATGTCACAGAAGTTTTCATGTTTTCAATTCCCTCAATCGGAGTCCAATTGAACTTGTACTGAACGAGATTCAACTTAGACTCAAGTGACGGGATTGTAGGCAGGTCAACATTGATGCCTTCCTTCAAGAACTCGTATGACAACGGCTTGAATGCTGTAGCAGCGAGGTTGAGGCCTGATACTGTAGACTTTGTAACCCACTCGCCCTTCTCGTTCTTGAACTTCCAAGTAGCCTTAACGCCATAGCGTGTAAGACGGTTGTTGAATACGCTCTCGATAGAAGTAACGATGTCGCTGATATTGAGAGAGTTTCTTTTTGGGTGACGGAGCTTGCCGAGAACATTCTTGGCAGCATCCTTCAAGTCTGCAGCGTCAGCTGGTGTCCAAGTCTTAGCTTTGTCTACATCCGCAGCATCAAGCTTAACCTGCAAAGCATAGAAACCACTCTTCT
The DNA here is from genome assembly GCA_934230115.1 of uncultured Prevotella sp. Taxonomy (GTDB): domain Bacteria; phylum Bacteroidota; class Bacteroidia; order Bacteroidales; family Bacteroidaceae; genus Prevotella. The sequence goes on along the minus strand of CAKQEI010000003.1, from coordinate 12,741 downwards.
CGTTTACGTTTACATTCTTGTTTATTGCGCGTGAAACACCGAATTTCAGCACGCGGTCAGTATTAACTGCGGTGAGCTTAAATGGAGCCTCGTTGCCCTGGCTGTCAACAAGCGTGAAGTCGATGCAGCTAGGATCTACATTAGTCGGGTTAACTGTAACGAAGATAAGACCTGTATTTGAGTCTGAGTCGCTGATGAGGGTACCCTTGTTGAATCTTTCACCACCGAACTCGAAACCTTCTGAAGTCTTGCCATAGTAAGCACCCATAACGCTCATTTCAAGACCGAACGGAGTCTGAACATAGCCAGTTACTGGGCTTTCAGAACCCTGAACAACAACGCCTGTTACGAGCTTGCTGTAGAAGTCTGTCAAGCTTGCGATGAGGTCCTTGTAATTGTTCTCGATAGTTGTGAAACGGTTGTCGATGCCTGATTCTTCGTACCATTTGTTGATTGTACCGAGTGTGAGGTTCTCAAGGTCTGCCTTAGAAACGTACTTATTTGCAACCTCTTCAAGAATTTCGTTCTTTGTGGTCTCAATCAAAGCTCTCAAATCTCTATCGAGATCATTAGCCTTCTGGAGAGCCTCGTCAGCAACACCCTTTGCTGTGATGATGTCATTCTTAGCCTGCTCAAGGTCGTCAGAAAGATTAGGGATAGTTACGTTGTTGAGCTTGTCGTAATCTTCCTTGAGCTGGTTGATGTCAACTGTGTTGTTGTTAACCTTCTCCTCCAACTCGTCGAGACGGATAGAGTCTGCCTGAGCAAGAGTCAAAGCCATCTTAACAGAGTCGGTCAATGCCTGAGTCTTCTCTGTCCATCCAGCCTTTGCGTTATTGAAATCATTCTGGAGATCGTTGAGCTGCTTCTTCATACCAGCGTCGCCATTCTCACCATAGATTTCAACGAGCAGCTTGTGAACTGCCTCTGACTTAGCGATAGCATCGTTCAATGCACTGTTCTCCTTGAGCAACTCGGCGATAACAGCGTCAACAGCACCCTGATTGAGAGCTGCCTTGTTCTCTTCGATAGTCTGCTTTATAAGAGCTTTCATCGTAGCGTCATCGCACTGCTTGATGTTGGCAAGTTTGTTGTTAATGTCAGCAAGATCCTTCTTCTGCTGCTCAATAATCTCCTCAAACTTCTTGTTCACCTGATCATTGATGTCGTCGTAGACACCATCACTGTCGTAATCTTTACAAGAAACGAAAGTTGTTGCTCCACTCAACATAAGAGTTGAGACGAGCAAGATGTTAGTTAGGCTTCTTTTTTTCATTGCTTTTTATTGTTTAATTAAACTTGTTTGTTCTGTTTCTGTTTACCGGTAATCCTAAAGTTTGTGTTCCATTTGCGAAATGCGTATGGATATTTTTCCTGATTTCCTCTATTATGAGAAATGAATAGTTGTTGCGTTGTTTCACAATGGAATACATGCAATATGGTTCCTGTATTTTTTGTTTGTTTGCAAAGTTATGCTTTTTTTTTGGTTTGAGTAAAAAAAAAAAGAGAAATTTGCAGTGTATTCATGCTTTTGTCTTAAAAAACAGTGTTTTAGACCACATTATTAGTCTGTTTTGGCTATTGTTAGCGTAAACAATGTGACGCAACAAGCCACAATGCATACCACTCCCTCCGCTATAAGGGTGGAGTGGTATGCAGTGGTTGTAACAAGTATCTTATATACAATAAGGTGTAAAACTAATGGTAAAAAGTGCTGTAACCTTGGCGGGTTGTTGTCTTCCTCTTATTTTGTTATTTCGCCACACAGGCTCTTGTTCATAAGGTATCGTATGGTGTGGCAGTCGGAGTAGCGTGCCTGCAGATACATGAGTTTCGTAACAGCACTCTCCACAGTGCAGTCGTAACCGCTTACTATTCCTGCATCCTTAAGCTGATAGCTTGCCTCATAGCGTCCCATCTTGACGCATCCAGCAACACATTGACTTATGTTGACCACTGTGACACCACGTTTGGTGGCATCCTTGAGCAGTTGTCTGAGCCAAGGCTTCTGTGGAGCGTTGCCACTTCCGAACGATCGCATGACAATACCGCGCAACTCTGGAGCCTCAAGCACATGGCGAACGATGTTTTCCTGTACTCCAGGGAAAAGCGAGAATACCACAACATTTGGATCCATGGCATAGTGGGGAATCATGGGCCTGCTGAAGTCGGGCTTTAATATATAATGGTGGCGGAAGTTGAACTCCACTCCTGCTTCGCATAGGTGGGGATAGTTGAACGAGTTGAAAGCATTGAATCCATCGGCGTTCTCCTTTGTGCTACGGTTGCCTCGCAACAGTCGTCCGCTAAAGTAGATGCATACCTCAGGCACAATGGCATGGCCATCGTCGTTGTAGGCAGACGCAAGCTCAATACTCGTAACAAGGTTCTCCTTGCCATCGGTGCGCAGTTGGCCAATGGGGAGCTGTGAGCCTGTGAGTATGACAGGCTTGGTGAGGTTCTCCATCATGAACGACAGAGCACTTGCAGTATATGCCATAGTGTCGGTGCCGTGCAGGATTACAAAGCCATCGTAGGAGTCGTAGCTGTCGTGGATGATGCGCACAAGTTGTGCCCATCGTCTGAGCGACATGTCCGACGAGTCGATGGGAGGCGTGAACTGATAGGTGTCAATCTCAGTCTTGAGATACGCGAATTCGGGCAGATTGGCAATGAGATGCTCGAAGTTGAGCGGCTCAAGGGCATCTGTCTGTGGGTTGCGTCCCATACCAATCGTTCCGCCGGTGTATATCAGCAGCACTTTGTTGTGACGCACGTTGGCATTGTCATTGTTCATCGTTCTTGTTTGTTTTGTTCATGGCAAAATTAATACAAAAATCTGACAACAGGGATTGTTTGGCGAAGTTTTTGTGATTAAAAAACATGGAATTTACAATATTTCATGATTTGACCCTTGAAAATGATAAATTCTAAGCTAAAACCGACGTTTTGAAAGGAACTGTCTACGGATTGATATTGCCAAAGGAATGACTAACTTTCTTTTTGTAAAATGTGGAGAATGCGATTACATATAGTTGAAAGAGGCATTTTCCTGATATTTAAGCCTAATATTAAAGTTGTGGAAAAATTATCGGCACAAAACTTTGCGAGTGTCAGAAATTAGTAATAACTTTGCACAAACTAAAACACAAATATGTTGCAGCGTATATTATGAAGAAATTGTTAATTCCCATTGTCTTTATGGCAATTGCTCTTTTGCTGGACGCATGTAGCTCAGCAAAGCAGGTAGCGTACTTCCAGAACATCGACTCAGTTAGTCTTGCTTCGTCAAAGGGCCTTTATGATGCCCGTATCATGCCGAAGGACTTGCTGACAATCACCGTTGTCACTTCTGATCCGGAGACTTCTAAGCCTTTCAACCTGTCGATTTCCAATACTCTTGGCACCGACGGACGTCTTGGAAGCAACACAGGCTCATTGCTCCAGTATCTTGTGGACAACGAGGGCAACATCAACTTTCCTATCGTGGGTACTGTGCATGTAGCTGGCCTTACAAAGAATGAGTGTCAGGATTTGATCAAGTCGAAAGTGCAGCCTTTCCTCGCTGCGTCTGAGGTGCCAGTGGTTACAGTGAGCATGTCGAGCTACCGTGTTACAGTGGCAGGTGAAGTTACAGCACCAAAGGTGGTGCCAGTTTCTACTGAAAAGATGAGTGTGCTTGAGGCTATTGCCCAGGCAGGCGACCTTACTATCTATGGCCGCCGTGACAATGTGCTTCTCATCCGTGAGAACAGCAACGGACAGAAGGAGGCCCATCGCCTTAACTTGAATGACGCAAATGTTATCAACTCGCCGTACTACTATGTACAGCAGAACGACTATATATATGTAGAGCCCAACAGCACGAAGGCTAAGAACTCTGCTATTGGTCAGTCTACGACGTTGTGGTTCTCATTCGTGAGCATTATGACGTCTGTGGCTTCATTGTTGGTTAATATTATCAGAAATTAGTGTTATTATGCATATTTAAGCGTTGGGCTATGGGGCTTGACGCTTAATTTTTATCCATAAGTCTTCATCATAAAAACACAATAAGAGTTATAAATAAATAATAAAAGAATAATAATCGTGGAACCATTAAAGCATGAGTGTGGCGTGGCAATGATAAGGTTGCTCAAGCCATTGGAATACTATCAGGAGAAGTATGGCACTTGGATGTTCGGCATTAACAAGCTCTATCTGATGATGGAGAAGCAGCACAACCGCGGACAGGAAGGTGCCGGTATGGCTTGTGTGAAGCTCGACGGACAGCCAGGCACGGAGTATATGTTTCGTGAAAGAGCCGAGGGCAAGGATGCGATAACCGAGATATTCGGACGTGTGCAGAAGGAGTTTGCATGTCTTTCGCCAGAACTGCTTGCCGATGCCGACTTTGCAAAGGAGCATCTGCCGTTTGCCGGTGAACTCTACATGGGACACTTGCGCTATTCCACGACAGGAAAGAAGGGACTCTCGTATGTGCATCCTTTCCTGCGCCGCAACAACTGGCAGGCAAAGAACCTCTGCATCTGCGGCAACTTCAACATGACTAATATCGATGAGATTTTTCAGAAGATGCTCACACGGGGCATGTTTCCACGCATCTACAGCGATGGCTACACATTGCTCGAACTGATGGGACACCGTCTCGACCGCGAGGCTGAGCGCAACTTTGTAGAAGCAAAGAAGCAAGGACTCGACGGCATGGAGCTTACACATTATATAGATGAGCACATGGACATGGCTAATGTGCTGAAGACATCTATGCCTGACTTCGATGGCGGATATGTGATGTGCGGACTCACTGGCTCGGGAGAAATGTTCTCCATGCGCGACCCTTGGGGCATACGCCCTGCCTTCTACTATGCCAACGACGAATTCGTAGCTGTGGCCTCGGAACGTCCTGTGTTGCAGACCACATTCGATCTTGAGTGTGAGGACATAAAAGAACTGCAACCTGGCAATGCAATTCTCGTAAGCCGACAGGGTGAGGTGCGTATGGAGCAGATACTCAAGCAGCGTGGCGACTCGGCTTGCTCGTTTGAGCGCATATACTTCAGTCGTGGTTCCGACCGTGACATCTACCGTGAGCGTAAGAAGCTTGGCGAACAGCTCGTGCCCCAGATACTTAAAGCCGTTGACGGAGACATCGACCATACAGTGTTCTCGTTCATACCAAATACGGCTGAGGTGGCTTACTACGGTTTGCTCTCTGGTTTCAAGAAATACAGCAATGAGCAGAAGGTGAAGCGCATACAACAGCTCGACCATAAGCCTACCGACGAGGAATTGCACGATATACTCGACACATTGGTGCGCTCGGAGAAGGTGGCTATAAAGGATATAAAACTGCGCACGTTTATCACTGAGGGCAACTCGCGCAACGACCTTGCCTCTCATGTATATGATATTACATACGGCTGCATAGAACCTTACGTGGACAACCTTGTGGTGATAGACGATTCAATTGTGCGCGGAACAACACTCAAGGAGAGCATCTTGCGCATTCTCGACCGCTTGCATCCAAAGAAGATTGTCATCGTGTCGTCGGCTCCGCAGATACGCTATCCCGACTACTATGGCATTGATATGCCAAGACTGGAGGAATTCTGTGTGTTCCGTGCTACAATGGAACTTATCAAGGAGCGTGGTATGCAAGACTTGCTGAAGCGTGTGTACGAGTCGTGCAAACTTGAGCTGCTGAAGCCGAAAGAGATGATGCACAACTGTGTGCGTGATGTCTACAAGCCGTTCTCTATTGATGAGATAAACCAGAAGATAGTAGAAATGCTTCGCCCGGACGAACTGGAGACTCCAGTGGAACTTGTGTATCAGTCGATAGACGGACTACATGAGGCTATACCTGACCATAAGGGCGACTGGTACTTCACGGGTAAATATCCCACACCAGGCGGTACGAAGCTCTGCAACCAGGCATTTGTCAACTATATGGAGAAGCTAATGTAAATCATAGGAAGTAAGGCTCTCATGCCATAGCTCCATGATGAGCAATACGCCCTGGGAGGGCAAAAGTATATACCACAAGATTACACTTTTGCGCTTTCAGGGCGTCTGTGCGCGATAATGTAAAGTATGTATAATCATTTCAACAACAATAAATCAAACAAAAATATAGAGAAATAACGATAAGATATAACTATGAGAAATGTAACTTTAGTATTGGAAGACGGAACCAAGTTCCATGGTAAGTCATTTGGTTATGAAGCACCTGTGGCTGGAGAGGTCGTTTTCAACACGGCGATGATGGGTTATCCCGAGTCGTTGACCGACCCTTCTTATGCAGGACAGCTCATGACTCTGACATATCCGCTTGTTGGTAACTATGGCGTGCCTCCTTTCTCTATCGAGGAGAATGGATTGCCCACGTTCATGGAGAGTGACAAAATCTACGCTTCGGCTATTATCGTGGCTGACTATAGTGAGGAGTACAGCCACTGGAATGCCGTTGAGAGCCTTGCCGAATGGCTCAAGCGCGAGCACGTGCCTGGTATTACAGGCATCGACACTCGTGAGCTGACCAAGGTGTTGCGTGAGCATGGTGTTATGATGGGCAAGATCATTTTCGACGACGAGCCCGAGAATGTCCCGACTGCCGAGTATGCTGGAGTTAACTTTGTCGACAAGGTGAGCTGCAAGGAGATTGTACGCTACAATGAGGGTGCCGGCAAGAAGGTTGTTCTCGTAGACTGTGGCGTTAAGGCCAACATCATACGTTGTCTTATCAACCGCGGTTGTGAGGTTATCCGTGTGCCTTGGAACTACGACTATACTGACATGGAGTTCGACGGACTCTTCCTTGCCAACGGTCCTGGCGACCCTGACATGTGCGAGGATGCCGTTAAGATTATCCAGAAGCAGATGAGCCGTTCTGACAAGCCTATCTGTGGTATCTGCATGGGCAACCAGTTGCTTGCTAAGGCTGCCGGCGCTCATATCTATAAGCTTAAGTACGGTCATCGTTCGCACAACCAGCCTGTACGTATGGTTGGTACTGAGAAGTGCTTCGTTACATCGCAGAACCACGGTTATGCTGTTGATGCAAAGACACTTGGTGCTGACTGGGAGGAATTGTTCGTAAATATGAACGACGGTTCTAACGAGGGCATCCGCCATAAGTCAAAGCCTTGGTTCTCAAGCCAGTTCCACCCGGAGGCATGCTCAGGTCCGGTAGACACCGAGTTCATGTTCGACAAGTTTGTGGAGGCTCTGAAGTAATAAGTGATATTGTTAAATGTTAAATTTTAATTGTTAAATTGGCATACGCCTTTGTGTTTCATGTTTGTTGCCAGTCCGGCAATTTAACATTTAACACTTAACACTTAACATTAAATTATTAGAAAGATGAAAGACGAAAATATAAAGAAAGTATTGTTGCTCGGTTCGGGTGCCTTGAAGATTGGCGAAGCGGGCGAGTTCGACTATTCTGGCTCACAGGCTCTGAAGGCTCTGCGTGAGGAGGGGGTGAAGACTGTGCTCATCAACCCTAACATTGCTACCGTGCAGACATCAGAGGGTGTTGCCGATCAGATATATTTCCTTCCCGTTCAGCCTTACTTCGTAGAGGAGGTTATCAAGAAGGAGCGTCCTGATGGCATCCTGCTCTCGTTCGGTGGACAGACAGCACTCAACTGCGGTGTTGAACTCTATCGTCAGGGTATCCTCGAGAAGTATAATGTGAAGGTGCTTGGTACTCCGGTTCAGGCTATTATGGACACAGAGGACCGCGAGCTCTTCGTAGAGAAGCTCGACGAAATCAACGTTAAGACTATCAAGAGCGAGGCTTGCGAGAATATAGAGCAGACCCGTAAGGCTGCTGCCGAGCTTGGCTATCCGGTTATTATCCGTGCTGCTTACGCTCTCGGTGGACTTGGTTCTGGCTTTGCTGACAACGAGGAAGAACTTGACAAGATTGCCGAGAAGGCATTCTCGTTCTCTCCGCAGGTGTTGGTAGAGAAGAGCTTGAAGGGATGGAAGGAGATAGAGTATGAGGTAGTGCGCGACCGCTACGACAACTGTATCACTGTCTGCAACATGGAGAACTTCGACCCATTAGGCATCCATACTGGTGAGTCGATCGTTATCGCTCCGTCGCAGACTCTTACCAACTCAGAGTATCACAAGCTCCGTGCTTTGGCTATAAAGATTATTCGTCATATTGGCATCGTTGGTGAGTGTAATGTGCAGTATGCTTTCGACCCACAGTCGGAGGACTATCGCGTTATCGAGGTAAACGCTCGTCTGAGCCGCTCATCTGCTCTTGCTTCTAAGGCTACAGGTTATCCTTTGGCTTTCGTTGCTGCTAAGCTCGGTATGGGTTATGGCTTGTTTGAGTTGAAGAACTCTGTTACCAAGACAACATCCGCTTTCTTTGAGCCGGCACTCGACTACGTAGTCTGCAAGATTCCACGTTGGGACCTCTCTAAGTTCCGTGGTGTAGACAAGGAGCTTGGCTCTTCAATGAAGTCGGTAGGTGAGGTTATGGCTATCGGCCGCAACTTCGAGGAGGCTATCCAGAAGGGTCTGCGCATGATTGGTCAGGGTATGCACGGCTTCGTAGAGAACAAGGAACTTGAAATAGAGGATATTGATGCTGCTTTGCGCGAGCCTACCGACAAGCGTGTGTTTGTTATCTCGAAGGCTATGCACAAGGGCTATACTGTAGACCAGATACATGAGCTGACAAAGATTGACAAGTGGTTCCTTGAGAAACTCAAGCACATCATCGACATCGATGAGGCTATGAAGAAGTGCAATATCAACACTCTCGACAAGGAACTTCTGCGTACAGCCAAGGTTTATGGTTTCACCGACTTCCAGATTGCTCGTGCAGTAGGTTTGGAGGACGAGCTTAAGTCTATGCGCAAGGCTTCGCTTGTGGTGCGTTCACGTCGTAAGAACTATGGCATTCTTCCTGTTGTTAAGCAGATAGACACACTTGCTGCAGAGTATCCAGCTCAGACCAACTACCTCTATGTGACATACGCTGGCGTTAAGAGCGATATTACTTTCGAAAACGACAAGCGTTCTATCGTCGTTCTTGGCTCAGGTGCTTACCGCATTGGTTCGTCTGTAGAGTTCGACTGGTGTGGTGTTCAGGCTCTGAATACTATCCGCAAGGAGGGTTACCGTTCGGTAATGATCAACTACAACCCAGAGACAGTGTCAACCGACTATGATATGTGCGACCGTCTCTATTTCGACGAGCTTACATTCGAGCGCGTGATGGACATCATCGACCTTGAGACTCCTCATGGTGTAATCGTGTCTACTGGTGGTCAGATACCTAACAACCTTGCTATGCTTCTCGACGAGCAGCATGTGCCAATTCTCGGTACCAAGGCCCAGGATATCGACAATGCTGAGGACCGTGCCAAGTTCTCGCAGATGCTTACCAACAATGGCATCAACCAGCCAGAGTGGAGTGCACTTACAAGTATGGAGGATATCGACCGCTTCATCGAGCGTGTAGGTTTCCCGGTACTCGTTCGTCCGTCTTACGTTCTCTCGGGTGCTGCTATGAACGTTTGTTCAAATGAGGATGAGCTTAAGCGATTCCTGCAGTTGGCTGCCAACGTTAGTGAGGATCACCCTGTTGTGGTTAGTAAGTTCATCGAGCATGCAAAGGAAATTGAGATGGATGCTGTGGCTAAGAATGGTGAGGTTATCGCCTACGCCATATCAGAGCACATTGAGTTTGCTGGTGTACACTCTGGTGACGCTACCATCCAGTTCCCGCCACAGAAACTCTATGTTGAGACTGTTCGCCGCTGTAAGCGTGTAGGTCGTCAGATTGCCAAGGAGCTTCACATCAACGGACCATTCAACATTCAGTTCATGGCTCGCGACAACGATATCCTCGTTATCGAGTGTAACTTGCGTGCATCACGTTCGTTCCCATTCGTGAGCAAGGTTCTTAAGATCAACCTTATCGAGCTTGCTACTCGCGTAATGCTTGGTTTGCCGGTAGAGAAGCCGAGCAAGAACCTCTTCGATCTCGACTATGTAGGCATCAAGGCTTCACAGTTCTCATTCAACCGTTTGCAGAAGGCCGACCCAGTGCTTGGTGTTGACATGAGCTCTACCGGTGAGGTAGGTTGCTTGGGCGACGACACCAACACAGCTTTGCTTAAGAGTATGCTCTCTGTAGGTCACCGCATTCCGAAGAAGAACATCCTTCTTTCTACAGGTGGTGCAAAGCAGAAGGTTGCAATGCTCGACGCAGCCAAGATGCTTCTTGAGAATGGTTACAAACTGTATGCTACAGGTGGTACAAGCAAGTTCCTTACAGAGAATGGCATTGAGAACACTCATGTGCTTTGGCCATCAGAGGAGGGTGAAGAGCCTAAGGCTCTCGACTTGTTGCACGACCATACTATCGACATGGTTGTCAACATCCCGAAGAACCTCACAAGCTCAGAGCTTACCAACGGCTACAAGATTCGTCGTGCCGCTATCGACCTCAACGTGCCTCTTATCACCAATGCTCGTCTTGCAAGTGCATTTATCTATGCATTCTGCACAACGAAGATTGAGGATATCGACATCAAGGCTTGGGGTGAGTATTAATATTCAAGTTGAGAATTAAGAATTGGGAGTCGTGGGTTATGGGTTATGAAATCCCAACTCTCAATAACATAAAAACGACAATAGAGACAATGACAGACAGCCATTATAGAGTTGTCCGCATTGTCTCTATTGTCGTTTTTTTATTATACCAGCAAGTGCCGTTTTTTATATATCTGGCAACCTACGCCCAATCGAAGTTTTCTTTCCATGCTCCTATCTCGAAGTGCAGTCTGGCTATGCCTATATCCATTATGTTTATTTGTGTTCAAAGTTACGCATTTTTTTTCTTGATGAAAGATATTAGAAGAATATTTGTACGAATCATTAAAATAAAGTATATTTGTAAATCAAAACAACTGATTATGAATTATCCTATTGGTATACAAGATTTTAAAAAGATACGGAAGGATGTTTTTGTTTATATTGACAAGACAGCTTTGTTGTATAAATTGGTAAATGAAGGTTCTATTTATTTTCTGAGTCGTCCAAGACGATTCGGAAAAAGCCTCCTTGTGTCAACGCTTAAATATTATTTCAGTGGGGAGAAGGGTCTTTTCACAGGGCTTGCTATCGATTCATTGGAAACCAAATGGGAGCAATATCCTATATTTCATATCGACTTTAACGGAAGCGACTTCACCATTCCCCATACCCTGCAACGACTTATCAAGGGACGTGTGGAGGACTGGGAGCGCGAATACGGCTTCCAAGGAAACCCCGACTATTCACCTGGCGAACGTTTTGTCCGATTGCTTGCCCATGTGCATAAGCAGACTGGCAAACGATGCGTTGTGCTCGTTGACGAATACGACAAACCGTTGCTTGACGTGCTTGATACGGAGCGTAAAGTAAAACTTGACGATGAGGAACTGTTGATGGAAGATTATAACCGTGAGACGCTCAAAGGTTTCTACTCAGCCTTTAAGGCTGCCGACCAGGACTTGCGGTTCGTGCTGCTTACGGGTGTCACTAAGTTCTCGCAGGTGAGTGTCTTCAGCGGATTCAATCAGCCCGAGGATATAAGTATGAACGCAAAGTATGATGCAATATGTGGCATAACGAAGGAGGAGTTGGAGACGGTGTTCCACGACGAGATTGACGCAATGGCAGAAAAGCTGAAGGTAACAGCTGAAGAAATGCGTAATATGCTGCAACGCCATTATGATGGATATCATTTCAGTGACGAAATGACCGACATCTTCAATCCATTCAGTGTTCTCAATGCGCTCAACAGCCGTAGCATTCAGGATTATTGGTTTCGCACTGGTACACCTACTTATCTTGTCCGGCTGCTCAATCATACCAATGAAAATCTTAATGACCTGACAGGCAATTATTATGACACCTCAGAGTTTGTTGATTATAGAGCAGATGTGGAACGTCCGTTGCCAATGATTTATCAGAGCGGCTATCTGACTATAAAGGATTATGACCCGTACTCTAACTCCTACCTGCTCGATCTGCCTAACAACGAGGTGAAGAAAGGTTTTTTGACGCTTCTCGCCTCCAACTATCTTGGAACAAAAGAGTCGGCAACAACGCTTGCCATTCAGCTTTATCGTGCCATACAGCGTGACGACCTCGATGCATGGCGCAAGAGTCTTACGGCTTTCTTTGCAAGCATACCTTACACTATGCGTCGTAAGGATATGGAAACGGAGAAGGAACGCTATTTCCACTATACGTTCTACTTGATTTTCCGTATTCTCAGTACCTATATTGTGCTTACCGAAAAACAGCAGAGCGAGGGTAGGGCAGACTGTATTATTGAAACAAAAAACAGCGTCTATATATTCGAGTTCAAGCTTGATGGTACAGCAGACGATGCTTTGCTGCAAATCGAAGACAAGGGCTACGCACGTCCGTACGAGGCAGACAGTCGCCAAATACGTAAAATAGGCATCAGCTTCTCGTCGAAGACAGGTACTATAGACGACTGGAAAGAGGCTTAATGTTGTATTGCATGACAGGTAAATCCACTGCAACCAATACAATAGTAGAACCAACAATAGATTATAGAAAACGATGTGAGGCTTTGTATTTGTCCCATTATAATCGTGATACTAATGTCGGTATCTAAGCTTACTCTATCGTCCAGCCAAGGCTGAACGATAGAGTAAGCCGTATTACTTTGCCTTTTAATACGAGATAAAC
>CAKQEI010000002.1 GCA_934230115.1 uncultured Prevotella sp. | reverse complement strand
ACGAGACTACGGACTCGCTTTTCTATTGTACGAACAGGGCCTTGGCATCTGTGGGTACGAACTTATTCGTGAATTATAGCTCATATTTATAAAATTAATTTTGAACAGTTACTTATCTAAAAATTTTAATTTTTTTATTATGAAAAAAATCTATTTAATTTTTATGCTATTATTTGCGTTTACACTAGTAGGTAACGCACAAGGAACTGATGACATTACGCAACTCACAAAGAAAGCGGAGGCTGGAAACGCTGAAAGCCAAAGACTTTTAGCTTTACAACTGATAGAGGCAAAAGATCCAATAAATGGCATCAAATGGATAAAAAAAGCAAGTGCGAATGGTGATGCTGAAGCACAGTTTATCGTGGGTAAATTTTTATGTGAAGGTCTTCCTGGCTTTTTTAACAAAAACATGACAGAAGCCATGAACTTGTGGAAGAAATCAGCTGATAAAGGCAACTACTTAGCGGCCTGTTATTATGGATTGGTAAAACTGTCAGGAGAACACAACATCACAAAAAATGTTGCGGAAGGAGTGAGGTATCTCCGTATTGCAGCTGACCATAAAGACAAAACTGCAATAACTACGTTGGTTGGCGACTATTGTAATGCTATGTATAACCAAACTAATTATGGAGTAAAGAGATACTTATCCTACAATGATTTTGTAAAGTATTTAAAGATGGGTGCAGAATTAGGAGATGAGGATTTGCAAACGATTTATAATAATTTACCCAAATTACAGGTCGCTATAGAACAAGAAAAAAGCCTTGTGGCAAAGTATGGACAAAAAGCATTCGACAGCATAAAAAAAGGCAAAGTCTACATCGGTATGCCAGAAGGAATTCTCACAGAATACAAGACCTTGGAGGACGATGGTACCAGATATCAAATGTATAAATATAATGGTCCTTCACGGGATAAAGTAGGAACATATAAACAATATATACCTAATGCTGGTCTACAAATGGCCAATTTATTAGGGAAAGTCTTTCCAAAAATAGTAAAAGTTAGAAATGGTAAAGTTACCAATGTTATTTATTAATAATAATGCATTAATATGAAAGTAAGAAACATTTTTATAATTGCATTGATTGCAGTCCTAGGACTATCATCATGCGACCCTAACAAGAGTAAGGTTGAAGAAATGACCAACCAGTTTGTCACAGCTCTGCAGAATAACGATGTGGCAACAATCTATGACTTGTATCCTGACGCTAAATTAGTCAGTAATATGAAACTACCACGAGTAATTCAACTTGCTGACATCGACGTGGAAAAGGACAATGCTACTGGCAATTACACGGCAACAATAAGAAACCCAAGAGAACAGAAACTTGAGTTTAAGGTTGTTGGCAATGACCAGTGGCAGATTGTTGACTCCTATGGACTGTTCAATATTGATGAACAGTATTCAGACCTTGCAGTAAAGTCTGGGGTACCAATGAAGAAACTCTCCGATCTTGCGCTTAACTCCCTGTTCAAGGAAGATAGTGATTTCATGAAGTTTTTCATGAAGAAGTTCGGACAACTGACGGAAATGAAATTGAAAAGGTTTGACGGTGTGTACAATCGTCAGTACTCTTGGGTTAATATCGAACAGAACATTAGAAACGAAGGTGAGTTTCCGGTAAGGGGTACGAACTATGATGTAGTTTTTCATTTTACCGACAATGACGGCAACTCCGCACCAAGTACAAAAACTGTTTCTGGAGTTGACCTTCAACCTGGTGAGACTTTTACCTATAACTTCCAACTTGAAGGCTATGCAATGGCTGCCTATAACCACGCACTGAGTTGGACAGTAACCTTCAACCAAAAGGGTGGCAACACACTGAAGGACATTCTGAAAAAAGCCAAGTTTACCGGTTCCGAATACACGGAATTTACAAAGGAGAACAAGGACGTAAAGAAAATAGAAAAGAAGTAAGCAGTATAAATCAAAATAAGGAAGTAAAAGACTATGAAGAAAATAGTATATCTATTCTTGGTGTTCATCACCATTGGTGTGGTGTCGTCATGCAATTCGAAGTCTGCAAAGGAGGCTGAGTTACGTAAGCAGATGGTTGCAGACTCCATTTATAACGATTCGATAAGTAAAGAAGAGAAAGCAGCTGAGCTGAAGGATAAGAAAATCGAATTTCTGAAGAATTTCTACAAAAACACTATCTATTCGTCTGATGAATTTGGTTCTGAGTCATATTCTGCTTATACCGCAAATTTTGAGCGTCATCTATCGCCTAAAGTTAAGAAAGCATTGGCCGATTATGATGATGGAATTGATTACGGACAAGGAGAGCACGGTGAATATATTAAATGGTTTGTACTCGGCGATGAAGGTGATTATGGCGACGAAGGACCAAAGATGGATTATGAAGCTGAGGCCGACAATTGGTTTAAGGTGACAATAAGCGATAAAACCACGGTAAGAATAAAGGTTGACAGTGATCCCGAAGATGACGAGAACTTCATTGTGACTGGTCTCGAATGTCCTAATTATGGTATAAAGGTGACTCCATAATAGCTATATATTTGAATAGGTTACATCACTCTTCAAAAAAATCAAAAAGGTTAAGTCATTAGTGTCCCGTTAAAATCGGGACACTAATGACACTTTATTTATAACTAATGGATTGTAAAGTCTAAAAGTGAAGTAAAACAATGTTCGTTTATAGTTGATTTTTAATGACATAGCATATGTATCTTACTCAACTTTTAGACTTAACAAATTACTGGTAATTTCTAACAATTACTTACAATGAGCTACCAAGATTTAAAAAAGAAAATAATAGATATGCAAAATGATTCTATATATCAGAATCTTTCGGCATCCTATAACAAACAGAATATATTCAGCATATTGAAAATTGAGCGTAATGAGAACAGACATAGCGCTTTCTTGTGTTGGCTTTTCAATCCTGACTCAGAGCATGGTCTGGGTCTTATTCCTTTGAAAAAGGTGCTGGCACTGTATGCATTACATAATGAAGCTCTGCAACCAGACCTTGCAATGTTGATGATAAGCGGAAATTATCAACTGGAAGTAGAAGATTGTACTACAGAAAGATGTCTTAATCAAATATCAGAAAGCAATGGTAAGGAACGATTGGATATATGGATGAAACTTTGGCTGACTGATTGTGATGGCAATAAAAAGATGATGCCATTGGTGGTTGAAAACAAGGTATACTCAAATGAGGGGCAAAACCAAACAAAGAAATATCACGATGCGGTCGTCCAATATCTGGCTAAAGAGAAAGGAGCCCATGCCATCGAAATATATCTGACCCCCGACGATACAAAAACATGCAGTTGTGAACAATTTGTACATCTTACATACCAGACTCTGCTTGATAATGTGATAGAGCCATTGACTGCATACCCAATGTCGTCTGAGTATAGCGACTTGATTAATGCCTACATTGAGAATCTGAGTGTGCCAGCTACACAATGGACTGATGATAAAGAGATCGACCCTAACAAGTTGTCAAACTCTATTCTGGCTATATCTTCGACTCATCGAAAAAATCTAACTGATTTGTATAGCAGATATAAAGAGCTGTATGATGCCGCATTGTTTGTGGCTGGAGGTGAGGCGACCAGAAAACTTATGAATGACATAAATGTGAATAGTGAGTATGTAGAACTGCTACAGAACTTTTGGGACAACAACATCAATCTGTTTACCACCATATTGTATGTGTGCAAAAGCCAGATTGTAGAAGGTCACGAAGGTGAACTGATGAACGTGTTCAAGCAGAATCGTCGAGACAATTCAAAATATCGCGTTCTTTGGGATAAGAATGGTGATGGCAATTGGACTACTATAGATGGTTTTGAAAATTCTCTGTCCAAGGGCAGAACTGTTGCTGTTTTCTTCATGAAATGGATGGAACTTTCATCACCTAAAAGCATTGATGAGGTTAGAGCAGCATTCCCTACAAAAATCAATTCATATTATGCCCACAATAAAAAGAAGAAACAATACGATAGTGTGATATGCTTATCTGAAGATGATAAAAAGGCAAAAACCGAATCAGGTTTTGAAATAGAAATCACTAACAGTTGGGACTTGTATCCAATAAAGCAAGACACACCTTTTGGGCCTGGCTATGGTACGTTATATGAAAACAATAAGGCCGCAGGTAAAGCTATGATTACAAAAATGTGGCGCAAAGGCGACTTTAAAAGTTTCCTCGAACATATAAAAAAACACAGCAATACTCTATTCAAGCGTGTCAAGATTGTCGATGCTTATTAATATGACAACAGATATATAGATAGTTGTTCAGAATAAAGATCAGAATGAAAGTGTTGGTGTCTTTGAAATACCAGCACTTTTTTTTGAAATTTTCCATTCATATTACTATATTATATAAGGTATAATCTGAAATACAAAACAATATGGCAGGTAAAATGTCTTTATGCATTATCAAATACACCTATACACGCTATGTAGGGGTGGACATCGAAAAATATACTCGGGGAATATATGAGTATGTGAAGGAAGCGTTTGGGGAGTTGCAGCCACAAATGTCGGAGCCAGGAACTATACCAGACATGCCTGACTATCTGGACGTTGTGCTCTGCAAAAAGGACGGCAGCAACTTCTTAGAAATGGATATCGTAAGACGTGCCATCAATATCCCGACTGACTATCAGTTGGATGGATTGGTGCTGGAAATCTCTATCGTCAACTGCGATGGTACTAACTATAAGAAGACACACCAATATCATACCTAACAAAGACAATGTGGAAACTATGAAAAAATTAACTTACGACACATTTAAGCGAATGCGAAAGGATGAGAAGGAGGATGTGTTTCGCCAAGCTCACGATTGCAGCATCCGCAACAAGCGACAGTTGGAGCAGTCGAAACTTTGCGGCTGCTTCAGCTGCTGCGAGATATTCCCGCCGTCCGAAATAACTGACTACATATCAGACGAAGAACCTACAGCCGAATGCCCCTACTGCCATATCGACGCCGTCGTAGGCGATGCCTCGGGCTTCCCTATTACCAAGGAATTTCTGAGTAGAATGATGAAGAGATGGTTTTGGTGATGTAATATTTTTGCCAGCAAATGTTTGTAAATCAACAAAAATGCTGTATATTTGCTGATGAAATAATAAATAGCAGCGTTATGGTAGAGAAATACATTAATCCACATACTGACTTTGGCTTTAAGCGACTCTTCGGTTCTGAGTTTAACAAGGAATTGCTCATCAGCTTTCTGAACGCTATGTTTCATGGCGAGCAGAACGTTCAAGATGTCACATATCTAAATTCTGAGCAACTTGGCGACCGTGCTGATGCCCGACGTGCCATCTTCGATGTATATTGCGAGAACGACAAGGGCGAGAAGTTTATAGTAGAGATGCAGAATGTATATCAGGAGTTTTTCAAGGACCGTACTATATATTATTCTACGTTCCCCATTCGTGAACAGGCACAGCGTGGAGGAGAATGGGATTTCCATCTTAACCCCGTATATACAATCGGTCTGCTGAACTTCAACTTTGCAGATGGACTTGAGAACGCCAAACGATGGCACCATGAAGTAAAGCTGATGGAGGTGGACACGCATGAGATATTCTACGACAAACTGACGTATATCTATGTTGAAATTCCGAAGTTCGACAAGCAGGAATCGGAACTCGTGACGATGTATGACAAATGGATGTATGTGCTTAAGAATCTCTCCAGACTTATGCAACGCCCAGCAGCTCTTCAGGAGCGTGTCTTTACAAGGCTTTTTGAGCAAGCTGAAATATCCAAGTTTAATAAGCAGGAGCTAAAAATGTACGAGGACAGCGTCAATGCCTACCGCGACATAGTGAATGCCATACGAACGGCTGAGAAGACGAAGTTTGCGGAAGGACATGCGGAAGGACATGCGGAAGGCATGGCTGAGGGCATGGCTAAAGGCATGGCTGAGGGCATGGTTAAAGGCATGGCTGAGGGCATGGCTAAAGGCATAGCTGAGGGCGAAAAAGAAGCAAAGGAAAAGATGGCTGCCAATCTCCTTTCTCTTGGAGTGCCTTTAGAAACTATAGTGCAAGCATCGGGCTTGTCGGAAGAAGAGATTCTGAATCTTAAACTGTAATTTCGTTCGTGAACTATCTAACAGTACGATATGATTTTCATAATAGCGGGGACTTCGGTCTCCGCTATTGTTTTTCCAAAGGACAATGATGCGGAGGTGGTTTTGGTGATGTAATTTAAAAGAAAGCTATTCGGGTTGGCATTTAAGAACTTCATCAGGAAGCATCATACGACAGTCGGCTTCGGACAAAGGAGGCTCCTTTAGGAATAGCACATAGATGATGTTTTTGCCCTGCGCAAACAGAGCCTTCTGTGTTTTTGCCTTCAGCTTCAAGAGAAGGCGGTCTGCATAATCAGCCGACTTCCATTTACATTCTCCCACAAGAATAGTGTCCTTGTTGTCTGCAGCCTCAGCCACAACATCAAACTCCAGTTCCTCAAATCCTATCGGTGTCTTGCGTCCTTCTTCGTACACGGGTACCTTTCCCCACCAACGGCGAGCCATATTCCAAGTATGCCCCAAAAGTTGGTTGCCTGAAACAGCAGTCTGGCACAATTTCTCCCATATATTTCCGACAAAAGCAGGGAATCCGTTCTCTATCTTCTGCATCACAAACGCAGTCCTGCCAAGAGCAAGCATCGAACGGTGTGGCTCAATGAACGTATAGTAGAACGCCATGAAGTTGTCGTCTATGACATATAGCGTCTTCTTTGTCTTCTCCTCGCTTTCGCCGAAAGGAACATCCTTGCTGATGTACGACATTTCTGTTAGGGCAGATAACGGCTTTGATATTTCAGTGGTTTTCTTGCCTATGGCTGATGCAACGGCAGAATATCTGGTGTTGCCGTGTCCGATGGCGGTCATGATAGACTGGAATGGGGCTATATCGTTGGTCTCGTCTATAAACAGTGCCGTAGGTTCACTGAAAAGGATGCCATGCTCGTCAAGCACAAGTTGGTCTATGGCTTCATTCAGAGAATCATAATCTTCCCTTAACGCCCAATAGCGAGGAATTCCACCCCATACACAATACTCCTCTATGGTGCTAACGGCATCAAGGTTCATAGCCTCTTGCCAATGCTGTGGACGAATAGGGCGAAGATTGATTTTCTCATTGGCTCGTCCATAGAGAGGGTCAGACTTGTCGAGGACAAAATGCTGCATCATGCGTTGTGACGAGCCGCAGATGACGAGATGATAACGGAGCGTGCCGCTGTCTATAATGTTCTGCAATACGGACGGTAATGAAGGATCCTTCTCCACCATATACGGAAACTCGTCAAGAACAAGTACGGTTTTTTCCTTGCAAACTCTGTTGAATACCGTAAGAATAGACTCCCATGACGGATAGAGGGGCATATCGAAGCCGCTGTACAGATGGGCTATTGTCCCTGCAAGAAGTGATATCTGGACTTGAGTTTCCTGACGTCCTGCCTCGAAATAGATGTCGTTTTCGTTTATCACCCCTCTTGAGCAACGTAGATTTGCCAAGACGACGACGTCCATAGATGACAACAAACTTACTTGTTTCTGAACCGAAAGCCTTCTCAAGACGCTTCTGTTCCTTGTTTCTGTCTACGAATTTCATATTAGGAAAATGATTTTTTAGAAAATGATTTCTGAAAATATGTTTTTGCAAAAATACACTTTTTCAAGGGAACCTACAAGCAAACGGTATATTTTTATTAATATGAACTATTATGAACTTGTCGTATTCACATAAATTGTGTAATTTTGCAAAAATGTTATAATACGACAATTACAAAACTTGAAATCTATGATAATAAATAAGTTGTTGAATAAGTGCTTATATATTGCTGCTGTCAGTTTCTTTCTGTTGACTTGCTCTTCGGGAGCAGAAAACGGTGTGGACGATGAGCCTACACCTCCGCAGCCCGAAAAACCAACAGTGCGTATACCCATTGACATCAGCACCTCTATAATTGGTGTCACCGAATCTGCATTTACGAATGACGATGCTATAGGACTATATGTAGTAAATCGTAACGATGACGGTTCGCATAATGACCTAAAGCCGTCGGGCAATTATGTTGACAATATGCGCTATACGTATGCTCACAGTGCTTTGACTCCCGACGAGACTGTGTATTGGACTCCCGACGAGACTGTGTATTGGAAGGATAAAAAGACGCGTGCTGATTTTTATTTGTATTATCCTTATCAGGCAACACACATTAACGAGAACCCTATGGTGTTTAAAGTAGAGGCAGACCAAAGCAATATCAACTCTTATAACAATTCCGATGTTATGGTAGGCTCTACGATGAACGTGGTGCCAAGACAGACGATTGTCCACATTGCGTTAAAGCAAGTGATGAGTAGAGTGGCGATAGTCTTGACGCCAGGCGAAGGATTCACCGATGCGTCGCTTGCTGCTTCGGATGTTAAGGTGACGCTTAACATACCAGCCGTAAGTGCCAATATAGACCTTGCAACGGGCGAGGTGGAGCCTATTATGAATTATGATGGCGAGTCATTGACTATGACTCCGATGACACCATACAAGGACGGCAATGTCTATCGTGCCATAGTTGTGCCGCAGCAAGTAGAGCAGACCAATCTGATAAATGTGAATGTGGATGGACATGACTTCGTGTTCTCCAAGGCTTTCGATTTTGTAAGTGGCAAAAGCTATACGGTCAATGTCACACTTGTCAAGGAAAGCGACGGCTTGAACGCCACCATAACCGGATGGGACGCAGACGACGTGGACTATGGTGGAACGGCTACTGAGGAATAATCTGTGTAACATGTATATTATTAATTACTATCACATGATAAGGAAACACATAAACTTTCTTATATACATTGCCATAACTATATGTGTGGTGTTGTGTGTCGGTTGCGCTGACGGACTGTTAGGCGAAGACGGCACACAGCACCACGCACAGCGTATTGAGCTTTCGGGCGAGATAGACCAGGTGGTAGTGACGCGTGTCAACGACGGTGGCTTTTGCGACGGCGACGGAATGGGCATCTACATTGTTGACTATAAGGCAGGTATACCTGGCACACTGCAGCAGAGTGGCAACCGTGCCGACAATGTATGCTACACTTACGATGAAGCCAACCGTAAATGGAATTCTGACTATGATGTTTACTGGAAGGACTTTCATACCCATATTGACGTATATGGCTATTATCCATACGCCCAATCCGTAAACATCGACAACTATACTTTTAATGTGCAGCGCGACCAGAGCACTGCCACTGCCGACGGCAAGATGGGCGGTTATGAGGCGAGCGACTTCCTTTGGGGCAAGTTGAGCGATGTAGCACCCACCACTGCCGCTTTGCGTCTGCTGCTGAGACACCGTATGTCGAGTGCCTGCGTGAAACTGCTCAAGGGTGAAGGTTTCACCGATAGCGAATGGGAAAGCATAGACAAGATGGTGCTTGCCACCAACCTGGCACGTAAGGCAAGCATAAACATGACTGACGGAACCGTGAAAGTGGCAGGCTCCGTGGAGTCATCGCCTACCATTCCCTTGCAAGTGAACGATGAATGGCGTGCCATCGTAGTGCCTCAGACAGTTCCGGCTGGCACTACGCTCTTCAGCATCACTATAGGTGGAGCACCTTACAAGTTTGCGAAGAACGAGGCGTTTACCTATGTGTCGGGCAAGATGATGAAGTTCAATATCAGAGTGGATAAGGCCGAGGGTAGTGGCAAGTACCACCTCACGCTTGTAAGCGAGAGCATTGCCCCTTGGGAGAACGATCTCCAAAGCTATGACGCCACGGCTACGGAGTATGTTGTTATCAACTCCACTGCCGGACATCTTAAGGACTCGATAGCCGCTTCGCATAAGGATATTGTCATGGTGAAACGCATGAAGGTGACCGGCACCATTAATGGGTATGATTTCATAATGATGCGCGACAGCATGCCAAAACTTACGGCTCTAAACCTTAAGGATGTAAGAATCAAAGCCCCGACCAGTGGCTTTAATATTCATGATTTTAAAGATGATGAATTTCCTTCTGATTGTTTTAGAGGAAAGAAATCGCTGACAAGCATTGTGTTTCCAGACGTTCTAAAGGGTATCGAAAGTGGTGCTTTTGCCGGCTCCGGTCTAAAGCACTCGCTCAATATTCCCGAAGGTGTGGTAGAAATTGGTCGTGGGGCTTTTGCTGGCAGCGATTTTACAGGTGTGCTGACATTACCTTCCACGTTGAAGAAAATAGACGATTATGCTTTTAATGGGTGTTGTTTTATATGTCCATTGAACTTGCCGGATGGAATCGAGGAAATAGGATGGGGATGTTTTGAGGATTGTCGTAATCTGTATGGCAATTTGATATTGCCAAGTCATCTGAAGAATATGGATAGGTGCGCATTCCGTGGTTGTACGGGTTTGAAAGGTGACTTGGTGATTCCTAAATCCTTGACCGTTATACCCCCGGACGCTTTTTACGAATGTGGGTTGGGAGGCAGATTACAGTTGCATGATGGCATCACTGCTATAGGTGAAGATGCTTTTCGTGATAACGGATTCATTGGCGAACTTGAATTGCCGGAGAGTCTTACAATACTTGAAGGTGGAAACTTCTATGGAAATTATTTCTCAGGAAGCTTAAAGATACCCAAGGGATTGCTAAAAATTTCATCATCAGCTTTTGCTCACTGCACTTTCTCGGGTGAGGTGGAGATCCCAGAAGGTATTCTGTCTATTGGTGAAGGAGCTTTTTATAATAGCGAAAATCTGCAAAAGATAATCTTGCCAAGCACTCTTGAGTTAATCGATGATTACGCATTCAAATCTTGCAAATCGCTTCGCGTAATAGAATGTAAGAGCACCGTTCCTCCAGTTGTGAGGAGCACAGCTTTCAATGGAGTCCCATTGGAAGACCTCACTGTTATAGTGCCTAAGTCTGCTTTAAATGACTATAAGTCGTCAGATTTCTGGTCGGGTTTATTATTAAAAACTGTCGAATGATAAGAAAATACATAAACATTCTTATATACATTGCCATAATGGTATGTGTGGTGTTGTGTGCCGGTTGCGCTGACGGACTGTTCGGCGAAGACGGCACACAGCACCATACCCGTCGTATTGAGCTTTCGGGCGAGATAGACCCGGTGGCGGTGACACGTGTCAACGACGGTGGCTTTTGCGACGGCGACGGAATTGGTATCTACATTGTTGACTATAATGCCGACATTCCCGGCACATTACAACAGAGTGGCAACCGTGCCGACAATGTATGCTACACTTACGATGAAGCCAACCGTAAATGGAATTCAGACCAAGACGTTTACTGGAAGGACAATCATACCCATATAGACGTTTATGGCTACTATCCATACGCCAACCCCGAAAGCATCGACAACTATACTTTTAATGTACAGCGCGACCAGAGCACCGCTACTGCCGACGGCAAGATGGGCGGTTATGAAGCGAGCGACTTCCTATGGGGCAAGTTGAGCGACGTAGCTCCCTCCAATGCTGCCTTGCGTCTGCTGCTGAGACACCGTATGTCGAGTGCCTGCGTGAAGCTGCTCAAGGGCGAGGGTTTCACCGATAGCGAATGGGAAAGCATAGATAAGACAGTGCTTGCCACCAATCTGGCGCGTAAGGCAAGCATAAACATGACGGATGGAACCGTGAAAGTGGCAGGTGATGTGGAGTCGTCGGCAACTATTCCCTCGCAAGTGAACAATGAATGGCGTGCCATCGTAGTGCCTCAGACCGTCCCGGCAGGCACAACGCTCTTCAGCATCACCATAGGTGGTGCACCTTACAAGTTTGCGAAGAACGAGGCGCTTACCTATGTGTCGGGCAAGATGATGAAGTTCAACATCAGAGTGGACAAGGCCGAGGGTAGTGGCAAGTATCGTCTCACGCTTGTAAGCGAGAGCATTGCCCCTTGGGAGGATGATATCCAAAGCCATGATGCCACGGCTACGGAGTATGTCGTTATCAACACCACTGCCGGACATCTAAATGACTCGATAGCAGCTTCGCATAAGGATCTTACCAAGGTGAAACGCATGAAGGTGACCGGTACCATTAATGCGCGTGATTTTAGAATTATGCGCGACAGTATGCCAAATCTTACGGCTCTAAATCTAAAGGATGTAAGAATAAAAGGAGTATACAGCTATATGTTTGGGGGAGAGCAGTATTGGCCAGATAAAGCTGACGATGATGTATTGCCTGGTTTTTGTTTCAAAGATAAAAAAACGCTGACAAGCTTTGTGTTTCCTGACGTTCTTAAGCGTATTAATCCAAGGGTTTTTGACGGTGCAGGTCTGACGGGCTCTCTAAATATTCCTGAAGGTGTGGTAGAGATTGGCGATAATGCTTTTACAAACAACGACTTTATCGGTGTCCTGACATTGCCTTCCACATTGAAGAAGATAGACGCTTCTGCTTTTTCAGAGTGTGGTTTTGCATGTCCATTGAATCTGCCGGATGGAATCGAGGAAATTGGAGGTAGTTGTTTCTATAATTGTCAGTATCTGTATGGCAATCTGATATTGCCAAGTCATCTGAAGAAGATAGGTTCAAGTGCTTTCCATGGTTGTACTGGCTTGAAAGGCGACCTTGTGATTCCTAAATCCTTGACCGTTATACCCTCGTGTGCTTTTGGGGGTTGTGGGTTTGGAGGCAGACTACAGTTGCATGATGGCATCACTGCTATAGGTGAATGGGCATTTCGTGATAACGGATTCATAGGCGAACTTGAATTGCCGAAGAGTCTTATAGTTTTTGGAGGTAGCAACTTCGAAGGAAATTACTTCTCAGGAAGCTTTAAGATACCCAAGGGATTGCTAAGCATTTCATCATTTGCTTTTTTAAATTGCGCTTTTACTGGGGAGGCAGAGATACCTGAGGGAGTTACGTGTATTCATGAATGGGCATTTTCAAATAGCGAAAATCTTCAAAAGATAATATTGCCAAGCGGTCTTGAGTTAATCGATGTGGGTGCCTTCCAAGATTGCAAATCGCTTCGCGTAGTTGAATGTAAGAGCACAGTTCCTCCAGTTGTGAATGACGGAGCTTTTGATGGAGTTCTATTAGAAGACCTTACTGTTATAGTGCCTAAGTCTGCTTTAAATGACTATAAGTCGTCAGAATCCTGGTCGGGCTTTAAACACATTATTGCAAAATGAAGCAGAAATGCAGGCTGCAGCAGTGAATGTGAGTAACGTAATAATAATAAACAAGACAAAGAATGAAGAATAATATAATAAGGTGGGCTTGTATGAGTGTCAGCATTGTAGGGGCAGCGTTTCTTGCGGCTTGCTCAGATGATGCCAATCCGCAATACAAGGATGCCAAGTCGACGCCGATGACGTTCGTTGTGAAGCATCCGTCGCAGACACGTGCCACGGAAACCGACTTCGAGATAGGCGACCGCATAGGACTGTATGTGGCAAACACTGAAAAACCAATGGAGTTGGGAGGCAATCTTGCCAACAACGATGCGCTGACCTACGACGGCGACAAATGGACATCAGTACGTCCCCTCTATTGGGACGACGGCACATTCAATGTCTATGCCATCTGTCCACGCATGGATAAAGTGCTCAGTCTCGACAGTCAGCCTTTCAGCGTGGCTCTCGACCAAAACACCCCGAAGACAGCCACATCGCTTGGTGGCTATGAGGCGAGCGACCTGCTCTTTGCTTCGCAGAAGAGTGTCACAGCGTCGGATTCGCCCGTTGCTCTTTTGTTTCATCACATCATGAGCAAGCTACGCATACGCCTGATAAAGGGCGAGGACTTCGAAGGCGAGCTGCCCACCAAAGCCAAGGTGTATATACACAGCACCTTCACCTCTGCCACAGTCGACCTACGCCAAGGCATCGTCACGTACAATCCGAGGATGGCACGCCAGAGCATCATAGCTCATCAGGACGACGAGACCAGCTATTCTGCCATCGTCGTGCCGCAGAACATCACTACAAGTATGCCATTCCTTGAAGTGGAGGTAAACGGTGTGAGCTATTTCTATGAGAGCCGATTCAATTATAAACCAGGTGTGGAAAATCTTGTCAACCTTATCATTTCAAAAGACCCCGAGCAAGTGAAGATAGAAATCGGCGGTGAGATAAAGGACTGGCAATAACACTTTCTGAATGAAGAAAATAACGTATGTATTATCAGCCCTTGTGCTGATTCTTTCCTTGTGGGCAGTGGCTTTGTGGGTGCTGCCTATTGGAAAATATAATAATGTGACGACCGAGACGCGCTACGGCACGAGCGAGGGCATGCAGCTTGTGGAGCAGACCATGACCAACGGCGAACGACAGTATGTGGTGGAGGACGCGCGTGGCAACGTGATGTTCCGCATCCCGCTGCGTGGATGTATGCTCGACACACAGTTTCGTGGCGGTCGTCTGCGCTTCCGCGAATTGTCTACGGGTCGTGAAGGATATGTCGACATGCAGGGCATCGTGGTCTTTACCGCTACGTCAGCCGACTCCTTGCAGCCTACAATGACAGCACCTGAGGGGCAGACATCTGCCATCGACGGTAGTGCGGAGGATGTGCATGGTCAGCAATCTGCTGCTAAAGTAAGCCGTAAGGAGGTGAGACTGCCAGCTGTGGACGTGCGCACGATGGCGCACAACAGTCCGTTCTATGCTGAGGCTTCCAAGATAATAAGCGGAAAGCTGGAGGAAACCGACGCCACACGCCGCCGTCAGATACTCAATTACTGCGAGCATCTGCGCACGGCATACACCACGAAGGACATCGACTTCCTACGTCAGGTGTTCAGCAACGACGCGCTCATTATTGTGGGCAACGTAGTACGTCAGTCGAAGGATGAAGCCAAGGTGGGCGCTGACAGCCGTGTGAGCTACGCCCTCCATACCAAGGCCGACTATCTCTCGCGACTCTCCAAGGTGTTCGGCATGAACAAGAAGGTGGACGTGCGCTTCTCCGACTTCCGCATAATGCGCCATCCCACGAAAGACGGCATCTACGGAGTGTCGCTGCGCCAGCGCTATCAGAGCGACCGCTATGCCGACGACGGCTGGCTGTTTCTGCTGTGGGACTTCCGCAATGCCTCCATGCCACTCATCCATGTGCGCACGTGGCAGCCGTCGGCAACTGTAAGTGGTAGTGATGGAGTAATTGAAATATCCGACTTTAATTTAGAGTAATATGAAAAGTATAAAGAAGGCATATGTAAAGTTGTCCTTTACGCTACGTAAAGTTATGCTTTGCGTGGTGTATACTATGATATTGTCGTGTCTGTCGTTGAGCGATGCTAAGGCTTCGGTGGCGACAGTCGTGCCGGCAGCGGCAGACAGCACCTTTACGGTGGCAAGCTTCCGTCAGTTGCCTACCGACGTGAGCGCCTTCATCGATGCCGTACGCGACCTTAACGGCGAGGCGTGCGCACTGCTCAAGGTAGTGGCACCTGCCGACTTTGCCTTCTCTTCGCCCTTAGGCATTGTAGAACGTCGCGACAAGGTGGGCGAGATATGGCTTTTCCTACCCAAGGGTACCAAGAGCATAACGCTGAAACATCCTCAATGGGGAGTGCTGCGCGACTATAAGTTCGGCACGAAGCTTGAGAGTCGCATGACCTACGAGATGCGCCTCCGCCTGCCACAGACCGCTGTAGTGGAGAAGCACGACACTATAGTATACACCCAGACCATCGTCGACACCGTAACCGTGGCACCGCCCCGACGCATAGTTCAGCTCCATGCCTTCACGTTGCTCACAGCCTCACTCCATACCGACGGACCCTCGTGGGGCGTAATGGCAGCCTTGATGCGTCGTCATGGTGCTTATGTGCATGTGAGCAGCAATCTGCATTCGGCGCCTACGACGATAGGTTCGTGCAATAGCGACGGCTATCGACCCTCTACCAGCAATACTCCTTATTATACCGGACGCACGCAGACTTCTGCGTATGTCCTCACCGTGGGTGGCATACATCGTCTGAATGGCTTGCTCAACATATTCGAAGGTGTGGGCTACGGCAGTCAGACCACCGCATGGCAGCTTGCCGACAGCGAGGGCGGCGGTTGGCTACGCAACGAGGAGTTCAGCCATAAAGGCTTTACGGCAGAGCTTGGCGTTGTAGCTTCGGTAGGACGATTCAGCTTCAGTGCGTCGGCACTGACCATTGCAGGCAAGCAATGGCAGGGATGTATAGGTGTAGGAATATGTCTTGGAAAGACGGGAATGATAACAAAGCGCAAGTAAAAAAAACGTACCGATTATGAATAATCGTATTCTCTATATATTATTGTTGATGGCTGTCGTAATGGTCAGCTCTTGCAGCAGCGACAGTCCGTACAACTTTGAGCCTCGCCTCCAGACGCTTCCGGCTACGGACATCAGTCGTACAGAAGCCACACTGTCGGGCAAGTGTGTCAAGGACAAGGGAGTGGACATGCCCAGTCTTTGGTTCAGTTATGGCAATGACAAGAGCATGTCTGAGAGGCAGGAAGTATTGGCTGATGCCGACGGCAATGTCAGTATGCACCTATCCTCGCTCCATGCCGGCACCACCTATTATTATATGCTTCATGGCACCAACGGTTCAGCCTCGCTTTCTGGCGAGATGGTTAGCTTTGCCACGCAGCCCAACAAACGCCCCACGGTAAGCAAGGCAGAAGTGCTGAGTAGTGCTCCGGTCAGCCTTATTGTAGGCTACAGCATCACGGACAATGGCGGAGACCCCATTACATCCTGCGGTTGCCATGTGTTGGGCGAAGGCATCGAGGGTGGCGAGAAGACCATTATGCAGAGTGATGAGGTTGACGACAAGGGAATGTACAGTCTGCTTATTGACGGTCTGCAGCCCAACATAACGTATACCATCAAGCCATTTGCAGTCAACAGCATCGGCGAGTCGGAAGGCGAAGCCATCCAGTTCACCACCTCATCAGCCGTCGTGCTTGGTAAGTCAGGCATCCTTTCCACCCTCCTCGGCGACCAGATATTCAATCTTACCAGTCTTTCTCTGGTAGGTCCGCTCAATGGCGACGATCTGCGCACGCTGCGCATCATGGCAGGACGCGACGAGGAGAACCATCCTACAGCCGGACGTCTTGCCGACCTCGACATCTCGGGAGCAAGCATCGTTGCGGGTGGTGGCGAGTATGGCGAATCACGATTTACAGAGGACGGAGTTATAGGCGTAGGTCTGTTTCGTGCTTGCACTGGTCTGAATACCATCAAGCTGCCAATGGGAGCTGTCAAGATAGAGAAGGAAGCCTTCGAGGACTGCACCTCTCTGCGTAGCATCACTATCCCAGCATCGGTAAGTGCCGTAAGTCCATCGGCAGGATGCACGTTGCTGGAGACCATCGACGTGTCGGCAGCCAACACTCACTTCATGAGCAAGGACGGCGTACTCCTGAGTGTCGATGGCAAGTGCATCCTCTGGTTCCCGATGGGCAAGAAGGGCGAATACACATTGCCCTCTACCATAGAGAGCGTGGGCGACTATGCCTTCCGCGAAAGCAACATAGAGAAATTCGTATTCTCCGACGGACTGACCAAGTTGGGTATGTGCGCCTTCTATAACAGCAAGGTGAAGGAAGTGGTGCTGCCCTCCACCCTTAAGCAGCTGCCTTCCGGATTGTTCCAGAAATGCAGCCACCTTACCACGGTGCGCCTTGGCAAGAAAGTGGTCATTATAAACGAATACGTCTTCGACGGTTGTCCGCTTACTGACATTTACATCGGAGCTGCATTGCCACCAGTATGCTATGACAACACATTTGCCAATGTTGCTACCGACTTTCTGAAGACGTGCCGTGTGCATGTGCCGAAAGGCAGGGAGAAGTATTATCGGGCAAAGTCATACTGGGACCAGTTTGAGAATATAATTGATGACATTTAAATGAAGTGACTATGAACACACCAGAAATAGAAGAGCTGAAACGACTTGTCGAGGAGCGTTATGGCAAGCACCTTACCACGACCACCGACTTTGAGGAGTTCTCGGTGAAGCTGCGCCTCCGTCATGAGATATCCGTGTCGCCGTCGACGTTGAAGCGACTGTATGGCTATGTCAGCGACAGCCATAAGCCGCGCATGCTGACCCTCGACTCTCTATCGGCATATATAGGACATAAGGACTATGCCTCGTTTATGCTTTGGCTGAAGAACAGCACACGCTACAATTCGTCGTTTTTTGATGCTTGCCAACTTGTGAGCAGCGATTTGGAGCGAGGTGATAATGTGGAGATAGGGTGGGCACCCAATCGTCTGCTTCGTCTTGAATACATAGGCGATAGTGCATATCGTGTAGTCGAAGCGCATAACAGCAAGTTGCAGTCGGATGATATGTTTGTAACAGGATGTTTTATTAAGGAACAGCCGTTGTACCTGCCGTATATAGAGCGTAATGGCGAACGTACACCACCCTTTGTAGCAGGACGCAATGGCGGACTTTCGATAGTGAGAAAGATAATTTAGACAGATTATGAATGACAGTGAAAACCGCCCTACTTCGGGATATGTGGTGGACATAGATAGCGAATCGGATTTTAACGTAGCACGAGCCGACAACGGATTCACCAATATCAGCGAGTGCTATGTGTCGAAGTCGGGCCATGCACGTATGTTCACAGCCGTGAGGTATGGCAAGCGTTATGTACTGAAATGCCTGAAGACTGATTTTCGTTATACGCCGGTGTATCGTCAGGCGCTGATGAAGGAGTTTGAGATAGGATTGCAGCTCGATCATCCCAACATCTGCCGCACTATAAGCATGGAGTCAGTGGGCGAATTGGGCGACTGCATTGTCATGGAATATGTGGACGGCGAGACGCTTGAGACGGCTGTGAAAGGCGGCAAGATGACTGAAGAGGTGGTACATAAGATAGCTGCTCAGCTGCTTGATGCTATGGAGTATATGCACGCCAAGCAGATAGTACACCGCGACATCAAGCCGTCGAACATCATGCTTACACATCGTGGCGGCGACGTAAAGCTGATAGATTTTGGACTATCGGACAGCGAGACGTTCTGCGTGCTTAAGATTCCGGCTGGCACACGTGGCTATATAGCCCCCGAGCAGTTGCAGCCAAATGCTGTAAGCAGTCCCAGCGCCGACATCTATTCGTTTGGAAAGGTGTTGGAGTATATGGCTGAGGCTGTACGTAGCAAGCAACTGGTGAGGGTGGGGCGGAAGTGTGCTACAGCCGATTGTGTCCATCGTCCTGCAGACATTGCGCAGGTGAGGCTTCTGATGGCTGACAAGGGCAGATCGTTAGTCGTGGTGAACGCCCTCCTCATAGCATTGGCATTGGTGCTGCTTGTCGTCATTGGTGTGATGATGAACGCACGCCAAACCACAACGGCAGACACCGTAAACAACGATTCTGTTTCTGCTGGAGCTGCCAATAAGGTGATGGATAGTAGTCTCTGGTGAGGCTCTCATCATTTAGTGTGAGCTTTCATTGCAATACTAATTCAATAAACCTCAATAATAATTTGTCGATAATTGCGTTATACATTTATATGCAATGGACCGACCAAATACGTAGAGTAAAGATATTACTGGTGTTCGCCGCGGTGGTTATCGCCGTGGCGTCGCTTGTTGTGTCGCATATCCTCATACGCGACCTTGCTATGGAGGAACACAACAAAATGGAGGTGTGGGCAGAGGCAATGCGCACTCTCAACCGTGCCGACGAGAACACCGACATAAACCTTGTGCTGAAGGTTATCAACGGCAACAATACAATCCCTGTGATTGTGCTTGACTCGAATGGAAATGTACAGGCATATCGCAATATCGACATTAAGGATTGTGAGAACGCAGAGGACACCATGCGCTTTGTGCAATATATGGGACGCAAGCTTATGCGCGAAGACCGAGATATACGTATTGCCATTGACGACAATAACACAGACAGTATATCATCGGCTGATTATATTAATGTGTGCTACGACGACTCGGTGATGCTGCGCCGACTTGCCTCCTATCCTTATATACAATTAGGTGTGGTGATGATATTTGTCGTAATAGCCATCTTTGCCCTGCTCACATCAAAGAGGGCAGAACAAAACAAGGTGTGGGTGGGACTGTCTAAAGAGACCGCCCATCAGCTTGGCACTCCAATATCGAGCCTTATGGCGTGGGTGGAGATACTCAAGGAGACTTATCCCGACGACGATCTGATACCAGAGATGAACAAGGACGTGAAACGTCTGCAACTCATTGCTGATAGATTCTCAAAAATTGGCTCGTTGCCCGAACCAGTTGATACCGACCTTAAGGAGGTGATGGAACATGTAATCGACTATATGGACCGCCGCACGTCAAACAAGGTGAAAATGGTGCGCGACTTTCCTGAAGGCGACATAGTGGTCAAGATAAATGCGTCGCTGTTTGAATGGGTGATAGAAAATCTTTCGAAGAATGCTGTTGACGCTATGGGCGGCGAAGGCACGATAACGCTAAGGATATTCGAGGAGCCTACGAAGGTCGTGATAGAGGTGGCTGACACGGGCAAGGGCATACGCAAGAAAGACATACGCAACGTGTTCCGACCGGGATTCACAACCAAGAAGCGCGGATGGGGACTTGGACTTTCGCTCGCAAAGCGTATCATAGAGGAGTATCACAAGGGAAAAATATGGGTGAAAAGCTCAGAAGTGGGTGTTGGAACTACATTCCGCATCGAACTGAAGAAATAAAAACACTTAATATCAAAAACTTTGTAAAGATTTTGTTGTATGTCGGAAAATATTCGTAACTTTGCACACCAAATGTGTAATTTAGAAGATCTTAAAATAGATTTGAAGGAATTGAACGAGGGTGTAAGCACACTCAACTTCAATTTGAGCGACGCTTATTTCGAGTCGTTGGACGAGGACGAAATCAAGCGTGGCAACATAAGTGTGTCTATAAATGTAAAGCGCACGGAGAACTATTTTGAGCTCGACTTCCATACCGAAGGCACTGTCGTTATTCCGTGCGACCGTTGTCTTGATGATATGGAGCAGCCAATAGAGACGGACGACCGTCTTGTTGCTAAATTTGGAGAAGAGTATTCCGAGGACGACGACCTCATCACAGTCGACGAGCGTGAAGGCTTGTTGGATGTGGCGTGGTTTATCTACGAATTTATACTGCTCAACATTCCCGCTAAGCACGTGCATACACCTGGAAAATGTAACGCGGCGATGATAAAGGTTCTTGAAGAACACTCAGCTACCCGAAGTAGTGGCGAGGATGAAGTGCAGGCGGTAGACCCCCGTTGGAATGGATTAGAAAAATTAAAAACAATAATTAAAGATTAAAGAAAAATGGCACATCCTAAAAGAAGACAGTCAAAGACACGTACACTTAAGAGAAGAACTCATGATAAGGCAGTAGCTCCTACATTGGCAGTATGCCCTAACTGTGGCGCTTACTATGTATACCACACAGTATGCCCAACTTGCGGATACTATCGTGGCAAGGTGGCTATCGTTAAGGAAGTAGCTGAGTAATTAAATTCTCCAAGATGGCTAAGATAAACGCAGTAATCACTGGAGTTGGAGGCTATGTGCCCGACTACGTGCTCAGCAATGAGGAGTTGTCGCGCATGGTAGACACCAGCGACGAGTGGATTATGACTCGTGTCGGTATCAAAGAGCGCCACATCCTCACAGAGGAAGGTCTCGGTACGAGCTATATGGCCCGCAAGGCAGCCAAGCAGCTCATCAAGAAGACTGGCGTAGACCCTGACACGATTGACGCGCTGATCGTAACCACCACAACTCCCGACTACAAGTTCCCCTCTACGGCATCTATTGTCCTTGGTAAACTTGGACTTAAAAATGCCTTTGCTTTCGACCTTGAGGCAGCATGCTGCGGATTCCTTTATTCGCTCGACGTGGCTGCCACAATGATCGAGAGTGGTCGCTACAAGAAGATAATCGTTATTGGTGCCGACAAGATGTCGTCACTCGTCGACTATCAAGACCGTGCCACATGTGTGCTCTTCGGCGACGGCGCCGGAGCAGTGCTCGTTGAGGCTACCGAGGAGGAGAATGTAGGCGTGCAGAACTCTTATCTGCGCACGGATGGCATCGGACTTCCATTCCTTCACATGAAGGCGGGCGGTTCGGTTTGCCCACCTTCACACTTCACTGTTGACCATCGTTTGCACTACCTCTATCAAGAGGGTCGCACAGTGTTCCGCTATGCTGTTACCGACATGAGCAACGATGTGGCTGAAGTGATGAAGCGCAACAACCTCACTGCCGACGATGTGAGATGGGTTGTGCCCCACGAGGCCAACCTACGTATCATCGAGGCTGTGACCAAGCGTATTGGTCTGCCTATGGATAAGGTGGTTGTTAATATCGAGCGTTACGGCAATACAAGTGCCGCCACAATACCTTTGGCATTGTGGGATAATGAGAAAAATATGAAGAAGGGCGACAACGTCATCTTCACCGCATTCGGTGCAGGTTTCGTTCATGGCGCTTCTTTCTACAAGTGGGGCTACGATGGTTCTGCAGTAGCAGGACAGAAGTAATCAAGGAAACATATTATCTTAAAATAAAAAGCACGTTCAGATGCCTCGGCAATCTCGAACGTGCTTTTTCATTTTTCCTACTTGAAGTTCTCTTGTCCGTCAGCCTCACCATGCAAGGCTTCCTTGAACTTATCCCAGTTTTGAAAACCCACGAGCAACGATATTCGGTCGAGAGTCTCGCGCTTGGGTTTCTCTGTGCCCTTGATGTAACTTGACAGCTTCTCTTTGGCAAATACTTTCTGCGGAATGAGCTCCAATTGGTGCTCCACCGTGTCAAAAAGTTTCTTCAATGCGTAATTCATAATTCATAACATACTTAATGCGTAATATTTCGGGGCAAAAGTACGGCTTTTTAATGGAAAAATAGTAATTTTGCAGATATATTTTTCATTCTTATAATTACTGTATGAAAGAATTAGCACTTAAGTACGGATGCAATCCGAATCAGAAGCCTTCGCGCATATATATGGAAGAAGGCGAACTCCCAATCGAAGTACTCAACGGTCGTCCTGGCTACATCAATTTCCTCGACGCGCTCAACTCGTGGCAGCTTGTCAAGGAGCTCAAGGTAGCTACTGGTCTGCCAGCCGCAGCTTCATTCAAGCACGTGTCTCCTGCAGGTGCTGCTGTAGGTCTGCCTCTTAGCGACACACTTAAGAAGATATACTTCGTTGACGACGTAAAGATAGAACTCTCGCCGATTGCATGCGCCTATGCTCGTGCCCGCGGTGCCGACCGCATGAGCTCTTATGGCGACTTTGTCGCATTGAGCGACACTTGCGATGCTGCCACTGCTACACTCATCAAGCGTGAGGTGAGCGA
Organism: uncultured Prevotella sp.; assembly: GCA_934230115.1. Taxonomy (GTDB): domain Bacteria; phylum Bacteroidota; class Bacteroidia; order Bacteroidales; family Bacteroidaceae; genus Prevotella. The sequence continues at coordinate 46,288 of CAKQEI010000002.1, read as the reverse complement.
TGGTGTGATAGCTCCTGACTTCACTCCCGAGGCCATCGAGATACTCAAGGCAAAGCGCAAGGGTACATACAACGTTATAAAAATCGACCCCAACTATGTTCCTGCCCCCATTGAGCACAAGCAGGTGTTTGGTGTTACATTCGAGCAGGGCCGCAATGAGGTGCGTCTCGACGATCCGAAACTCTTCGAGAACATTCCTACAAAGGCAAAGAATTTCACTCCCGAAGCTATCCGCGACCTCATTATCTCGCTCATTACGCTCAAGTACACTCAGTCAAACTCTGTATGCTATGTTAAGGATGGTCAGGCTATCGGCATTGGAGCCGGTCAGCAGAGCCGCATCCACTGTACACGTCTTGCGGGCAACAAGGCCGACATTTGGTGGCTGCGTCAGCATCCGAAAGTGATGAACTTGCCATTTGTCGACGGCATACGTCGTGCCGACCGCGACAACACTATCGACGTATACATATCGGAGGATCATGATGATGTGCTGCGCGATGGTACATGGCAGATGTTCTTCAAGGAGAAGCCGGAGGTGTTGACCATGGAGGAGAAGAAGGCATGGATAGCCCAGAACCGTGGTGTAGCCCTTGGTTCAGATGCATTCTTCCCGTTTGGCGACAACATTGAGCGTGCCCACAAGAGTGGTGTAGAGTATATTGCCCAGGCAGGCGGTTCGGTGCGCGACGACAATGTGATTGACACTTGCGATAAGTATGGCATCACTATGGCGTTCACAGGAGTGCGTTTGTTCCACCATTAATTAAATAATAAAACATATTATGAGCAAAGGCGACGATATCGATTCAATCATTGCCAATGGCATTTCATGGGGACGTGGCGGAGCTTCGTCAAAGAAGACCGACGACGGCAAAGTGAAGACTAAGGCAAAGAAGAAACAGTACATCACCGGTGCCCATGGCAGCGGTTCGGCACGTCAGAAGGCTAAATACCGCGAGCAACGTGCCAACAGACACAAGAAGTAAAAAGGAATGTGTGGTTGAGGTAATTATTCACCCTACCACTCAGCTGATAGACGGCCGTCACTCAACTGATGGACGCGTGTCGCTCAAGTGGCCGATGCGTGTCCATCAGTTGGGTGACGGCTGCTGTTTGTTTATATATATGTATACAGAATATGTATATACGTGCGCGAAATTGGTATAGGTAGACAAAAAAAAGCAGGGAATGTCGTTTGAACAGACATTCTCTGCTTTTATTTCTTTTCGATAAAGGTACTCGAAATTTACTCTGCTGTTGCGTTAACACGACGCTCAGCGATGCGAGCCTTCTTACCAGTGAGCTTGCGGAGGTAGTAGAGCTTAGCGCGACGTACCTTACCGTACTTGTTGATCTCAATGCTGTCGATGTTCGGTGACTCGATAGGGAAGATACGCTCTACACCTACAGTACCTGACATCTTGCGAACAGTGAAACGCTTCTTGTCACCGTGGCCAGAAATCTTGATAACTACACCGCGGTAGAGCTGAATACGCTCCTTTGTACCCTCGATAATTTTGTAAGCGACTGTGATTGTGTCACCAGAACGGAACTCTGGGAACTTCTTGCCGGTTGCAAATGCTTCTTCAGCAACTTTAATTAAATCCATTGTAAATCTGATAATTAAATTTGTTTATCGTTCTCGCGCAACGTAACTGGGCAACACTTCTTCCCGTCATAGGTTACGCCGAAAAGCGGTTGCAAAGTTACTGCTTTTTCGTGTAACTCACAAATATTTAGTGAGTTAAATTCTATATAAAGCTTTAATAACTGTTGATGATTGTTTTATTTGTTGATAAAAATTAATATCTTTGCATAATAAAATCAAATAATATCGCATGAACAAACAATTTGCACTCATTTCGCTTGCCACGGTGTCGCTCTTAGCTACATCGTGTGCCCAGCATCAGTATCAGGTGGCCGAGGTCACCCGTTCGCGCATACTCATCGACTCGCGTTACGACTCTATTATTCTCGCTGAGGCAACAGCTTATCTTGCTCCTTACAAGGCACATGTCGACAGTTTGATGCTGCCAGTCATGGGTACTGCTGCCTCCGATTTGTGGCGCAAGCGTCCTGAAAGTCCGTTGTCAAACCTTTTGTCCGACATATTGGTGTGGAGTAGCCAGCGTTTTGGCGAGCATCCCGACTTTGCTGTCTATAATATGGGTGGCATACGTGCCACTTTGAGCAAGGGTGATGTCACCCGTGGCGACATTCTCGACATCGCTCCCTTCGACAATAAGCTGTGTTTGCTCACGCTTAGCGGCAGCGATGTGCTTGAGCTGTTTGGCCAGATAGCCAAGGTTGGAGGCGAAGGTGTGAGCCATAGTGTGCGCCTTGAGATTTCGAAGGATGGACAGTTGCTTTCGTCTTCTATCAACGGCAAGCAGGTAGACCCCAATGCTTCTTATCGCATAGCCACCATCGACTATCTTGCTCAGGGCAACGACTATCTCTATGCCTTCAAGAAGAAGACCAATGTAGTGTCGCCAAAGAGCGAGGAGAATAATGCACGCTTCCTTATTGAGGACTACTTCAAGCAGATGAAGGCCGAAGGCAAGATGGTGGATGCCAAGGTAGAGGGACGCGTGACGGTGAAGAATTGATAACTTTAAAAGACAATAAACAAGAACGTAGAATACCGTTATGAAGAAATTATTCCTTATCATAGCACTTTTCTGTGCAACACTCACTGTTTCAGCCCAGAAAACAAAGACATTGGAGATACTCCACACCAACGACACCCATAGTTGCATACTTCCGCTTAATCCTAACCTTGCCGATACTCTTGTGGCTGGACGTGGAGGCTTCCTTCGCCGTATTGCCATGATTGAGCAGGAGCGTAAGGAGAATCCCGACTTGTTGCTCTTCGATTCGGGCGACTTCTCGCAAGGCTCACCGTTCTACACTCTGTTCAAGGGTGACGTTGAGGTGGAGCTCATGAACCGTATGGGCTACGACGCTGTGACTATAGGCAACCATGAGTTTGACTTCGGACTCGACAATATGGCACGCATATTCCGTGCTGCCAAGTTCCCCGTGGTATGTTCCAACTACGATTTCACAGGCACTCCATTGCAGGGCATCGTTAAACCCTACATCGTAATCAAGCGTAGCGGACTGCGCATAGGAGTGTTTGGCATCTGTCCGCCAATGGACGGACTTGTAGATGCAGCAAAATGCGAGGGAGTGAAATATCTTGACCCGATAAAGACAGCCGACGACGTGGCTCGAATGCTCAAGCGCGACAAGAAGTGCGACCTTGTGGTGTGTCTCTCTCACCTCGGTTGGATAGTTAAGCAGAACGTCGACGACCACAAGATGATGAGTGGCAACCACGACATCGACGTGGTGCTTGGCGGACACTCGCACACCTTTTTCGAGACTTTGCAGTATGTCGAGAATGCTGATGGCAAGAAGATTCCTAACGACCAGAACGGCAAGAATGCCATCTTTGTGGGCAAATTGCTCTTGACCATGCAGCGATAGACTATATTATAAAGGAGGACCCAACCTATGATACCCCAAGAATACCAGAAATTCTATCTTAAGGATGTGACGTTTGTCAACCTTATGATGCGCCGCATCTACAACGTGCTGATTGTGGCTAACCCCTACGATGCCTTCATGCTCGAAGACGACGGGCGTGTGGAGGAGAAGATTTACAACGAGTATGTGGAACTCGGACTGCGCTATCCGCCCACATTCACCCAGGTGAGCACCACTGAGGAAGCCTATCAGGTGTTGCGCACGATGCACATCGACCTCGTGATATGTATGCCAGGCAATGCCGACAACGACGCCTTCTCGGTGGCACGCGACATTAAGGCAGGGTTTCCTGCTATCCATTGCGTGGTGCTCACGCCATTCTCGCATGGCATTACCAAGCGTATGGAAAATGAGGATCTAAGCATCTTCGACTATGTGTTCTGCTGGCTTGGCAATACAAACCTCATCCTCTCTATCATCAAGCTCATAGAGGACAAGATGAATCTTGAGCATGACATCAAGGAGGGTGGGGTGCAGATGATACTTGTTGTGGAGGACAGCATACGCTTCTATAGCTCTATCTTGCCAAACCTCTACAACTATATCTTGGCGCAAAGCAAGCGCTTCTCTACAGAGGCTCTCAACCGCCATGCTGCCACATTAAGAATGCGCGGTCGTCCTAAGGTGGTGCTTGCCCGAACCTACGAGGAGGCTATGGCTCTGTATGAACGCTATTCCGACAATGTGCTTGGCGTGATAAGCGACGTGCGCTTCCCTTTGGGTGGCGTGAAGGACAGTGAGGCTGGACTCAAACTGCTTCGCTGCATACACTCCATGAATCCATATCTGCCGCTCATCATCGAGAGTTCAGAGTCGCACAACCGTGAGAAAGCAGAGGCTGAGGGTTTCCGCTTTGTCGACAAGAACTCCAAGAAGATGGCTCTCGACCTGCGCAAGATGATGGAGGAGCACATGGGCTTTGGCGACTTCATATTCCGTGACCCTAAGACCAAGGCCGAGATTATGCGTATACATTCGCTCAAGGAACTGCAGGACAACATCTTCAATATTCCCGACGATTCCATGCTCTACCACATATCGCGCAACCATATGAGCCGCTGGCTTTCGGCACGTGCCATATTCCCAGTATCGGAGTTCTTGAAGAAGGTAACGTGGGAACGCCTTAAGGATATAACGGCACACCGCGAGATAATCTTCGATGCCATAGTGCAGTATCGCCACATGAAGAACATTGGTGTAGTGGCAGTGTTCGACCGTATGAAGTTTGACTCCTACTCTCATTTTGCCCGCATTGGTGAAGGCTCGCTTGGAGGCAAGGGACGTGGCTTGGCTTTCCTCGACAATATAATCAAGACTCATCCTGACTTCAATTCTTTCCCTGGTGCCACAGTGCAGATACCCAAGACGGTGGTGCTCTGTACAGATGTGTTCGACCAGTTTATGGAGCAGAACAATCTTTATCAGATAGCCTTGAGCGATGCGTCTGACGAGGACATACTTCAGCACTTCATGCGTGCGCAATTGCCCGATTCGCTGATAGCCGACTTCTTCACCTTCTTCGAGGCCGTGAAGAGTCCTATAGCCATACGTTCCAGCTCGCTGCTTGAGGATGCCCATTATCAGCCGTTCGCAGGAATATATTCCACCTATATGATTCCCTATCTCGCCGACAAGTATGCCATGCTTGAGATGTTGGCTTGCGCCATAAAGGGTGTCTATGCTTCGGTCTACTACAAAGACTCAAAAGCCTACATGACAGCCACAAGCAATGTTATCGATCAGGAGAAGATGGCTGTCATCCTGCAAGAGGTTGTGGGCAAACAATACGACGGTCGCTACTATCCCAATGTGTCGGGAGTGTTGCGCTCGCTCAACTATTATCCCATAGGCGACGAGCGTGCTGAAGACGGCATAGCATCGCTTGCCCTCGGACTTGGCAAGTATATCGTAGACGGAGGGCAGACCCTTCGTGTGTCGCCCTATCATCCACATCAGGTGTTGCAGACAAGCGAGCTTGACACGGCTCTGCGCGAGACACAGACCCGCTTCTATGCTCTCGATACAAGGCATGTGGGCAATGACTTCAAGGTGGACGATGGGTTCAACATTCTGAACCTTAAGGTGAAGGAGGCTGAGCGCGATCACTCGCTCAACTACATAGCTTCTACCTACGACCCCTACGACCAGGTGATACGCGACGGTATATACGATGGTGGACGCAAGGTGATAACCTTTGCCTCTGTGCTGCAGCATGGAGTGTTCCCGTTGCCCGAACTGTTGCAGATGTCGATGAAGTATGGTGCCGAGTCGATGCGTCGCCCAGTGGAGATAGAGTTTGCCTGCAATCTTAATGAGGACCGCACGGGCAGTTTGTATCTCTTGCAGATACGCCCCATTGTCGATTCCAAGCAGATGCTCGATGAGGATGTGGCAGCAGTGCCCGATGCCAATTGTGTAGTGCGCTCTCACAACTCTTTGGGTCATGGAGTAACCGAGGATGTCACCGACGTGGTGTATGTCAAGACCGACGATTCGTTCACTGCCTCCAACAATCCTACTATAGCCCGAGAGATCGAAAAGATAAACCGCGAGTATCTCGACCGTGGTACCAACTATGTGCTTGTTGGTCCTGGACGTTGGGGCTCGAGCGACCCTTGGCTTGGCATACCAGTTAAGTGGCCGCACATATCGGCTGCCCGTGTTATTGTGGAGGTTACTCTGAAGAACTATCGTGTAGACCCGAGTCAAGGCACCCACTTCTTCCAGAACCTCACTTCCTTTGGAGTGGGCTATTTCACTGTGGATGCCAACCGTGGCCAAGGACTCTTCCGCAAGGACCTGCTTGATGGCATGGAAGCAGTAGAGGAGACAGAACATGTGCGTGTGGTGAGGTTTGCCAAGCCACTGAAGATAATGATGGACGGAAAGAAGCAGGAGGGAGCCGTGTGTCTATGACACGGCTCTGCTGCTATAGCTAACCAAGATTTTTTTCTTGCAGTGTTCTTGTTTCTCATTATTTTTATCTAATTTTGTACCTTATATTATAAGGTAAGAAGTAATTAGAACACATATAAAACACAGAAAAAGAAAATGAGAACTGTATACGATTATTCTGTAAAGGACAGAAAGGGTAAGGAAGTGTCTCTTAAGGAGTATGCCAACGAAGTGCTGCTCATTGTCAACACCGCTACAAAGTGCGGATTCACACCACAGTATGAGGAGCTGGAGAAGCTCTATGAGAAATACCACGCACAGGGTTTCGAGGTACTCGATTTTCCTTGCAACCAGTTTGGAGCACAGGCACCTGGCACTGATGAGTCTATTCACCAGTTCTGCAAGCTTAACTATGGCACAGAGTTTCCGCGTTTCAAGAAGCTGAAGGTGAATGGCGACGATGCCGATGCTCTCTACAAGTTCCTTAAGGAACAGAAGACATTTGCCGGATTCAACCCCGAACATAAGCTCACACCAGTGCTTGAGGAAATTCTCGCCAAGGAGACACCCGACTATAAGGAGACAAGCGACATTAAGTGGAACTTCACCAAATTCCTCACCAACAAGCGCGGTCAGGTGGTGGCACGCTTCGAGCCTACAGAAGACATCGAGAACATTGCCAAGCAGATTGAGGAATTGCTGTAATTAGAACCCCACGCTTACTAACATACATAAACTACATAACAATGGAACAGAGAGAACATGTGAAATGCCTTATCGTCGGCAGCGGTCCTGCTGGCTATACGGCTGCAATATATGCCGGACGAGCCAACCTCGCTCCGGTAGAGTACTGTGGCATTCAGACGGGCGGACAGCTCACACAGACCACAGTGGTTGAGAATTTCCCTGGCTATCCTGAGGGAGTTGACGGCAATCAGATGATGATGGACTTGCGCAAGCAGGCAGAGCGTTTTGGTGCCGACATACGCGAGGGAAGCATTGCCAAGGTTGACTTCTCAAGCAAACCCTATGTGCTTACTACAGACACTGGCAAGGAAATAGAGGCTGACTCTGTAATCATAGCCACTGGTGCAAGTGCTAAGTATCTTGGCTTGGATGACGAGAAGAAGTACAATGGTCAGGGTGTGAGCGCATGTGCCACATGCGATGGCTTCTTCTATCGCAAGCGCACAGTAGCTGTTGTAGGCGGTGGCGACACTGCTTGCGAGGAAGCTCTTTACCTTGCAGGCCTTTGCAAGAAGGTGTATATGATTGTGCGCAAGCCTTTCCTTCGTGCAAGCGACGTGATGAAAAAGCGTGTTGAGGACAACGAGAAGATTGAGGTACTCTACGAGCATAACACCGAGGGACTCTATGGTGACGATGGTGTGGAGGGTGCTCATCTCGTAAAGCGCAAGGGCGAGGCCGACGAGCAACACTACGACTTGCCTATCGATGGCTTCTTCCTCGCTATTGGTCATAAGCCTAACACTGATGTGTTCCGTCAGTTTGTCGATTGCGACGATACTGGCTATATCAAGACCATAGGCTCTTCACCCCGCACTAATGTTGAGGGTGTGTTCGCTGCTGGCGACTGTGCCGACCCAGTCTATCGTCAGGCTATTGTTGCAGCAGGTTCTGGTTGCAAGGCTGCCCTTGAGGCAGAGCGTTATCTTGCCAATCTGAATGCTTAATCGGTGATTGATTAAGTTGCTTTATTAATACCAAAAAAAAGATATTTTCGAATGCAAACTGAATAGGCATTCGAAAATATCTTTTTTTTGTTCTTATATCTTATGCTTGAGCTAAATTGCGTCCTGCATCAAGTCTAAGGAATATAAACATAAGAATAGTGAAACCCCACAACGACGAGCCACCGTAACTGAAGAATGGCAGCGGAATGCCGATTACGGGCGTTAGTCCAAGCACCATTCCCACATTGATGAACACATGGAAGAGGAAGACCGATGCCACACAGTAGCCGTAGACTCGCCCAAACGTGAATGGTTGCCGCTCGGCAAGTTTCATGAGTCGCAGTATAAGCGCAAGGAAGAGCAGCAATACGCTGGCAGAACCTACAAATCCTTCCTCCTCGCCTACAGTGCAGAATATGAAGTCGGTGTCTTGCTCTGGCACAAACTTCAGCTTTGTCTGTGTGCCGTTGAGAAATCCCTTACCCTTTAGTCCTCCCGAGCCGATGGCTATCTCGCTCTGGTGAACATTGTAGCCCGCTCCGGCAAGGTCTTCGTCGAGACCGAGCAACACGTTGATGCGCACTCGCTGATGAGGCTCCATGACGTTGTTGAGCACATAGTCGGCAGAATAGAAGAACACCACCGAGCCAACGGCAAAGGCGAGAATCATGAACGAATGGGTGAATCGTGTGCGCAGGGCATAGAGTAGCAGATACACGAACATTGCTACACATACTGTGAGTTGCACCCATGTGACGTCGAACGGTATCACGTACACCGAGAAGAGCATTGCCAACGCAGTGATGCCTAAGCTGTAGCCCAGTATTATCTTGGTCATGCGTTGCTCCTCGCAATACACCTTAACCATGCCTGCCGTGAATATCTGCACTAATAGAAGCACCACAAACTTGCCCACCGATGTAGGTGTGGTCAACAGCATGACACCCTCGTATTTTATGCCCACTACAAAATACACCACCATTGCAACACCCGTAAACAGTATGCTGCCCGGCATTCCCTCGCGGTAGAGCACAAGGAAGAAGGTGAGGTAGACAAGGGCAGAACCCGTTTCTCGCTGTCCTACGATGCAAAGCATAGGGATGAATATCACTGCTATGGCTGCGGCAAAATCCTTCCACCTATGTATGTTGTAGCCGTATGCGCTCATGAGTTTAGCCAAAGCGAGTGCTGTGGCAAACTTGCCGAACTCGGCAGGCTGCAGTCGCAACGGACCTATGACTAGCCACGAGTGTGAGCCTTTGATGTCGTGTGGATTGAAGATGGTGGCAAACAGCAGTAGCAGCAATATACCATATATAATATATGAGAACGTGTCGAAAAACCGCGTGTCCATCATCAGTATGACAAATCCCAGGCATATACTTGTGCCTATCCACACAATCTGCATTCCCGAGCGTGTGCCAAGACTGAAGATGTCGTTCTCGCCGTAGGTGTAGCTGGCTCCGCAGATGCTTATCCATCCGAATATCATCAGGGCTATGTATATGCCTATTGTTATCCAGTCGACTTGCGACCAAATGCTTTGAGGTTTGTTTGGCATGACAATTACAATTAAGAATTGAAAATTAAGAATTGAGATTTATGGTGCTACGGCATTTCCCTCCGATGGTTTTGCTATTGCCTCGGGCACGTTGTTGTCCTTGCTGTCTTTCTCGGCAGTTTCCTTAGCCTTTTTCTTGGCTTCTGCCTTCTTCTTTGCAGCTTTCGCCTTCTCCTGTCCCGGGAATCGTGGACCATAGCCAATGCGTCGTTTCTGCATTGCGGCAGCTTGTGCCTCGGCAGAGGGTGACAGCTTTCCGGTGAGATATTGCTCCATCATCAGTCCGCCTATAGGTACACCGAAGTCGGCGCCCCATCCTCCGTTCTCTACGTATACGGCAATGGCAATCTTAGGATTGTTCATTGGTGCAAAGCCCATGAACACAGAGTGGTCGCGTCCATGGTTCTGTGCAGTACCCGTCTTGCCACATGCCTCGAACGGCAGTCGCGACAGCATCTTACACGTACCCTTCAAGGCCGATGAGCGCATACCTGCCACCACATAGTCGTAGGCACGTCGCGAAGCCTTTGTGTAGTGGCGGTTGCGGTAGAGAGTGTCGAGCGGTTCGCCTTCCACCTTACGCACTACGTGAGGCACATAGTAATAGCCACGGTTGGCAATGGTTGCTCCAAGGTTGGCTATCTGCAATGGAGTGAGTGTCACCTCGCCCTGTCCTATGGAGATGGATATGATGGTGAGTCCGTTCCACGAGCCTTTGTAGTTGCGGTCATAGTAGTCGGCGTTAGGAATCATTCCGCGTTTCTCGCCCGGCAAGTCGATGCCGAGTTTATAGCCAAATCCCATGCTCACCATATAGTCGCGCCATACGTTCATGGCATCGTAAGGATTCTTGTATTTCGCACGGTTGCCCATCATGTAGTATAGTCCCCAACAGAAGTAGGCATTGCATGATGTGCTTATGGCGTCTATAAGAGCGATGGGTGCTGCATGAGAGTGGCAACCCACGTGCAATCCGCGGCAGTAGAAACCGCGGTGGCAAGGAAATGCCGTGCTTGGCGTTATGATGCCCTCTGTCATATAGGTCAGAGCCTGCGAGGTCTTGAATGTAGAGCCCGGAGGATACATACCCATGATGGAGCGGTTGAGCAATGGTTTCCAAGCGTCCTTCGACAGCAGCTTGTGGTTTTTGGATCGTGAGCGTCCCACCATAATGCGTGGGTCGTAGCTTGGTGCTGACACCATTGCAAGTATTTCGCCCGTCTGAGGGTCGAGAGCCACTATGGAGCCTATCTTTCCCTCCATGAGTCTTTCGCCGAGAGCTTGCAGTTTCTCGTCTATGCCCAGAGTAAGGTCTTTGCCAGCCACTGGTCGTCGGTCGTATTCGCCGTTCTTGTATTTGCCTTGTATGCGTCCGCGTGCGTCGCGCAGAAGTATCTGCACTCCTTTCTCGCCCCTCAACTCCTTCTCGTAGCTCTTCTCCACACCGAGTTTGCCTATGTAGTCGCCCGGCTGATAGTAGTTGTCGTCCTCGATATCTGCAGGCGACACTTCAGCCACATCTCCGAGCACATGTGCTGCAACGCCAGTCTGGTATTGGCGTATGCTTCGACGCTGCACATAAAAGCCTGGGAATCGGAACATCTTCTCTTGGAACACCGAGAATTCCTCGTTGCTTAGTTGGCTCATGAACAACTGTTGTGTGAACCGCGAGTAGCCTGGATTCTTGGAGTAGTCCTTTATGTCGTCCATTCGCTTTATGAAGAACTCCTTGGTTATGCCGAGAGCCTGGCAGAACTCTGTGGTGTCGATGCGTCCTTTTGCCTCGTTCATCACCACCATGATGTCGTAGGCAGGTTGGTTGTACACCATCAGTCTACCGTTGCGGTCGTAGATGGCACCGCGCGACGGAAACTCTATCTTCTTGAGAAAAGCGTTGGAGTCGGCATTCTTCTTGTAGTCGTCGCTCATGAGTTGCAGAGTGAATAGGCGTATGATGTAGATGGTGACAATAGCCACCGCCACTCCGCTAAGCACAAAACGACGATTTTCGAGGTTGAATTTACTCATTTTCTGTCTCTTACGTTTTCAATTACCAATATGAGTATCACTGTCAATATCGTGCTGCCAACAATACTGCTTGCCCATTGCATCCAGTTGTAGAGGTTGAACGCCTCGATGGTGAAGAACGCCATGCAGCATATAAGCACAAGGATAATGGTGTAGCTCACGAATTTCGACACTCCAAGTGTGCGAAACGAAGGTGTCAGGTCGTCGGCACTGTCGCGTGGCACAAACAGTTCGAGCAGATAAGGCTGCAAAAGAGCTGCAAGTGTCATTGTGGCAGCAGCCACCCCCGGTGTGTTGGAGAATGTGTCTACAGCCAGTCCGAGTGTGAAGCACCAAACGAGTGTTGCCCATTTAGCCTGGTTGCGCTGCATAGGCAGCACAAAATAGGCGTATAGCAGAGGTGTGGCACATCCGAACAGTCGGATATGGTTGAGCACAAGCACCTGCACTATGAGCAGTATGATGAAGAAAACGAAGTTTCTGATGATGTTCAAATTCATGTGTGTATGTGGATTTTGTTATTCGCGTGCCTTGAGCGAGTCTTCTGCGGCACGCAATATCTCAAGTTTCTTGTCCATCTCACGGTCATTGATAACGCACACGTCGCGGAGTCGTGCGAAGTCGGTCGACAGTGTCACCTTAAGTCGGTAGGACATGCCGTTCTCCGAGTTGTAGACATGCTTTATGCGTCCAACAATGATGCCTGCAGGAAACACTGATGAGTAGCCTGAGGTGATAATGTAGTCGCCGAGCTTGAAGTGTGCATGTCGTGGAATGTCGTCGATGTAGGCATATTCGGGTGAGCCGCCTGTCCAGTGCAGGTAGCCGAAGTAGCCTCTGCCCTTTATGGAGCAGCTGATGTTCGATTGTTGGCTGAGCACGGGTATTACCACCGAGTAGTGGTCGCTTGTGAGATAAACTATGCCCACAACTCCCGTTCCGCTCACTACGCCCATGTCTTTCTTCACTCCGTCGGCGGTACCTTTGTTGATAGTCATGAAGTTGTTGGCTTTGTCAAGCGACGAGCTTACCACCTTTGCCGGTATTGTCTCAAAGCCTTTCATCACGTCTTGCTGCATGCGCTCAACGAGAGTGGAGTCTTTTGTGGTGCGCTCTATCTGTTCGGTGAGCTGAGCCACCTCGCGTTCAAGATAGAGGTTGCGCTCGGTGAGTTGTCGGTTTACCTCGGTAAGCGAGAAGAACTGTCCCACGGCAGAATTCCATTCATATACCTTGCCGCTCACGGCGTTTGCCGATGAAAACCAAACACTGCCCTGATAGCTGTTGTAGTGGAACAGCAGCACGAAGCTTATCACTTCGAGCAGTACGAATACAAACCAGTGGTTGTGGCGGGCGAGAAAATCTAATAGGTTGCGCATTATTGTAAAACTAAAAAAGTAAAAGAGCAAAAAAGTAAAAAAGTAAAGACGGTGGCTTTTTGTTGCCACTGTTCAGCGCGACTTATTGCCGCACCCTTCTTACTTCTTTACTTTTTTACTTTTTTACTTTTATATTATCTCATCAGGAATGAGAAACGGTCGATGTTCTTAAGAGCCACGCCTGCGCCCTTTGCCACGCTGTGCAATGGGTCTTCGGCAATGTGGAACGGAATGTTTATCTTGTCGCTCAAGCGCTTGTCCAAGCCACGAAGCAAGGCACCGCCGCCTGAGAGGTAGATACCGTTCTTCACGATGTCGGCATAAAGCTCTGGGGGAGTGTTTTCGAGAGCCGAGAGTACGGCGTTCTCAATCTTTGCCACAGTCTTGTCGAGACAGTGGGCAATCTCCTGATAGCATACAGGCACCTCCATAGGCAGAGCTGTGATACGGTTAGGACCATGCACGATGAAGTCTTCAGGAGCCTCGTCGCCAAGTTCGGTGAGTGCAGAACCCACGTGTATCTTGATACGCTCAGCCATACGCTCCGACACCTTCACGTTGTGCTGGCGCGACATATATTCCTGAATGTCGGCAGTGAGGTCGTCGCCCGCAGTGCGGATAGAGTTGTTCGACACTATGCCACCCAATGATATGACAGCGATTTCGGTAGAGCCTCCACCTATGTCTACTATCATGTTGCCCTCGGGAGCTTCCACGTCGATACCGATACCTATGGCAGCAGCCATTGGCTCGAAGATAAGGTATACATCGCGTCCGTCGGCATGTTCGGCGCTGTCGCGCACGGCACGAAGCTCAACCTCGGTAGAGCCTGAAGGTACGCCAATAACCATGCGGAGCGATGGTGAGAAGAAGCGGCTTCCGGTATGAACCATTTTGATGAGGCCGCGCATCATTTGTTCGCAAGCGGTAAAGTCGGCAATCACTCCGTCGCGGAGTGGTCGGATGGTTTTGATGTTGTCGTGAGTCTTCTCATACATCATCTTCGCCTTCGAGCCGACAGCAATCATTTTGTCGGTGCGACGGTCAAGAGCCACCACCGAAGGTTCGTCAACAACGATCTTGTCGTCGCTGATGATAATGGTGTTGGCAGTGCCAAGGTCCATCGCAATTTCCTGTACGAAAGAAAAAAATCCCATTTAATGAATTTTGAATTTTGAGTTATGAGTTTTGAATTATCGGCTTTGCCGATTTTGAATTATGAGTTGGGAGTTCAGAGTTGTGAATTCTTAGCTATGAGTTATGAATTCTTAGTTATAAGTTGTGAATTCTCAATTCCTAATTGAACAATTCCAAATCGGCTATGCCGATAATTCAAAACTCAAAAACTCCTAATTCCTAATTCTATTTAGCAAACCACTCGTGGATTGCAGTGTCGTAGTGGCTGCTCACTCCGAATGCGCGTTCTGCAAACATCTTGCGCTCGGCGAGGTCGGTCTCTGCGCCCTTCTTGTTGAGTATGTCGAGCAATACGGGATATTCAGCCTTGCTTGGCACAATCACCACGTCGTTGAAGTTCTTGGCTCCAGCGCGGATAAGAGAGATGCCGCCTATGTCAATCTTCTCGATGATGTCGGCATCGCTTGCGCCGCTTGCCACAGTCTGCTCGAATGGGTAGAGGTCTACAATCACGAGGTCGATTTCGGGAATGGCATACTCAGCCATCTGGTTAAGGTCGCCCTCGTTTTCGCGGCGTGCGAGAATGCCTCCAAAGATGCGTGGGTGAAGAGTCTTCACGCGTCCGCCAAGGATTGACGGGTATGAGGTTACGCTCTCTACAGCCTGGCATTCAAAGCCAAGCGACTCGATGAAAGCCTGTGTACCACCAGTGGAAAGGAATTTAACACCTTCTGCGTTGAGCTTCTTGAGGAGCTCGTCGAGACCGTCCTTGTGGAATACAGATACAAGCGCGGTCTTGATTTTTTTTGTTCCAGCCATAAAACTTTTACTATTATTGATGTCTTTAAACAAGTTCTCTATGTTTTAAAGTGCAAAGTTAGCAAAAACAACGGATATTACATATTTTAAATGCTAAAAAAACATCAAGACGCGCTTATTTGTTGATTTATGCCCTTTACAACTACCTTTTGCGCAGTGCAAATGGCACATTCTCTGCCTCCTGCTTGGCAATAAAGGCTTTTCCAAAGGATAGCTTTGCAGCGTTGGGCTGCGTTTCAGCCATGCCTGCTTGTGCAGCCTTGCTCTTGGCTGAGCGGTTTTGAGTCACGCGTTCACATTTGATGGTAGCGCGCTCGTTGCCTCCCACTTGGTTCATCACAGCCTCGAAGAAGTCCCATTTCTCTTTCTCGTCGTAGCCAAGGAAGAACTCACGTTTGTTGGGGTCGGTGTCAATGACAAAGCGCATACCGCTATCGTAGGTGAGGTAGAGCATGTATGAGCGTGAGTCGAAGTTCCATTTGAACTTCAGAGTCTGCGATTCGTACATTTGTTTTCCATTCTCGTCGTATATGGGCTTTCCGTAGTTGTCGTAGAGAGGTGCATAGTCGGTTTCCGTGCCGCTGCCTTGGTTGGAGTTGACAGTGTATTGTGTGAAGTCGAAGTCCACGTCGCATTGTGTCTTCACGCGTTTTCCGTCCTCGTCGTAGTATTCGTTCACCACAGTTCCCGTCCATGATCCGTTTAGCACCTGTGCCATTTGTACGTCAAGTGGAGTCTTGTCGTTCTTGTCATAGCCATTGTCTTCGCTCCAGTCGTTGCCCCAATAATTGTCGTCCCAGTAAAATGGGTCGTCATTATCACAGCTTGTGAATGTCATTGGTGCTGCAGCCAGAAATAGGAGTGTAATGAAATAGTAAATGCGTTTCATAATCGTCGTTGTTAAGTGATTAAATATGTTTTCTGATTGCAAATTTAAGAAAAGTATTTCAATTAGATAAAGGTTAAAACCATATTAATAGGTAGGGATTTCCCTATTCTCTATTCCCATCAACTCATTCTCCTCGTCAACACAGGCTACATGTTTCAACCCACATAAAGAACTGTTGCGTGTTATGAAATGATCGTATCATGCCTTGATACGACCGTATTGTGCCTTGAAATGATCGTATCATGCCTTGATACGAAGCTTTTCTGTCGGATACATTCATTTTGGTTTTTTTATCCCAACTGGCTTATAATTCGGAAATTTTATCTAAATTTGCATCGTCAAAAAGAATATATTAAAAACAATCGTAAACATTTGACAACAACAATATTACTTGATTTTTTCTATGAAACAGAACAAAAAGAAAAACATCGCGCTCCACGCCTCGGTAGCCATCGCCTTGCCGGTGGCAGTAGCCACACTTGCTGGCGTGCCGCATTCGGCAGAGGCATTGCCTTTGCGTTCGGGACTTGTAGCGCAGACAGCAACGATGCCCTCGGCAGAGAGTCTCATCGTAAAGAACGTAGCGCAAATCAACAACCACACAATAGAGGTGAACTATGCCAATGGACATAGACTCACCATCGACTTCTATGGCGACAACATCTTGCGACTGTTCCGCGACGATAAGGGCGGCATTGTGCGCGACCCTGTGGCAACACCTCCTGCCAAGATATTGGTAGACTCGCCACGACGCACAATCAATGCGCTTTCGCCTATTGATGTAGACGGCACAATACAGGTGACAACAGCTGCTGTGAGCCTGAACATAAACAAGCAGAACGGTAACATAACCATAGTAGACCTGCGCACAGGCAAGACTGTGGTAGACAACCTGACGCCATCGGTAACTGAAAACGGAGCCACAAGCGTGACTTTGAAGTCGCATGAGGGCGAATACTTCTATGGAGGTGGTGTGCAGAATGGACGCTTCTCACATCGTGGCGAGAGCATAGCCATAGAGAACACCAACAACTGGGTAGACGGAGGAGTAGCCTCGCCAACACCTTTCTATTGGAGCACAGCAGGCTACGGCATGATGTGGCACACGTTCCGCCCAGGACGCTACGACTTTGGCTCGGAGAATCCCGACCTTGTGCGTCTGCAACACTCCGACGACTATCTCGACCTCTTTGTGATGGTAGACCAGAAGCCCGAGCAACTACTTGCCGACTTCTATCAGCTCACGGGCGAACCAGTGCTTATGCCTAAGTTCGGATTCTACGAAGGACATCTTAATGCCTACAACCGCGACTACTGGAAAGAGGCAAAGGACGGATTCATGCTCTATGAGGACGGCAAACGCTATAATGAGAGCCAGAAGGATAATGGCGGCATAAAGGAAAGTCTGAATGGCGAGAAGAACAACTATCAGTTCTCGGCACGTGCAGCCATCGACCGCTACCTCAACAACGACATGCCACTTGGATGGTTCCTGCCCAACGACGGCTATGGAGCCGGTTATGGACAGACACCAACCCTTGACGGCAATGTAGAGAACCTGCGCCAGTTTGGCGACTATGCACGCTCAAAGGGTGTTGAGATAGGACTGTGGACACAGAGCGACCTGCATCCCAAGGAAGGTGTTGAGGCTCTGCTTCAGCGCGATATAGTGAAAGAGGTGCGCGATGCAGGAGTGCGTGTGCTCAAGACCGACGTAGCATGGGTGGGCTATGGCTACTCGTTCGGACTGAACGGTGTGGCAGACGTAGCCCAGATAATGCCTTATTATGGCTCCAATGCACGTCCGTTTATCATCACTCTCGACGGATGGGCAGGAACACAGCGTTACGCAACAGTGTGGAGCGGCGACCAGACTGGTGGCGACTGGGAATACATACGCTTCCATATCCCGACCTTTATCGGCTCTGGACTTGCCGGACAGCCAAATATCACATCCGACGTAGACGGCATATTCGGAGGAAAGAACGTGCCAGTGAACGTGCGCGAGTTCCAGTGGAAGACATTCACACCTATGGAACTAAACATGGACGGATGGGGAGCCAACCCGAAATATCCTGAAGTGCTCGGTGAGCCAGCCGCAAGCATCAACCGCTCTTACCTAAAGCTCAAGTCGATGCTCATGCCTTATACCTACACCATAGCCCATGAGGCAGTAAGCGGCAAGCCGATGATACGAGCCATGTTCCTTGAGTATCCAAACGACTACACCCACGGAACACAGACAAAATACCAGTTCCTCTTCGGTCCGTCGATGCTCGTGGCTCCCGTATACCAGGACACACGTGCCGATAAGGAAGGCAACGACATACGCAACGGCATCTATCTGCCCGAGGGAACATGGATAGACTACTGGAATGGTGACGCCTACGAGGGTGGACGCATCATCAACGAGTATCCGGCTCCACTGTGGAAGATACCAGTGTTTGTGAAGGCAGACGCCATCATCCCGATGACCAACCCCAACAACAATCCGTCGCAGATACGCAGCGACTACCGTGCCTTTGAGATTTACGCATCGGATAAGACACAGAACAACGGAGTGAACGCAAGCTTCAACCTGTATGACGACGACGGCACAACCGAAGCCTACAAGCAGGGCAAGTCGACTGTAACACCGGTTGACTTCACGGTGAACAAGGGCAACCTCGTAGTGAGAGTGCACAAGACCACTGGCTCTTACGACGGTTTTGAGCCTATGAAGCAGACAGAGCTTCGCATAAACGTGACAAAGGCTCCAAAGAAGGTTGCGGCATTGTTGACTGGCGATGGCAAGAAAAAGACGGTGAAACTCGCGGAGGCTCGTTCGCTCAGCGAATATGAGAATGGCGAGAACATGTATTACTACGATGCAGAGCCTAATCTCAACCGCTTCTCCACACCAGGCAGTGAGGCTGCAAAGGTGGTGATAAAGAAGAACGCACAGTTGCTTGTGAAGATAGGCAAGATGGACGTGACCAAGGAGAACGTGGCTGTAACGGTAGATGGATTTGAGTTCAACACCGCAGGTAGACTGCTCAAGCACAATGGCACGCTCGCTGCCCCTGCAGTTAAGATAGCTGAAGACGGACGCGGAGTGTTCGACCTCACACCATCGTGGGCGGCTCAGGCCGATGCTGACTACTATGAGATAGAACACGACGGCATGTTGCTCTCCACTATCCACGGCACAAGCTTCACCGTAGGCGACTTGCTGCCAGAGAAGGAATACACAATGCGAGTGCGTGCCGTAAACCGTGACGGAGCATCTGATTGGACAACCGTGACTGGCAAGACAAAGAACAATCCGCTGGAGTTTGCACTTAAGGGACTTAAGGCCCAGACATCGTTCAAGAACCAGTCGGGACAGTCGGCACAGAAGCTCTTCGACTTCGACGAGAAGACCCAGTGGCACTCACAGTGGGGCAAGGGCGAGGCCATACCAGGCGACATGACTATCGACCTGCGCTCTGTCAACAAGCTCGACCGCATGGAATATATGCCACGCGAGGACGCTGGCAACGGTACATTGCTCGAAGGAACAATCTCTTATAGCAAGGACCGCCAGACATGGTCGAAGCCAGTGGCATTCGCTTGGGCTAAGGATGGCTCAAAGAAGACATTCAGCTTCGAAGGCAATCCGGAGGCACGCTATGTGAAGATGAATCTGCAGAAGGCAGTGGGCAACTTCGCCTCAGGCAGAGAGATGTATATATATAAGGTGGCAGGTACTCAGAGCGTGCTCCAGGGCGACATCAACCACGACAACCGTATCGACGAGAACGACCTCACCTCTTATATGAACTATACTGGTCTGCGCCGTGGCGATAGCGACTTTGACTATGTAAGCTCGGGCGACATCAACCAGAACGGACTCATCGACGCCTACGACATCTCTTGCGTGTCGAACGAACTCGATGGTGGCGTATACTACAGCAACGACCATTGCTCAGGCTCGCTTGTGCTCACACCAAGCCGCACCACCTATGCTGCAGGCGACATGATAGAGGTAAAGGTGTCGGGCAAGGCTCTGCACTATGTCAACGCCTTGAGCTTCGCTTTGCCCTACAACGTAGCGGAACTGGAATATGTGGGCATCGACCTCATAGGAATGAAGGATATGGTGAACCTTACCTACGACCGTCTGCACACCAACGGACAGAAAGAGTTGCTCCCGACATTCGTCAACCGTGGCAACAACTTCCTGCTCGACGAGGGCGACCACGACCTCTTTGTGCTTAAGTTCCGTGCCAAGAAGGCAGGCAAGTTTGCACTGAAGATGAAGGACGGAATGCTGGTAGACCGCAATCTCGGCACAGTGGAACTAAAGAACTAACGTCTTGAAACAGATAACGCCAAAGGCGACAATCTAATGACAGGGACAATGTCAAATGTTTTATTTCAAAGACAATTTGATATTGTCCCTTATTTCTTTGTTTGGTTTCTTGTTTGTTACATTTTTAATCACTATCTTTGCAAATACATTATAATGTTTTAGCACACCGTTACAATCGACAAACAACAAAAAATCGCAAAAATCATGCAGAATATCTTCAATGCCAAAAGCGAAAATAAGAGCGTGCTTCTGAAGAAGAACATTCTCAACTATTTCGTCATCAACGGCAACGCCACAATTCAGGAGCTCGCAAAGGTCGTAGCCCTGAGCGTACCCACCGTGACAAAGGCCGTGGGTGAATTGCTCAATATGGGCTATGTAAACGAGTATGGCAAGCAGGAGACGAGTGAAGGACGCCACCCTGTGCTCTATGGTCTTAATCCAGACTCAGGCTATTTCGTCGGAGTGGAGATAAAAGACGGAATGGTGAACATGGGACTTGCCAATTTCCGTGGCGACCTCATCGACATAGACGAGGAGCATCCTTGCCGCATCGACAACACAATGGAGTCGATGGAGGAATTGTGTGATGTGGTGAAAGGATTCATCGAACGATCGGGAGTGAACAAAGAGAAGCTTATCAACGTGCTCTTCTGCATTGGCGGACGTGTGAACTCGGATAGCGGCTATAGCCACACAACCTACAACTTCACAGAGGAACCGCTCACCACGGTACTCTCCAACATCCTTAACTATCCGGTGGCTATCGAGAACGACTCGCGTGCCGTGGCATACGCCGAATACATGAACGGAGCAGTGCATGGCGAGAAGAATGTGCTCGTCATAAATGCCAGCATGGGCTTGGGTCTTGGCATCATCATCGACGGCAAGCTCTACAACGGACGCTCGGGCTTTGCTGGAGAAATAGGCCACATGCACTTGTTCAACAACGAGATTCTGTGCCATTGCGGCAAGAAGGGTTGTCTGGAGACAGAGGCATCGGGTAGAGCCATCATGCGCATAGTGAAGGAGCGCATTGCCGCAGGCGAGTCGTCGTTCCTTACACAGGATGGCAAGACCGACTTCACTATCAACGATGTGGTGGACGCAGTGGTGAACGAAGACCCTCTGTGCCTCGACGTGATAGAGCATATAGGATTTGTGCTCGGCGAGACAGTGGCCAACCTCATCAATGTGTTCAATCCCGAACTCGTGGTGGTGGGCGGAATGCTCGCACGCACTGGCGACTTCTTGCTGCAGGCATTGACTGGCTCTATGCGCAAATACTCGCTTAACCTTGTGAGCAAGGACACCCGCGTGGCTTTGGCAAAGTTCAACGATCGTGGCTGCATCATAGGAGCCTGTCTGCTGGCAAGAAAGAAAGTGCTCGAATAAAGATAAGGAGCCATTGTCTGGTGGCAAGTAAAAAAAAAGAAACAAATAACGCTTGTTATCCACTTTTTTTGTATCTTTGTAGAAAGGAAACAAAAACACTCAACAAAATATGAACGACTTTAGAAAATATGCTACCGGACATCTCGGTATGAACGGCTTGGCATTAGACGACGTAATGAAGGCTCAGGCTCAGTACCTCAACCCTTATATACTTGAGGAGCGCCAGCTCAATGTGACACAAATGGACGTGTTCTCGCGCTTGATGATGGACCGCATCATCTTCCTCGGAACCGAAATCAACGACTATACAGCCAATACCATCTGCGCACAGCTGCTCTATCTCGACTCAATAGATTCGGGCAAGGACATCTCAATATACATCAACTCTCCCGGCGGTAGCGTGACAGCCGGTCTTGCCATCTACGACACAATGCAGTTCATCAGCAGCGACGTGTCGACCATGTGTACTGGCATGGCTGCCTCTATGGGCGCAGTGCTGCTCGTGGCAGGCCAGGAAGGCAAGCGCTATGCACTTAAGCACAGCCGCGTGATGATACATCAGCCGCTCGGTGGTGTGCAGGGTCAGGCATCGGACATCGAGATTGAGGCTCGCGAGATACAGAAGTTCAAGAAGGAACTCTACACCATCATCTCCGACCACTCGCATACTCCGTTTGACAAGGTGTGGGCCGACTCCGACCGCAACTATTGGATGACAGCCGAGGAAGCCAAGGAGTATGGAATGATCGACCAGGTAATGACAAGAAAGAAGTAAGGAAAGAGAGAAGAACAATGCCAAAGAAAGTATGCAGTTTCTGCGGAAGAGCAGAAAAGGATGTCAACTTCATCATAACAGGTCTTAACGGCTTCATTTGCGACCAGTGCGCACAGCAGGCCTACCAGATTGTTGTTGAGGCAGGAATTGGTCCGGACGCCGCCAAGCGCAAACGCCGCAACGGATTCGACGTGGAGCTGACCAAAGTGCCCAAGCCAACAGAGATAAAGGAATATCTTGACGAATATATCATCGGCCAGGATGAGGCTAAGAAATACCTCTCGGTGGCTGTCTACAACCACTATAAGCGACTCGCACAGCCTGTCGACGACGCAGGTGTGGAGATAGAGAAGAGCAACATCATTATGGTAGGCTCTACCGGAACCGGCAAGACTCTGCTCGCACGCACCATAGCAAAGCTGCTCAAGGTGCCGTTCACCATAGTCGATGCCACTGTGTTCACAGAAGCTGGCTATGTGGGCGAGGACGTGGAGAGCATTCTCTCACGACTCCTTCAGGTGTCAGACTACGATGTGGCAGCCGCCGAGCGCGGCATTGTCTTCATCGACGAGATAGACAAGATAGCACGCAAGGCCGACAACCCAAGCATCACACGCGACGTGAGCGGCGAGGGTGTGCAGCAGGGCTTGCTCAAGCTCCTTGAGGGAACAATGGTGAACGTGCCGCCAAAGGGAGGACGCAAGCATCCCGACCAGGACTACATTCATGTGGACACACGCAACATTCTGTTCATCTGTGGTGGTGCCTTCGACGGTATCGAGCGTAAGATAGCACAGCGACTCAATGCCCACACCGTAGGATTCAACTCGGTGAAGAACGCTCGCAACATTGACAAGGGCGACCTCATGAAGTATATATTGCCGCAGGACCTCAAGTCGTTCGGACTCATACCCGAGATTATCGGACGTCTGCCGGTGCTCACCTATCTCAATCCGCTCGACCGTGAAGCATTGCGCCGCATCCTTATAGAGCCGAAGAACTCTATCGTGAAGCAGTATAAGAA
This sequence comes from uncultured Prevotella sp., assembly GCA_934230115.1. Taxonomy (GTDB): domain Bacteria; phylum Bacteroidota; class Bacteroidia; order Bacteroidales; family Bacteroidaceae; genus Prevotella. The sequence goes on along the minus strand of CAKQEI010000002.1, from coordinate 22,804 downwards.
ACTCTTCGAGATGGACGGCATAAAGCTCGACATCACCGAAGAGGCTCTTGACTTCATCGTAGACAAGGCAGTGGAATACAAGCTTGGAGCACGTGGACTCCGCTCTATCGTGGAATCCATCGTGATGGATGCCATGTTTGAGGTGCCGTCGAAGAAGGTGGACGAGTTCACTGTGACACGCGAGTATGCCGAGCAGCAGCTTGAGAAGTCACACTTGAAATAATCAAGTTTTAGCATGTGAAGGATTTGAAGAAACAATGAAGAGGGAGAATTTGAAGCCATGGTCTTGTTTATGCCTAAACAGTAGGACGATTAAGAATAAGGTTTATGGCTTCAACCTTTCTGCTTCAAGAGTTTCTTTAAGTTCTAATAGAATTAAATCTTACTACTATGACTGGGACAATTAACCTCAACGAACAACTGAAGCATTACTTCGGCTTCGATTCCTTCAAGGGCGAGCAAGAGGCAATCATACGCAACCTGCTTTCTGGCAACGACACCTTTGTGCTAATGCCAACTGGTGGCGGCAAGAGTCTGTGCTATCAGTTGCCGTCGCTGATAATGGAAGGCACGGCGATTGTGATATCGCCACTTATAGCATTGATGAAGAACCAGGTGGATGTCATCAATGGACTCAGCGAGGAGAGTGGTGTAGCCCACTATCTCAACTCCTCGCTCAACAAGGCAGCCATACAGCAGGTGTATAAGGACGTGCGCGAAGGTCGCACCAAACTACTTTATGTGGCTCCCGAATCGCTTAACAAGGAGGACAACCTTGGGTTCTTCCGCTCATTCAAAATATCTTTCTATGCCATCGACGAGGCTCACTGTATCTCGGAGTGGGGACATGACTTCCGACCTGAGTACCGCAACCTGCGCCCTACAATACAGAAGATAGGTGTGGCTCCCGTCATTGCACTCACTGCCACTGCCACCGACAAGGTGCGCATGGACATAAAGAAGAGTCTTGGCATAATGAACGCCCATGAGTTTAAAAGCTCTTTCAACCGCCCCAACCTTTACTACGAGGTGCGCCAGAAGACCAAGGACATCGACAAGCAGATTATTAAGTTTGTGAAACAGCACCCTGGCAAGAGTGGCATCGTTTATTGCATATCGCGCAAGAAGGTGGAGGAACTTGCAGCCGTGCTTAAGGCCAACGACATAAAGGCGGCTCCTTACCATGCAGGTCTTGACTCTGCCACACGCTCGCAGACTCAAGACGACTTCCTCATGGAGCGCATCGACGTGATTGTGGCAACCATAGCCTTTGGCATGGGCATCGACAAGCCCGATGTGCGCTTCGTCATACACTACGACATTCCTAAGAGTCTTGAAGGCTACTATCAGGAGACCGGACGTGCCGGACGCGACGGTGGCGAGGGAATATGTATTGCCTTCTACTCATACAAGGACTTGCAGAAACTTGAGAAGTTTATGGAGGGCAAGCCTGTGGCTGAGCAGGACATTGGCAGACAACTGTTGCAGGAGACAGCAGCCTATGCCGAGAGCTCTATGTGCCGCCGCAAGGTGCTGCTGCACTATTTCGGCGAGGAATATACCAAGGACAACTGTGGCAACTGCGACAACTGCCGACATCCTAAGGTGAAGCGCGAGGGCAAGGAAGCCTTGCTCATAGTGTTGCGCTCCATACTTGCCATGAAGGAAGGTTTCCGCCAGGACTATTTGGTAGACTTCATCAAGGGTCGTGCCACCGACGATATAGTGTCGCACCACCACGAACAGCTTGAGGAGTTTGGTATGGGCGAGGACATGCCGCCAAAGACATGGAACCCCGTTATCCGTCAGGGTATGATAGCAGGCTATATCCTTAAAGACATAGAAAGCTATGGACTGCTTAAGGTGACGGCAGCAGGCCGACGATTCATAAAAAATCCTGTCGACTTCACCTATGTTGAGGATACCGACTTCACAGAGCAGATGGAAGAAGAGAGCGAGGAGCACGGAGCTTCGGCACTCGACCCAACGCTCTACAGTATGCTTCAGGACTTGCGCCGCAAGACTGCCAAAAAACTCTCTCTGCCTGGCTATGTCATCTTTCAGGACATATCGCTTGAGCAGATGGCAACACTCTATCCGGTGTCGGTAGAGGAACTGCGCAACATCCAAGGCGTAGGTGTGGGCAAGGCTCGCCGCTATGGCAAGGAGTTCTGCCAGCTCATCAAACGCTACTGCGAGGACAACGAGATAGAGCGTCCTGAAGAGATGTTTGTGCGCACTGTGGCCAAGGACTCTATGACCAAGGTGAAGATAATAGGCTATCTCGACCGCCGTATGCCACTCGACGATATAGCCCGCGCCCTAAACCTCGATTTCGAGGATTTGCTCGATGAGATAGATGCTATTGTCTATTCTGGCACTAAGGTGAACATCGATTACTTCCTTGAGGACGTGATGGACGAAGACCAGGTGGACGACATCTACGAATACTTCCGTGAGTCGGAGACCGACGATATAGACGACGCTATGGACGAGCTTGGCGGCGACTATACGGAGAATGAAATAAGATTTGTGAGGATAAAGTTCCTTTCGGAACAAGCAAACTAAATTGAATAAAAACGGCAACATCGCATAGTGAGAATTTAAACGCTATGCGATGTTGCCGTTTTTGTTATCATCAATGCTCCTCGAACAATTCAGGCATAATAAACACCGAATGCACCACTTGTTTCTCTTTCGGTGGAATCTGCATGTAGTTGCCATATATATTAGTAAGGAAGGTGTGAGGGTCGTGTGGGGCAGAGAACGTCTTACCTTCAAACTCGATGGTTGACAGCGGAAACACCGTGTCCTTATGGTGCATCACACCGTAGCCGTTGTTGATGAGGCGGTTGGAGATATGGTCGCACTTATGAGTGGCGAAGGCTATCTTCCACATCAGCTTGCTATGAAGATACTTAGCTCCGAAATAGAAGAACTCCGCAACGGCTCTCCATGAGTATTTGTGCGAGTGGTGGAGTATGGAGTAGCACTTCGACATGTTCCTGCCATATTTCTTGCAGAATTTACGCGACACGTTGGGATAGCTAATCATTGGGAATATGTCGACAAAGAGCCCCTTGGAGTAGGGTAGCGAGAAATCCTCGTTGCCCTCTACGTAGAATGAGTTGAGGTCGCGCACCTTCATGATAGGTTCGCGTGTCTCCTCGGTTTCGGGTGTTTGCAGCACAAGTCCTTCGGGCAGCTCCTTAGGAGCAATCTCGGCAAATCGGTTGGCATCCTCCTCGGTCATGGCAATGTCAATGTCGTCGTCCCAAGGAATGAAACCTTTGTGGCGCACGGCTCCAAGCATGGTGCCACCGTCGAGCCAGTATTTTATGTCGTGTTTGTCGCAGATGCGTGCTATCTCCTCAAGAATACTTAGCTGCTTGAGTTGGGCGCGTCGCAACTGCTTATTCTTAAATTCTTCTAAGTAATTCATTGTCTGTTTTTCTTATACATTATATATATATATACGTGAGGGTGTGTCAGAAAAGGAGTTAGAGGAAGTTTGGACTTAGCCAGTAATTAACAGAAATTAGCTGAGATATTTTTTTCTATAGTCCTTTTAATCTTCTCCTCCATAGTTCCCTCTACTTTCCATCCCAAGTCCTTCAGTTTGTCAGTGGAGTAGACTGATTTCTTCACCACATTGAAACCCTTTTGCTCAGCATCCGAAGGAATCTCCCTAATAACCTTTTTGCCTCCCGTGCTTGCTATCATCTCAGCCAATTGCTTAATGGTTATGTTAGAGCTCTCGTCGGCAATGTTGTAGGCATGACCGTTTTCTCCCTTTAGCAAGATGTAGAGCAATGCAGCAGCACAGTCAACCACATAGCACCATGAACGGAACTGCTCGCCCGTGCTTTTCATCACTATGTCCTCGCCAGCGAGAACATTTCTAATGAACTGGGCGTACACACGGTTGTCGTCTTCCGTAAAGCCTGGTCCATAAGTGTGGCAAGGTCGGGCAATGACAGTCTGCATACCATATTCCTCAGCATAGGACACGCAAAGAGTTTCGGCGGCACGCTTGCTCGAAGGATAGCAAGAGCGTGGAGAAGTGGGGTTGACATAGCCGCTGTAGTCTTCGGTGAACACACGTCCGTCACCCTCGCCATACACTTCGCCAGAAGAGACAAAGAGAAAACGCAGTGTACCGTGGCACAGTCCATAGTCCATAAGATTGCTCACACCATAGATGTTAGCCTTGATTACCTCCACAGGATTATTGGCAAAGAAGTTTGGGCTTGCGTTGCTTGCTGCATGAATGATGTAATGGAAGCAGGTATCGCCAGTTAACGGTTCTGTGACGTCGTATTTTACGAAATGGAAAGCTTTGTCGTCGGCATATTTCTTGAATTTCCGCATGGCCCTCTCCTCGTTTCTTCCTGCCGCATAGACATTATAAGCCTTGTTTTTCCGCGACATGAGCACGTCTACCAGACAAGAGCCTATAAGTCCCGTGGCTCCAGTTATGAGAATGTTGCAGCCGCTGAGTTTCTCCCAAGGTATGTCGAGAGTAGCTACCGCCCGTATGTCATCTTCGTAAGTCATAAGCTATAAATATTACTTCAGCCATTCGTCCTTGCTTGTGTGCATCAGTGCCTTCAGAATCTCAAGGTCCTCCACGGTAGTAATCTTGATGTTCTTCTCCGAGCCAGGCACAATGTGCATTTCATATCCTCCCACCTCGGCAATGAGAGTGCAGGATGCAACACTGTCCACAATGCCCTTCTGCTTGGCCTCCTCGTGTATGTTGATGATGTTGCCTAAGCAGAAAGTCTGCGGAGTCTGAGTGCGTATGAGCTTGTCGCGCGGAATGCTCACCGAAGTAGAGAATCCGTCCTCGCTTTCAAGAATAGCCTCGCGACACTTGATGCCAGTGATGGCATAACCATAGGCTTTGCAGATGGCAATATTGCTGCTAATGATGTCCTGTCCGAGCAAAGGTCGCACAGAGTCGTGTATGAGCACAAGGTCGGTGTCCTTACATCCCGCCTGCTTCAGTCCGTATATACCGTTGTGGATAGACTCCATGCCCGATTTGCCGCCAGGGAAAATCCATTTCAGTTTGTCGATGTTAAATTGGTTGGCATAAGCTTGCAGCACCGTCTCCCATCCCTTGAGGCAAACCACGGCAATGGCGTCGATGTCGGGGTGGGTTTGGAAGCAGCGCATAGTATGTATGATGATAGGGCATCCCTCCACGTGCATGAACTGTTTAGGAATATCTTGTCCCATTCTGTTGCCGGAACCTCCGGCAATCAAAAGTGCAATGTTAGCCATATCTTATGTTTTTTAGGAGTTATACATGTAATTATTATAATGCCACAAATTTAGCTAAAAATCCCGAGATAAAGGTCGGTTTATTAAGAATAGATACTAATATACGTAAAAACAATCGTCCATCAGCTGTTAGACGCTTGTCTGTCAGCTGATGGACGATTGTTTTTACTTTACTGTCTTTTATGGTAAAGGAGTTTGTCTTTTACCTTAGAGATTGTTGAGCAAGTCAGCCTTTCCGTCGTTGATAAGTTTGATGACCAATTCGCCGAAAAGCGTGTTCTGCCATGCAAACCAGGGACGAGTATAATTGGAAGCGTCGTCTTTGTTGAACGACTCATGAATGAATCCCATGCCGGCATCGGTGTTGAGCAGAGTCTTCATGCACCAGCGAATCTCGTTGTCGTCCTTCGTAGTGAAGCATTTCATCATTATCGACATAGGCCAAGGCATGTTGTTGCCGACGTGCGGACCGCCAATACCCTCGCCAGCCTTACCGCTGAAGAAGCAAGGGTTGTCCTCGCTCCATACAAACTTGCGTGTGTTCTGATAGATAGGGTCGTCCATATCCACGTCGCCCAAATAACCCATACCCAAGAGTGAAGGCACATTGGCGTCGTCCATCAACAGATGGTTGCCGAAGCCGTCAACCTCATAGGCGTAAATCTTGCCATACTTAGGATGGTTGTAGACAGCATATTTCTGCAATGCCGACTTCACCTCCTTGGCAAGGTCGCTGCATTGCTGGGCGAGTTGCAATGCCTTGTTCTTCTTGTCCTCGCTTATACTCTTGCGCTTGTTGGCAGTCTCTGCATAGTGGCGCAATATCTCGGCAGCCTTGTTCATTGAAGTCACCGCCATGAAGTTGGACGGGATAAGGAACGGCAGGATAGTGGCATCGTCGGAAGGACGGAATGTTGATGCAATCAAGCCTACTGGTTTGACGGGTGCGCCATAACCGCCCCAGCCAACGGTGTCGAAGGCACGGTCGGTGACACGTGTGAACTGATAGGGATTCTTGCCGTCCTTGCGCTGCTGCTCATGGAATGTCTTGAGGATGTTCTCGATAGCCATCATCCATTCGTCGCCAAAGACAGAGTCGTCGCCCGTCACCTTCCAATATTCATAAGCAAGGCGGATAGGGTAGCAGAATGAGTCTATCTCATACTTGCGCTCAAACACCTCAGCCCTCATCTGTGTGCCGTCGTTCTGCCATCCGGCTCCCGTGGCACCATCGTTGTAGGCATTGGCATAGCGGTCGATGTTGACACATTTGAATTGTCGCAGAATAACTCCGCGCAACATCTTTCGTAGTTTTTCGTCCTTGTTGGCAAGAGCAACGTAGGGCCATACTTGCGCGCCAGAGTCGCGAAGCCACATGGCAGGAATGTCGCCGGTATAGATGAATGTGTCCTCGTCGCCATTCTCAAGTTCGCGGTAATGAACGGTGCTCTCAAGAGTGTTGGGATAGCAGTTGGCAAACATCCATGCGAGTTTAGGATTGTTCTTCAGCAGTTTCTGCACTTCCTTAATCTTCTTCTCCACAGCTTCAGATGTGAACAGACGCTCGGCCATAGGTGGACGCTTCGACTCATACTTGCCGTTGACAGGTGTAACCACTTTGGTGTAGCGTGCGTTCACATCCACCGTTGCATTCTCTTGTGCCATTGCCGACATAGCCGACAAGAGGGCGAAAGTTATTATAGATAATCTCATTGTTTTCAGTTTTGTAGATTGTTGTTTATGGTCTGTCGCTCACTTTAGTGCCCCATTTCGACGGCTTGTTGCCCATTTGCAGTTCGAGTGTTCCGCCACGCATAATGTCGTCGTACATGATGTAGGACTTGGTGTAGGGTTTGCCATTAAGCTTTGCCGACTGCACATATATATTCTCCTTGCTGTTGTCGGGACAAAGTATGGTGAATGTCTTTCCGTCGCCCACGTTCATTGTAGCCTTGTCGACGATAGGGCTTCCTATGATGTACTTGCCTCCGGCAGGCTCCACCTGATACAGACCCATAGCCGAAAGGATATACCATGCCGACATCTGTCCAACATCCTCGTTGCCGCTCAGTCCGTCGAGCTCGTCCTTATACATCTCGCTCATAGTCTGGCGTATGAGTCGTGCCGCCTTCCAAGGCTGTCCCACGTAGTTGTACATATAGAGCACGTGGTGGCTTGGCTCATTGCCGTGGGCATACTGACCTATGAGACCCGAGATGTCGGGCGAGGCATTGTCGCCGAGCGTACCGTTTACGATGAACAGCGAGTCGAGTTTCGTTGTGAAGTTAGCCTCACTGCCGAAGAGCTTGACAAGTCCATGTACATCGTGCGGCACAAGCCATGTGTATTGCCATGCGTTGCCCTCGGTGTAGTCGTCCTGGCGATGCACAGTGGAGAAGGGGTTGAACGGTGTGCGGAATTTGCCGTCGCTGCTCAAGCCGCGCATAAAGCCAGTCTGCTTGTCGAAATAGTGGCGATAGCTCTTGGCGCGCTCGCCAAAGTATTTGGCATCGGCTTTCTTGCCCAACAGTCGTGCAACCTTAGCCACACAGTCGTCTGCTAAGGCATATTCCAAGCCCTTAGCCACAGTCTCCATCTCAGGGTCCTTGTCGTAGGGCAGATAGCCGTATTGCTTGAGCAGTCCAAGTCCGCGCTCGTCGAGCATGGCCGACTTCTTCATAGCCTCGAAGGCAGCCTCCTTGTCCTTGACGTATCCTTTGAGCACAAGGTCGGCAAGTACGGGTATGCCAGGGTTGCCCACCATGCAGTCGGTCTCGTTGCCCATAAGATGCCACACTGGCAGTTTGCCTTGCTGACGGTAGATGTTGACGAGGGTGTTGGCAATATCCGTAAGCATGTCCTTATGGATGATGGTCATCAGCGGATGCGCAGCGCGATAGGTGTCCCAAAGCGAGAAGGTGGTATAGTTGTTGAAGTCGCCTTTATACACCTTGCCGTCGGCTCCGCGATACTCTCCGTTTACATCCGAAAATACCGACGGGGCTATCATCGAATGATACATAGAGGTATAGAATATGCGACGGGCAGCAGGGTCGGAGGTCTCAATCTTTACTTTGGCGAGAGCTTTGTTCCAAGCCTCGTCGGCTGCATCCACTACCTTGCGGAAATCCCAGTCGGGTATTTCTGTCTTAAGGTTCTGCTTGGCATTGGCAATGCTCACTGCCGACAGTCCCACCTTAATTAATATAGGTTGTGTGACGTCGGAAATCCTAATTATCCATCTGCCGCTGTCCAATGGCTCCACTGTGACAGGCTGAGAGAATTCAGCCACGAAGAAGTTCTTCTGGTTTTTAGCCCATCCAGTGGAGAAGCGGTGTCCTGCAATGCTTGTAGCTGTTGTCTCATCCACGGCATAGTCAGTAGGGCTGTCCCAACCTATTCCCTGGAAAAGGTCGAGTATCAGTTTCGCCTGCTTGGTGTCTGCGCCAAATGTGTAGCGGTGGAAACCTGCCCGCTTGGTGGCAGTAAGCTCCACCCATACGTTGGGCTGTTGCAGTTTAACGGCATAATAGCCAGGGCGCACATTCTCATTGGCATGGCTGAACACCACCTCTTTCTGACTGGCTTCCAACACGGGGAGGAACGCTACATCGCCAAGCTCACCAATGCCTGTGCCACTCATGTGCTGATGTCCAAAACCTATCAGCACTGAGTCGGAATCGTGATAACCAGAGCACCAGTCCCAGCCACGAGTGTGCTCGGATGGGCCGAGCTGCACATAGCCGAAGGGCACGTTTGCTCCAAGAAACACGTGTCCGTGTCCGCCAGTGCCTATGCGTTGGTCGATGTATTGTGTCAGATTGGTTGAGGCTTGATTGTTGGAGGCATAGACACTGCCGCCAATCATGCCGCAAGCAATTAGTAATAGGGCTGCTATTTTTGATTTCATATATAAATATAGTTTTAAAAGTTTCGGGTGTTTAGCGCCACCTATTTCTTAGACATGGAATAGGGAGCATCCTCCTCGCTTGTTCCTCTCTGCATGTTCGGCTTCTCCGACATGTTGAAGTTGAGGTTTGCGCCCTGCTTCAGCGAGTTGATGTCGATGTAGTTATGGTTGTACGGCTTGCCGTCAACCGACAAGTTGTCTACGTAGCAGCCATTGCCTTCGGCAGAGATGTTCACTTCCTTGCCATTTTCCAGATGTATCTTCATCGACTTGAAGTAAGGCGAGCCTAATACATACTGTCCTGAACCAGGGCATACGGGATAGAAGCCCATGGCTGAGAACACATACCATGCAGAGGTCTGTCCGTTGTCCTCGTCGCCGCAATAGCCGTCGGGAGTAGGAGTGTAAAGGCGGTCCATCACCTGGTGTACCCAATACTGGGTCTTCCATGGCTGCAGGCTATAGCCGTAGAGATATATGGCATGTTGTATGGGTTGGTTGCCATGAGCGTAGTTGCCCATGTCCATCACCTGCATCTCGCGAATCTCGTGGATGGTGAAGCCATAGTAGCTGTTGTCGAATACTGGCGGCAGGAGGAACACAGAGTCGAGCATCTGGTTGAATCTGTCCTTGCCTCCCATAAGGTTGATAAGTCCTTGTGGGTCGTGGAATACCGACCATGTGTAGTGCCATGCGTTGCCCTCGGTGAAGGCATCGCCCCACTTCAGAGGATTGAAAGGCGACTGGAACTTGCCGTTGAGCAGTCGTCCGCGCATCAAGCCGCTCTCCTTGTCGAACACCTTCTGATAGTTCATAGCTCTTTGGGCAAAAGGCTTGAGTTCCTTGTTTGACTTGCCCAATGCCTTGCCAAACTGATAGATGCACCAGTCGTCGTAGGCATATTCCAGTGTGCGTGCCACGCTCTCGTTGATTTTCACGTCGTAAGGCACATATCCCAATTTGTTGTAATACTCATAGCCCAGTCGGCCGGTGGAGTTGACGTCTGGATGAACAGCAGTAGTTCCGTGAACCACAGCCTGCCAAAGAGTCTCGGCATCGTAGCCACGCAATCCACTGAGCCAAGCATCAGCCACTACCGAGGCAGAGTTGTTGCCCACCATGCAGCCGCGATGTCCTGGACTTGCCCACTCTGGCAGGAATCCGCTCTCCTTATAGGTGTTGACAAGTCCTGCCTGAATCTTGGCATTCACCGACGGATACATCATATTAAGAAGTGGGAACAGGCAGCGGAAGGTGTCCCAGAAGCCAGTGTCGGTGAACATATATCCGTCCTGCACGGTGCCGTTGTATGGACTGTAGTGCTTCACCTCGCCCGATGCAGTAAGCTCATAAAGGGCGCGTGGGAAGAGCAATGAGCGGTAGAGACAGCTGTAGAATGTGCGCAGATGGTCGATATTCTCGTCTTCCACCTCAATCTTGCCGAGCACCTCGTTCCAGCGGTTGCGTCCCTGTTGCTTGAGTTGCTCCATGTTGGCATGTCCCAGCTCGTTGAGATTCTGAACGGCTTGCGCCTCGCTGATAAACGAAGAAGCCACGCGAGCCATTACCTTTTCGCCTCGCTTGCTGGTCTTGAATGTGATGATAGCTCCGGCATGATTGCCTTCCTGCTGTTTTGAGTCCTTCAATTCTCCATTCAATACTGTTTGTGCGGCACTGAAGTCATGGTCGAACTCAATGACGAAATAGTTGCGGAAGTTGTCGGGCACTCCGCCACTGTTGCGTGTGGAATAGCCAACAATCTTGCGCTCTTCGGGGATGATTCTGATATACGAACCCTTGTCGAAGGCATCTACCACAACATTGGCACTGTCGGTCTTGGGGAAGGTGAAGCTCATGAGTGCGGCACGCTCCGTGGGGCATAGCTCTGCCGTGATGTCGTAGTCGGCGAGATAGACACTATAATAATAAGGTGTAGCCTTCTCTGCCTTGTGTGAGAACCAGCTGGCTCGCTTTTCCTCGTCAAATATGGGTTTGCCAACGGTAGGCATCAGCGAGAACTGACCGTAGTCGTTAATCCATGGACTCGGCTGATGGGTCTGCTTAAGTCCTCTAATCTTTTTGGCAGCGTAGGTGTACTGCCATCCGTCGCCCATCTTTCCAGTTTGTGCTACCCAGAAGTTCATGCCCCAAGGCATGGCAATGGCAGGGTAGGTGTTGCCTGTGGAAAGACCATGGTCGGAATCAGAACCCACGAGTGTGTTGACGTAGTCCACCGCATTCTTTACGTTTACATTAATGGCATGAGCCATCATAGCGAAACAAGTAATAAGAAATAGAATTGGTAATCTTTTCATTGAAATTTTGATTGGTTGTAAGATTTAAATCTTGTAGTTTACGTGCAAAATTAGAAAAAAAAATTCAAACAATAAGTTGGTTTAGTATAAAAACGAGTAAAAAACATGAAAAAAGTATTTTACAGATGTTCAAACGTATAATTGATGTATATAATTCCAAGAAGTGTAAAATATATAGGGTTGTTGTGAATTTTAATTGAAAAATTAATGCGGATTAGAAAAAAAAATGATAATTTTGCAACTGACAAACTAATCACATATACATCCAGGTAAATAATTTTACTTGCAAACAAAGAGAAAAAATTAAAATAACTATTACAATCAAAATAAACTAAAATTTACTTCTATGTCAAAACGAGTACAAACGGTCGGCATAATGATGGCTCTTATGGCTTTGCCCTCAGGAGTTGTTTATGCTTCGACATCACCTGCTCAGACTGTAGCACAGAATGTGCAGCAGGATGCAGATTGTAAGGGAGTCGTAATTGACGCCACAGGCGAGCCTGTTATTGGTGCTTCAGTAGTAGTGAAAGGCAAGACTGGAGCTGGTACAGTTACTGATATCGACGGCAACTTCACTCTTAAGAATGTGAAGAAGGGCGAGACTCTGCGCATTACTTCTCTTGGTATGACCCCAGTTGAGGTCGTATACAATGGCAGCAATGTAAAGGTGACACTTAAGGACGACTCTAAGGCACTTGACGAGGTGGTTGTAACCGCTCTCGGTATCAAGCGCGAGCGCAAGTCGCTTGGTTATGCCATTCAGGATGTTAAGGGCGACGCTATCCTTAACTCACATGAGAACAATGTGGCTAACGCCTTGACTGGTAAGATTGCCGGTGTGCAGATCACACGTTCAAGTAATGGTCCTGGCGGTTCTTCTAAGATTCAGCTCCGTGGTAACAACTCTGTGACTGGTCTCAACCAGCCGCTTATCGTAGTCGACGGTGTGCCTATGGACAACTTCACTGGTGCCGACAACAACGACTACTGGAACCCGTCTGCCGATATGGGTAACGGTCTTTCGGATATCAACCCTGAGGACATCGAGTCAATGTCTGTGCTCAAGGGTGCATCGGCTGCTGCCCTCTATGGCTCACGTGCAGGTAACGGTGTAATCCTTATCACAACTAAGTCGGGTCGTCAGACCAAGGGTCTTGGCATTACTGTCACTGGTACCGTTTCAGCCGAGAGCATCTTCATGAAGCCTGATGTGCAGACTACATACGGTCAGGGTACACAGGGCGTGTATAACTCTACCAGTGGTCTTAGCTGGGGTCCGCGCATCGAGGGTCAGGAGTATGTGCGCTGGGATGGTCAGAAGGTCAAGATGCAGTCTTACGACAATCTCGACAACTATTATGGCACTGGTACAGAGTTGCAGGAGAACGTAACCCTCTCTCAGCAGTATGGCAAGACTTCTATCTATGCCTCTATGACCAACATGAACAACAAGTCGATGACTCCGGGTGCCAAGCTCAACCGTACCAACCTTATGCTTCGTGGCGTGACATCATTCGGCAAGAACGATGCTTGGACATTCGACGGCAAGGTGCAGTATATCCGCAACAAGGCTAACAACCGTCCGGTTTCGGGTAACAACAACAACAACTCTGCCCTCGGACTCTTCACCTTCCCGACAACTCTTGACATTCGCGACTTCGAGAACTGCATCGACGAGAACAACGAAATGGTATGGTGGAACAAAGACGGCAACAACCCTTACTGGATGAGCAAGTACAGCCTCTCGGATGACTCGCGCGACCGTTTCCTCATGAATGCTTCGTTGAAGTATAAAGTATTGTCGTGGTTGACCGCCGAAATCAAGGCCGGTACCGATATGTATACACTTGAGGCTACCCGCCGTGTGTACTCGGGCAACTCAAACGTTACTACTCTCTATGAGCAGAACATCAACCACTTCTATGAGAACAACTTCAGCTACCTCCTCACAGCCACTAAGGACAACATCTTCGACAAGTTTGGTGGCACTGTGACATTCGGTGGCAACCTTATGGCTACCAAGAAGACTGGTATGAAAGGCTTGGCTTCAAAGCTCGTCATTCCTAACAAGTTCTCTCTGAACAATGGTGAGAATAAGGCAGACATCTCTGAAACCTACACTCAGAAGAAGATCAACTCTCTCTATGGTACAGTAGGCATAAACTATGATGGATGGGCTTTCCTCGACGCTACATTCCGTAACGACTGGTCGTCGGCACTTTCCAAGGAAAACCGCTCGTTCTTCTATCCTTCAGTGTCTGCATCATGGCTCTTCGGCGAGATGTTCAACAAGATTGGCAAGAAGATGCCTTCTTGGTTCTCGTTCGGTAAGATTCGTGCTTCTTATGCCGAGGTAGGTAACGATATGGATCCGTATCAGCTCTACAACCTCTACTCTACAAGCCCCGACTCTCATGGCGGTATCACCGCTTCGAGCAGCAACACTCTTTACAACAAGAATGTGAAGAACGAGCTTATCAAGTCGTATGAGGTGGGTGTGGAGTTGAAGTTCCTCAACAACCGTTTGGGATTGGACTTCGCATGGTATAAGTCGAACGCTACCAACCAGTTGATGAACCTCCCGGTTAACTCGCTTTCTGGCTACAACTACAAGAAGATTAATGCTGGTGACATTCAGAACACTGGTGTCGAGTTGATGGCTTATGCTACTCCTATCCGTACAAAGGACTTCGAGTGGACAATCAACTACAACATCTCTCACAACAACAACACCATCAAGGACCTCTACGACGGTGTAGACCGTTATCAGCTTGGCGGTTACGACAATATCCGCATCTATGCTATTAAGGGTGGCAAGTATGGCGAGATTTGGGGCACCAAGTTCCTCCGCGTAGAGGATGGCCAGTATAAGGGTCAGCTTCTTCTTACATCCGACGGTCTGCCACAGGCAACATCTGAGATGGAGAAGATTGGCGACCAGCAGGCAACATGCAACATGGGTCTCACCAACAGCTTCTCTTACAAGGGATGGAACCTCAGCTTCCAGATTGACGCACGTATTGGTGGCGAAATCTTCTCTGGTACAAACGCCATGATGCAGCGTTCGGGTACAGCAGCAGCAACAGCTCCTGGCGGCAAGCGTGTAGACGACATGGTAGTGGCAGGTGTATACAAGGACGCAAACGGCAATTATGTGCAGAACACCAACAAGGTGACAACACAGCAGTATTGGAATGCCGTGGCTGGCACTGGCAACATGGGTATCGGCGAGGCTAACATCTATAGCGCAAGCAACATCCGTCTGCGTAACGTGTCTCTCGGCTACAATGTGCCTACAAGCATCCTTGCAAAGACCAACTTCATTCAGTCGCTCAAGGCTGGTTTCACTGTGACAAATGTCTTTATGATTCACAGCAACATGAACGGCATCGACCCTGAGTCGGTATTTGCTACAAGCACCAACGCAACTGGTTTCGAGTATGCAGGTATACCTACAACTCGCAGCTTCGTGTTTAATGTATCAATCGGTTTCTAATCAATTAATGAACACAATTTATGAAAACGAATAAATTCATAATGTCTGCTATGATGGCACTCGCTCTCGGTGGAGCGATGACATCTTGCTCTGACTTTGAAGAGGTGAACGAGAACCCGATGTCAACGGGTGCAGACAAGATAAAACCATATTATTCGCTCTTTAACTCTATCCGCGGCGCACAGCAGAATCCGGATATTGCCGAGCGTTTGTTTGTTATCAACTGGATGGGTGCTGCTCGTCAGGGCTCCGACTATGATGTTCCTGCAGGCCGCAGCTATGATGCTTACAATGAGGCTGCCTTCAACCAGATGTCTTCATGGCTTAAGAATGCCTATACTGCTGTAGCGTTGGCTGAGAATCCTCAGGGCACTGTCAGTGCTCATGAGAAGGAGTTCTATCCCAATGTTCTCCAGTTTGCACGTATCTGGCGCGCTTATCTCATGAGCGAGTTTACCGACGATTTCGGTCCGGCTCCGCTTGACGGTTTCCAGGGCAATGCTCCTACATTCAGCTCTGAGAAGGACGTTTATTACTGGATGCTTGATGAGCTTGCCGACGCTATCGGAAAGATTGACACATCGGTTGAGCCTAACGCTTCGGAGAAGAAGAACGACCCGGCTTACGAGTTCAATGCTGCAAAGTGGAAGAATTATGCAATCTCTTTGCGTATGCGTCTTGCCATGCGCCTCTCTGAGGTAGACCCAGATAAGGCTAAGAGCGAGTTTGAGGCAGCCGTAAAGCAGGGACAAGGCATCACTACTGCCGACGGAACATTCCGTGTTCAGGAATATCCGGGTTGGGACGATTGGTCTGGCGTAATGAGCCGTTCATGGGACTCGCAGGTTATGACCGCTACAATGGCAAACCTTACCACCAACTTTGGTGGTGCCAACTCTGTTGACGCTCTTGCAAAGGTGGTGAAGTCGACAACTACCGATGCAGAAGGCAATGAGGTGGCTGACCGTTATGCTGCATACGTAAAGGACGCTTCCAACTATCTTGGTCTGGACATCAACCAGCATGCAGGTCCTTATACCGACAACCCGACAAAGCAGACATTCTTCGACGGTCTGCCTTCGAAGGTAGACCCACGTGCCTTGAAGTATTTCTTCCTGCCGGGTGACTATGCCAACCGTTTGCAGACAGGCTATGTAGGCGCATTCAACTCGGAAAAGGCTTCGCATAAGCAGTGGCTTATGGACAAGGACAAGAAGGCTGTTGCAACTATCGACGCCACATTCGCATGGAATGGTCTGAACGCCGGTTATGGTCATGATGAGGCTGCTACAAACAATGGTCTTATCAATGGTTCGGATATTGTGACTGGCTCATATGGTGCCGAGGGTACATACCCAGCCATTGCCGATGACTATCGCAACAACACCAACAAGCGTGTGTTCTTCGGTCCGTGGGAGACTTACTTCCTCTTGGCTGAGGCTGCAGAGCGCGGATGGAGCGTAGGCACAACAGCCAAGGATGCCTACTATGCAGGTATCAAGGCAAGCTTCGCGTATAACGACATGGAGGACCTTTATGACGCATACATCGCTTCTGACGATTACAACCGTGTAGGTACATCAGTAAACTGGGATCATACAACCGAGCCTACTGCTACACAGATGACTATCAAGAGCGCGTATACAGGTGCAGAGTCTACAGTGACCTACAACTATCCTAACGCTCAGAACATCATGTATCCTGGCAAGAAGCTCAACGACCACATGACAAAGATTATCACTCAGCTCTACATAGCCAACACTCCGTGGTTGCCGCTTGAGAACTGGAACAATCACCGTCGTCTTGGTCTGCCGTTCTTCGAGATTCCTACTTCTACTATGTCGCTTACAAATATGCCAGAGTGGTCGGTTGAGTCTTACAAGAAGGCACAGAACATCAATCTGTTTGTACAGCGTCTGAAGTATCCTACAACTCTCCAGTCGTCGGATGCTGATGGCTACAAGCAGGCTGTCGGTCTGCTTAAGGGTGGTGTTGACAGCCAGTACACTCCGCTGTGGTGGGCTATTGGTGGTCATTAATTTGATTTCTACCCTTATTAATAAGGAAACAGCTGTAGAGTAATGGTTCTGCTATATTTTTATAAATCAAGATGCAGTTGAATGTAATTCTTACGAATTGAACAAGTTAAATGTACAACTTGATGACTAAAAAATAGACGAAATCACTTACTATAATAATAGGCTGGAAAAAGTCTTAATAGAAGGCCCTTTTTGGTCTTCTATTAAGACCAACCCTCAAGTATTATTAAGACCAAGCTCGGTCTTAATAATACTTCAAAAAAATGACAAGCGGGGGTAGGTTTTTGAGGCTCGATTTTTATTGTCCAAACAGAGTTTTGGTGTGTATAGGTTTGGACTTATTCTTAGCTTGAAATTATGTAATAAATTATGTAAGCGTTAGTTTGTTTATCAATTTATTTAAATAATAAGAATCTGTAGTGCTTGCATAAGATTGTGTCTAAACTTACTAATTAGGATCATCAGTAGTATGTAGAATGGTCTATATGTATAGTTTTACCTCAAATCATATTTTTTTTCTTTCTTATATTTTGTTGTTCAGTCGTGCATTCTCCTTTTTTTTTCGTAACTTTGCAAAAATGGTGCCTATTGCATTGGATAACAGCAATTCCAGGCATGGTGTGCTATGGCTCCGGACATTTTTTACCGGAGTGATTGATTATTATTCTGAAACTTTTATAATAAGAAAGAAACAAAAAAATGGCAGAATCCAATTTCGTTGACTATGTGAAGATATATTGCCGTTCGGGCAAAGGTGGCAGGGGCTCAATGCACTTGCGCCATGTGAAGTACAATCCTAATGGAGGTCCCGACGGTGGCGACGGTGGACATGGCGGCAGCATCTATCTGCGTGGCAACCACAACTACTGGACATTGCTCCACCTTAAGTTCCAGCGTCACGTCTTTGCTGAGCATGGAGGCAACGGTGGTCGCGACAAGTGTCACGGCAAGGACGGTAAGGACATTTACATCGATGTGCCGTGCGGAACCGTGGTGTATAACGCCGAGACAGGCAAATATGTGTGCGATGTAACCTACGACGGTCAGGAAGTGCTGCTTCTTAAGGGCGGTCGAGGTGGATTGGGCAACTTCCAGTTCCGCACAGCCACCAACCAGACTCCGCGCTACGCTCAGCCGGGCGAGCCTATGGAGGAGATGACTATCATCCTTGAGCTTAAGTTGCTTGCCGATGTAGGTCTTGTAGGTTTGCCTAATGCGGGCAAGTCGACATTGCTCTCAGCTGTGTCGAGCGCGCGTCCTAAGATAGCCAACTATCCATTTACTACACTTGAGCCGTCGCTTGGCATTGTTGACTACCGCGACCATAAGTCGTTTGTAATGGCCGACATTCCTGGCATTATTGAGGGAGCAAGCGAGGGCAAGGGTCTCGGATTGCGATTCCTGCGTCATATTGAGCGCAACTCGTTGCTGCTCTTCATGGTGCCAGGCGACACCGACGACATAAAGAAAGAGTATGAGTTGTTGCTCAACGAGTTGGAACAGTTCAATCCCGACATGCTCACCAAGCACCGTGTGTTGGCTGTTACGAAGTGCGACTTGCTCGACGAGGAACTTATGGATATGTTGCGCGAGACTCTGCCCAATGACCTTCCGGTGGTGTTCATATCGTCAGTGACTGGTCTCGGCATACAGGAACTCAAGGATATTCTGTGGCGTGAGCTTAATGCCGAGAGCAACAAGCTCCAGGTTATCACTTCGGAGGACACACTTGTTCACCGCGACAAGGATATGAGCCGCTTTGCCGAAGAGCTTAAGGCCGAGGGTGAGGACGAGATAATATATCTTGACGACGAGGACATCGAGGATATTGACGACATCGAGGATCTCGACGACTTTGAATACGAGGAGGACACCAAGAATGAGTAATCAGAAACCGGTGCTTTCCTATTATAATATGTCCGACGGTGTGGTGGCCTTCTCCACCACGCGTCATGGCGGAGTGAGCGAGGGCAGTTATGCCTCGCTCAACGTAAATGAGTATTGTGGCGATAATGCGGAGCATGTGGCAGCCAACCGCAAGTTGCTTGCCACAGAACTTAAGATAGACTCCAACCGTATAATTATTCCTCATCAGACGCATGGTGTTGAGACACGTATCATAGGTAGTGAGTTTCTTGCTTTGCCAGAAAACGTCAAACGCATGTTGCTTGAAGGGGTTGATGCTGTAATTACTAATGTAAAGGGGCTTTGTATAGGAGTGTCAACAGCCGATTGTATTCCTGTTTTGCTTTACGATGAGGAACATCATGCAGCTGCTGCCATTCATGCTGGATGGCGAGGCACATTGGCACGTATTGTACACAAGGCTGTGCTCGAAATGCGCATGGCATACAATACCGACCCTGCAAAGCTGATAGCTGTAGTTGGTCCTGGCATTTCAATTGAAAACTTTGAAGTGGGCGATGAGGTGTATGAGGCTTTCGAGCAGGCTGCTTTCGATATGGCTGCCATTGCCGAAGAACAGATTAAGCGCAATCCCGACGCTACCGACCCCGCCAAACGCTTCGAGAAAAAATGGCATCTCAACCTGCCTCTCGCCAACAAGATGCTGCTGATGCACACTGGCGTGAAGGAGGAGAACATACAAATGTCGGACATCTGCACCTATAGTCGTGTCGACGACTATTTCTCGGCACGTCGGCTGGGGGTGGAGTCAGGACGAATTTATACGGGAATAATATTGAATTAAGACTCTTTTTATAGATGATGAATATACGCAAAATTCTTTTACCTTTAGCCTTCGCGCTGGTGATAACCACCACCGCGTCGGCTCCCGTAAAGCAGCAGTTCACTGCCGCCGAACAACAACAAATCAGTATCGAAACTCCAGGACTATTCACGCGTTCCGATGCCTTCAACGTTGACTTGAGTGCGTTGAAGGCATCGGAATATTCGTTCCCGTTGCCAGTAGGCAAGGCTACGGTGCGCAAGAACAACACGATAGAGATAACCACTACCGAGGGAGATGCTGTGAAGTCGATGTTTGAAGGCATTGTACGACTTTCGCGCAAACATCCTGATTACGGCAATGTGATTGTGGTGCGCCACCGCAACGGTTTTGAAACAGTGTATGGCAACAACGCTCAGAATCTTGTAAATGTGGGCGATTATGTGCGTGCAGGACAGACCATTGCAATTGCAGGTAGCAGCGAAGGCAAGATTTTCTGCGACTTTGCCATTATGCTGAATGGAGGACGAATAAATCCTTCGGCAGTAATAAATGTCAAAACTCACCAACTGCGCCGACAGACCTTGCTCTGCGAGAAGGACGGACAATATGTCAACGTGAGTGTGCTTGGCGACAAGGTGGACATCGTAGAAACCGAGGATGAAATGAAGCTGGATGACGCTTTCGAGAAGACAGCTACATTCAAGTGGAATCTGGAACAAATGGAGAAGCAACGCTGGGCTTATCCGTTGCCCGGAGCCAAGGTGATAAGCCCCTACGGAGGCAAGCGCCGCCACGCTGGTGTCGACCTCAAGACAAAGCCCAACGACGAGATTTTTGCTGCCTTTGATGGGGTGGTTACTCGTTCATCGCCATATGCCGGATACGGCAACTGTATTGTGATTCGCCATGCCAACGGGTTGGAGACTCTGTACTCTCATCAGTCGAAAAACCTTGTAAAGGTGGGTGACAAGGTGAAGGCTGGACAAGTGATAGGTCTTACAGGACGTACAGGACGAGCATCTACAGAGCATCTGCATTTTGAGACTCACTTCAAAGGCAGACGCTTCAACCCTAATCTTATATTCGACCATACGTCGCATGACTTGCAGCAGGTGACATTGACCATGACAAAAAATGGTGGTATAACGTCGAAGAAGAACTAAAAGATGGGGTAACTGTTGAAAAATATATACGTATTATAAAAAACACTGTCGCTTGTGGGCGGCAAATATTAAAAACTAAAAGATCAACTAAAATGGAAGAGAACAAGAATCTGTTTCAAGAAGTGAATGAAGGTTACACAATGCACGAGGCTATCGAGGAGGCTAAACGCTGCTTGCACTGCAAGGTGCCACAGTGTAAGAAGGGATGTCCTATCAGCCATGATATTCCAGACTGGATTCACGAACTATCGATGGGTAACTTTGGCAATGCCATGCACATCATCAACGAGAAGAGCAATCTGCCTGCTGTGTGCGGACGTGTGTGTCCACACGAGAAACAGTGTGAGGGACATTGTGTGCTTGGCAAGAAGGGACATGGCATTCATGTGGGAAAACTCGAGCGTTTCCTTGCCGACTTTGACGGCAACATGGGACTGATACGCGAGAAGCTTCTGCCTAAGACACGTGGTAAGGTGGCTGTCATTGGCTCTGGTCCTGCCGGACTTACCATTGCTGGCGACCTCTCGCGTCAGGGATTCAATGTCGAGATATTCGAGATGGAGCCAGAACCGGGCGGAGTGCTCATGTTTGGTATTCCTGAATATCGATTGCCTAAGGACATCGTGCGCCGCGAGATAAAGAAGATGGAGGAGCTTGGTGTGGTTATCCACTGCAACACTACTATTGGCAAGGACTACACTGTAGACGACCTCTTTGCTCAGGGATTCGACGCTATATTCATGGGCACTGGCACGGGCAAGCCTCAGAAGCTTGACATTCCTGGTGGCGACATCAAGGGTGTGCGACAAGCCATTTGGTTCCTGCGCCGTGTGAGTCTTTACAATGAGGGTAACCTCGACCGTAAGGAGGTTGTTGTGGGCAAGGGCGACCGTTGCTTCGTTATCGGTTGCGGCAATACCGCAATGGATGCTGCACGTACTGCTGTGCGTTTGGGTGCCGAGAGCGTGGAAGTGGTTTATCGCCGTACTATCAACGACATGCCTGCACTCCGCTCTGAGTATGACGAGGCTGTGGAAGAGGGCGTAAAGTTCAATTGGGAGTCTAATATAGTTGAGATTCATAGCGATGAAAACGGTAAGATGACAGAGGTTGTGATAGAGACAAAGCAGGGCGAACGCCGTGTGGAGAAAGCCGACTATGTGCTCATGGCTCTTGGCTCAAAACCTGCAAGCCGCATAGTGTCGACAACAACTGGCATTGATGTTGACGACCGCGGATATGTAGTTACACGCGAGACTCCTTATGGCATGACTACTCGCAAGGGTGTGTTTGCCGGAGGCGATGTTGTTAATCGTCCGTCAACAGTGGTGCTTGCTATGCACGACGCTAAGATGGTGGCAGAGGGCATTGCACAGTATGTGGATGCAATAAAGCTTCTTGAGGCAATAGGTTAATAATACACATTATTATATATAAGTAACTCCTTCGGGATGCGTTCGGGATTCGTTCGGGATGCAAAAAGCCCCCGATGCGTCACGCATCGGGGCTCCAAATAGCTCTTTTATTTATTATAATGAAAATGCTGCGAATTAGAAACTTGCAGCAGTCAATTCCTTAGATATGTTACTGATAGGCTAAAAAGTTTTCATCAACACTTCTCTTAGGTCGTCATTCTTAGCAAGTCCGAGTTTCTTACGTATATGTATTCTCACCGAACTGATGTTGTTGGGTGTTTTGTTGAGTATTGACGCTATTTCATATATAGTATTGCCACCGATAATCAATCGGCATACCTCCTGCTCTGTAGGCGTCAGCGTGGGCAACACAGATGAGATATTGGCATGTTGCATTCGTCGATGGGCCATTCGCTGCTCCACAGCCCTGATAAGGTTGGCTTCGGTGCGCTCGTCGAGACGGTCGAAGAAGTCGGTGATGT
>CAKQEI010000001.1 GCA_934230115.1 uncultured Prevotella sp. | reverse complement strand
CTACTCATTCCCAACTGTTTACGTTCCAACCTCTCTTATTCTCCTTTGGCTGCTTTAGAGCTTTATGTTAAAAATCCACAAGCAAATAGTATGCCGACTATTTATATTAAATTAACCCGACATAATATTTTATATATTAATTCATCCACCAACGAGATTATATGGAAATAGTTTGCATATATCAATATTTTTGACGAATTTTGTAGCAATAACCTATAAAAAAGACAGCTTATGAAAATGAAACATCTCAAAGTGTCGGCTATTTTTCTCGCCGCAACTCTGCTCACAACCTCTTGTGTAGGTTCTTTCTCTCTATTCAATCGCGTGGCTAAGTGGAACTCTCATGCCACTGGCTCTAAATTTCTTAACGAAATCATCTTCATTATCATATCTCCTGCCTATGCCGTATGTGCTGTTGCAGACGTTCTTGTGTTCAACACTGTTGAATTCTGGTCGGGCAGCAATCCTATGGCACAGAAGATAGGCACCACAGAGGAGGTGCTTGGCAAGGATGGTCGCTACTATGCAGTGACAACTCTAAAGGACGGATATGAGGTAAAGAACCCCGACGGCGAGGTTATACGCTTCGTTTATGACAAGAAGAACGACTCGTGGTCGCAGGTGCAGGACGGAAAGAAGACTGAGATATTCCGATTCAACGAGGATGGCACTATACAGGCCAACTTGCAGGATGGTCGCACGATAAAGGTTAAGCCTGATGCTGCTGGCGTGTTCGAGACACGCATGGCTGTGAATGGTGCCAACTTCTATGCGATAAACAGAAATTGAATTTTGAGTTTTGAATTTTGAGTTTTGAATTGTGCGCTTTGCGCATTAGGAATTGTTCAATTAGGAATTGAGAATTATAAAATCAAAACTCAAAATTGAATAATTCAAAATCGCCAACGGCGATAATTCAAAACTCAAAATTCAAAACTCAAAATTCAATTTCTGATATTCCGGATGAACCTTTTATTTTGTAGCTATTTCCACAGCACGGCAAACGATATGGTTTGCCTCGTTCATTATGCGGAAATACTCGTTCATATCCCAGATGTCGCGGGCGATGAGAGCCTTGAGCTGACAGCGTAGCATAGGAAGTGTCTTCTTGCATTCCTCTTCATTGTACGGTTTCAGCTTCAGTCGCTCCGCCTCGGCAAATATGCTGTCGGTCATTGCCGACGGTACTTCAAACTTACTCACATAGTCATCAAACGACGGATAGCTCGCCTTAAGTTCCTCACGATGCTGGTCTACATAGCGCAATGTGGCGTTGATGATGAGCGAGCGAGCCACTATCTGACGATGCAGTTTGGTGTATTGGGTGGTGTCGAGCGGCACAAACTCATCCGGCATTATGCCTCCACCGCCATACACAGTGCGATGACGGCGAAGAGTCTGATACTTCAGTGAGTCGGCAAAGTGGATTGAGTCTGCCGAATACAACTCGCCATGCTTGAAACGCTTCTCTATATCCATGGCATAGTCCTCAAGATCGCCCTTCTCGTAGGGCTTCTGAATGCAACGTCCAGAGGGAGTGTAGTAGTGGGCAATGGTGAGACGTATCATTGAGCCATCCTCAAACTCTATAGGACGCTGCACCAATCCCTTGCCAAACGAGCGCCGACCTATGACTGTGGCACGGTCTTGATCCTGCAAGGCACCCGTAAGAATCTCGGCAGCCGATGCCGAAAACTCATTCACAAGCACATATACATTACCCTTGAGCAATCGGCCTCCACCGTCGGCTTTATACTCCATACGCTTCTGCGCACGTCCCTCGGTATATACAATGAGGTCGTTCTTCTTCAAGAACTCTTCGGTTATCTTGACTGCTGCCTGCAAATAGCCACCACCATTATCCTGGAGGTCGACAATAAGGTCGCGCATACCTGCACGCTGCAAAGAGTCGGCTGCGTGCATAAACTCACCGTATGTGGTGGCTCCGAACGAGCCAATGCGTATGTAGCCCAACTTAGGGCGAATCATATAATAGGCATCAACAGTATACAATGGTATCTTGCCACGGTTGACTGTGAAATACAACAACTCGTCCACGCCACGACGCTTGATGCCAAGCTTAACCTTAGAGCCTCGCGGTCCACGCAGACGACGCATAATGTCATTGCGTTTCATCTTCACTCCGGCAATAGTGGTGTCGTTGACGGTGATGATACGGTCGCCGGCAAGTATACCCACCTTCTCAGAAGGGCCCTTGACTACAGGTTGGATGATGAGCAGAGTGTCCTCCACCATATTAAACTGCACACCTATACCGTCGAACGAGCCATTCAGAGGCTCATTCATCTCCTTTGTCTCCTTGGCAGTGGTATAAGTGGAGTGAGGGTCGAGCCCCTTAAGCATACCGCGTATGGCATCCTCCACGAGCTTGTTCTCGTCAACAGAGTCGACATATAGGTTGCTGACAGCAAGATTGGCTATCTGCAACTTGCGCAATGGATTGTTGCGCTGAGCGGTCACGCCAATTGCCACGGCAATGACAAGAAGCGTGAATATCGCGATTCTCAATGATTTCATAAACTATTATACGACTTAAACATTACACGTTCATCACATGACTTAAACAATATCGTCCTCCGGCAAGTCCTCTTCCACCACAAGGTTCTCGATAATGAAGTTCTGTCGCTCCATTGTGTTCTTTCCCATGTAGTATTCAAGGAGTTTCTGCACCTGGTCGGTCTTATGCAGAGTCACTTGTTCAAGTCGCATGTCAGGACCTATAAAGTGGGCAAACTCATCAGGCGATATCTCACCGAGACCTTTGAATCGTGTTATCTCAGGGTCGGGACCGAGGTCCTTGATAGCCTGCAAACGCTCTTCCTCGCTATAGCAGTAGCGAGTGATGAAGTCGCTTTTCTTCTCTTTGCCATTGAGCCGTGCGTCGGCATCAGCCACCACCTGCTTGTTCTTGATCTTTGTGCGGCGATTGCGCACACGGAACAATGGGGTCTGCAACACATACACATGACCCTTCTTTATGAGGTCGGGGAAGAACTGCAGGAAGAAGGTAATGATAAGCAGTCGGATGTGCATACCGTCCACATCGGCATCGGTGGCAACTATCACCTTGTTGTAGCGCAGGGAGTCGAGACCATCCTCAATGTCGAGCGCAGCCTGAAGCAGATTGAACTCCTCGTTCTCATAGACCACCTTCTTGGTCAGTCCGTATGAGTTGAGCGGTTTGCCTCGCAACGAGAACACAGCCTGTGTGTTTACGTCGCGGCTCTTGGTGATAGAGCCACTGGCTGAGTCGCCCTCGGTAATGAATATCGACGATTCCTCCTTGCGGTCGTTCTTGGCATCGGAATAGTGTATGCGGCAATCACGCAGCTTTCTATTGTGAAGATTAGCCTTCTTGGCACGCTCACGAGCCAATTTTGTCACGCCAGCCATAGCCTTGCGCTCGCGCTCGCTCTCGGTTATCTTCTGCTGCATAACCTCAGCCACATCGGCATGTATATGCAGGAAGTTGTCTACCTCAAGCTTCACAAAGTCGCCAACATACTTGTTGATGCTCTCTCCACCGGGAGCCATCTGCAAAGAGCCGAGCTTAATCTTGGTCTGACTCTCGAACATAGGTTCCTCAACATTTATGGCTATGGCAGCCACAAGTCCGTTGCGAATGTCGGTGAACTCGTAGTTCTTGCCGAAGAACTCCTTTATGGTGCGGGCTATATGCTCCTTGAAGGCACTCTGATGAGTACCTCCCTGGGTGGTATGCTGACCATTGACAAACGAGTGATACTCCTCGCCATACTGGTTGGTATGGGTGAAAGCAATCTCTATATCCTCGCCCTTGACGTGGATGATAGGATAGAGAGGGTCGGTGGTCATGGTGTCGGTAAGGAGGTCGGCAAGACCATTGCGCGAGAGAATGCGGTGACCGTTGTACATGATTGTAAGCCCCGTATTAAGATATGTGTAATTGCGGAGCATGGTCTCCACGATGTCGTCGTGGAATGAGTAGCCTACAAAGAGCGTTGGGTCTGGCTCGAAGAATATGAAGGTGCCGTTCTCGTCGTCGGTATCAGTGGTCTCGTCGCTGGTCAGGTTGCCCTTCTCAAACTTCAGAGCACGCACTTTGCCGTCTCTGTAAGACTTAACCTCGAAGTTAGCCGATAGAGCGTTGACCGCCTTCACACCCACACCATTCAGTCCGACACTCTTCTTGAAAGCCTTTGAGTCGTACTTACCTCCCGTGTTGAGCACCGATACAGCCTCAACAAGCTTGCCTTGAGGAATGCCTCGTCCATAGTCGCGCACGGAAACACGCAACCTTTCATCTATATCCACCTCTATACGCTTTCCGGCATTCATCTTGAACTCGTCAATGGAGTTGTCGATTACCTCCTTCAGCAATACGTAGATACCATCCTCTGGCAAGTTGCCATCGCCAAGGCGACCGATATACATACCGGGACGAGTGCGCACGTGCTCCATGTCGGAGAGGTGGCGAATGTTGTCGTCGGTATACTGTACTGTGGGTTGTGGGTTATTTAATTCTTCTTCCATTTTTCTCTTGTTTTGTCCTACCCTCAAGGGTAATCATAATTGTCAACCGTCAATTAAGAATTGCCGATTGTTTTCTTGTAGCAGCGTCTTCTCTTGTGGCATTCACGCTCAAGATATTGCCACTGTCCCTGCACCTTTTCATTTGTCTCCATCTCCACATGAGTCTCGCCCCACTCGAAGCCATACTTCTGATAACGTGGGATGAGGTCGTAGAAGAGCAGCGCATTGGCTCCCTTGGCACGATATTCAGGCAGGATGCCCACGAGCAGCAAGTCTACAATGTTGGTCTTGTGCTGCTTCAACGCACGAAGGATATGCACCCATCCGAATGGGAAAAGGCGTCCCTTGCGGCACTTTTGCAAGGCTTTAGTCAACGAAGGCAATGTGATGCCCACGCCGATGAGCTTATGGTCGGGTGTGTTCCAATCCTCGATAAGGCTCACAAGACTAAGGTCGATCATCGGGAGATACATCTTGACATACTGGTCGATCTGTCGCTGAGTGAGCGTTGAATAGCCATAAAGATGCTGGAAAGTGGCGTTGATAACGTCGAAAATCTTCTGTCCGTAGCCGTTCTCACCAAATATCTCGTCCTTATGGAGCTTCTTGATGTGCAGATTGTAGCGCTTCTGAATCATCTGTGCCACCTTGGCATATTTCTCAGGAATCTGGTCTGGCACATACAGTTTATACTCCACATAGTCGTTGTCCTTCTCCCAGCAACCCATGCGTTCCATGTGCTCGGGATAGTAGGAATAGTTGTAAATGGTGGCCTGTGTGCCAAGCTGGTCGAATCCAGCTGTAAGCATACCCTCGGGGTCCATATCGGTAAAGCCGAGCGGACCTATCACCTCAGTCATACCCTTAGAGCGTCCGTAATCCTCTACAGCCTTGAGCAAAGCCTTCGACACCTCGATATCGTCAACAAAGTCGATCCATCCAAAGCGCACCGACTTACGCTGCCACTTCTCGTTGGCTCTGTTGTTGATGATTGCTGCCACGCGGCCTACGAGCTTTCCATCCTTATAAGCAAGGAAATACTCAGCCTCGCAGAAATCGAAAGCTGCATTCTTGTCCTTGCGCAGGGTGTTCACCTCGTCGGTGTAGAGATTTGGGGCATCGTATGGGTTACCCTCATAAAGATCGTAATGAAAGTCAATAAAAGTGCGGAGGTCGCGGCGCGACTCCACCTTGCGTATTTCTACTGCTGACATCTATTGTTTCTGTTTTGATTTAAAATTCAATTGGTTGTCGTGCCTTTCCTCTATTGTAGGCACGACATCTCTTAATATAATCCTTAAAATTGCAAAATTACGGAAAAAACGTTAAACAAAAGAATATCAAGGCGATATTTATATTTATTTTGGAGATATACGGCTGTCTGTAACTGTTTAATAACCATTTAGATCATCTGCTCTTATGCGTCAAGAGAAGCACATGTTCGCCATCGGCTGTGGTTGTGGCAAAGATATAAGCGTCGCCTCCGTCACGAAGTTTGAGCCGCTTGCGTAGGTCTGCCACCGATAGCGGAAAGTTTCTTACGGCTATATTTGCCTGCTTCAAGTCGCCAATAGTCTGCTTGAGCTGTCGCTTGTTCATTGTTGTCAGGGCATCAATGGCAAATGCTCTGCCTGGGAAGTCCTCCACCCTATCCTTTGATAGGAACAGATGACTGTTCACACTTACCGCACTCACACCATAAGCCCTTGCTATCTCGCCGAAACATCCAGCCTTCATTATCGAGGCATTAGGCTCATAGAGGTAAGCAGAATCATTAACGGTGAATGCCTGAGCGGCGGTATGCAATGGTGTTGAATAGTTCTCTGAGGTATTGCCATTAGCATTATCTGCTATGGAATAACAGAATTGGCTGCGCTGGTATTTGCCCTCACTGTCGGCTTTAGGCTGAATGTCCACACATACAACATGCAAAGCCTCGGCTCCCTCACCACACTCACCATCAGCCGTATCTGCCTTTGTCAACACCAACAAGAGTTCCTTACACTCGCCACCTACCGACACAATATGCACCTCGCGCACTGTATTCTGCAAGTCGTCAATCGCCTTATGCCAGTCGAGCATGGGCGAGAGTTTCAACACAGTAAAGCGCGACTTGGCCATGAGTTGCGGAAGCAATGCTGTGACATCGGGCGTACAGTCGCCTATGAGCACTGTCTTTGCCCCATGCTCGTCGCGGCGGGCAGGGTCGAGAAAGAGCATTGTCTGCTCCTCCATATTGGCAAGCAAGTCCTCTGCCTCGGCACATACCACACGGGCATTGCCTATACCAAGACGCGGGAGATTGCCCTCGACCACAGCACACAATGCGGCATTGCGCTCCACGTATGTGGCATGGTCGAAGCAACGAGA
Source organism: uncultured Prevotella sp. (assembly GCA_934230115.1). GTDB lineage: Bacteria > Bacteroidota > Bacteroidia > Bacteroidales > Bacteroidaceae > Prevotella. Next base: position 102,319 of record CAKQEI010000001.1, on the reverse strand, counting down.
CGTGAAGGAGAAGTCAACACCAAAGCCTCCTGTAAGGTCGGTCATGGTTGTAGCTTGTGGCGATGCTGAGTGATGTTGGCATCTCTCAAGCCATGCGCCCACAACCTCCTGCTTATAGCGAGCCGTGGGTTCGGATGAGCACTGCTCCATATTAAGATGGGGCGGATAAACCACCCCATCACATTCTGCCCACGAAGGTAGTTTCAACCGTGCTGTCTGCCAACCCTGAATCTGGTTCAAGGCATAAGGCATGTCCACATCAGGATAGCGGCGCGACTGCAGAGCAAGCTCACGCGGGTTGCCCATCCGGTTGAGTGATATAAATTCAGATGTAGTCATTAATTGAAATCAAAGTGAATGATTGTAGACGAGATGTCGCATTTCGTGCCCACCCCACATGGCATCGTTGGCATAGACAAAGCCTATCGACTTGTAGAGACGCTCGGCATTGGGATTGCCCTTATCCACAAGCAGGGCTGCTGGCAACGAAATACTTGCAGCATGATCGATGAATCGCTTGAGTAGTTGCTTGGCTATGCCACGTCCACGATATTCGGGATACACGGCGAGTGAGTCAAGATAAAACTCCCCCTCTTGTGTCTCATCGTCCATCTGCGAGTAGTCCATCTGCAGCTTGTCAAGAGCCTCCTGCTGGAATCGACGACGCAAGCGACGCAAATCCTTACCGTCATAACCCACAATGGCACCTGCAATGGGAGCATGGTCAAGGTCGCCATCAGTAGCCTCTTCGTCGAGAACCACAAAAGCGTTGCGCCAACTGTATTGCGAGTCGTCCATAAGCACGAGCGACACCATCATCTGATAGAAGTCGTCGAGAGTGTGGTCCTTACCGGCGAGAAACTGGCAGCAGTCCTCGGTCATAGCTGTCATGATGAGCTGCGCGATGTCGGCTGCATGGGCTGGGGTTGCATTAATGATTGTCATTAGAATGAAGTTTTAATAGGTTGTTGATTATTATATGTATGAGTTCAGTATTTCTCAAGCACTTTCTTTATTTTCTCAGCACGTGTGATGCCTTTAGCCTTGCTGGAAGGCAGAAGCAGAGTGATGAGTCCAAGCAGATTGCCTCCTTGTGCCACCTGTTGGTTGAACTTGGCATTTTCCATTTCTTTGCTCAAGGCCTTCTTCGTGTCGAACGAGAAGCCTGGGGTTGTCACTTCCACTTCCTTGAGCACCACCTCCTGGGGAATAAGATAGATGGTGTCCTGCTGCAACTCGGCAGCACCCACGCGTCGCTGCATATAGTTCTTCTTCGACACAGTGGCACTCGTCACAGGCAATGTGGAATGGAAACGTCCGGTATAGTCGGTCACAAGGCGTTGTCCTCCTGATGTAGCGACAACAGCTCCTTGCAGTGGCAGACGGGTGTCCATGTCTGCCACAACGTGCTGTCGCTGTGCGCTGGCTGCCACACAAGATAGCACAAATAGAAAAGTAGTCGCTGTTTTTCTCATCGTCGTGTTTTCTGAATTTCCTGAAATAATACTATATATATAATGTATAAGTGGGTCTACACCTCACGCTCCTTTATAAGGGTTCTCACTTGCTCCATGATGCCCGTGAGTTCCTCCACGGTTGTGGCACGCAGCATAGCAATGCGTGTCTGGCGGAAATCGGGGATGCCCTTGAAGATGGGCGAGGCTGCTATATGGCGGCGGGTATGAAGTATGCCACGGTATTCGTCGATGCGCTCCACGTTTATGTGCAGTTGCTCAAGTAGGATGTCGAGCTTGCGGTCGAAAGTAAGCGAGGAGTCTTCGGGGAGTCCGTCAAGATAGTCGCGCATTTCCTTGAATATCCAAGGGCGACCGAATGTGGCACGTCCCACCATCACCGCGTCCACGCCATAGCGGTCGAATGCCTGCTTTGCCTGCTCAGGTGTGCAGATGTCGCCATTGCCTATGATTGGGATATGTATGCGTGGATTGTTTTTCACCTCACCAATAAGGGTCCAGTCGGCGTCGCCAGTATACATCTGTGCGCGTGTGCGTCCATGAATGGTGAGAGCCTGTATGCCGCAATCCTGGAGTTGCTCGGCAAGGTCGGTAATGACAAGGCTCTCTGAGTTCCATCCCAATCGGGTTTTCACGGTGACGGGTGTCTTTACAGCCTTCACCACTTCGCGTGTTATGTCGAGCATCAGCGGTATGTTCTGCAACATTCCCGCACCTGCTCCCTTGCCCGCAACCTTCTTCACGGGGCAGCCAAAGTTGATGTCGATAACATCGGGATTGGCTTGCTCCACAATCTTTGCGGCCTCAACCATCGACTCCACATCACGACCATATATCTGTATGCCCACAGGGCGTTCCTCGTCGCTTATGTTGAGTTTCTTCAGAGTAGCGTTGACAGAGCGCACAAGTGCCTCGGCACTCACAAACTCTGTATAGACCATCGAAGCTCCAAAGCGCTTGCAAAGATGGCGGAATCCTATATCAGTGACGTCCTCCATTGGAGCAAGAAACAACGGCTGCGGTCCAAATTCTATATTTCCTATTTTCATTTTCCTTTAAAAACAAACTATACTGATTCATGTATCTCCCACTGATTTCACAGATATCACAGAGAGGAGGTAATATTGTGTTTGTTTATACCTATATCTGTGATATACGCCTGCGTAGTTAGACGATAAATCTGTGGTATTATGATGATTTATAGCAGTGTCCGTGGAATCCGTGACATCTGTGCGAGATTCATAATCATTATATAAGAATCTTACTTGATAAACCCGAAAGCACGGTCATAGTCTTCGCTATTGCCAAGTCGGCCATTGATAAGACACACAAGCTCTACTGTGGCACGTAAGCAGAGGCGGTTGTCCGACTTGCGGAAGATATCCTGATTGAAGACATAGCGCAATCCTTCCTTCTTTACACCAAGGCGCGATATGAAGACATCGTCGCTACGCAAGGGTGTCTTGTATTGCAGGTTCATGCGAGCCACTACTGGGTCGACGCCTTGCTCGTGCAATTTGGCAAAACTCACGCCAAGCGATTGGAGATAAAGGTGACGGGTGTGCTCGGTATAGTGAAGATAGTTGGCATTGTTCACAATGCCTTGGATGTCGCACTCATAGTCGCGCACTTCCATTTCTGTTTCAAATACGTATTCTGGTTGCATGGATTATTGCTCTTATTTTTACCAAGTCTGCCAAATGGCTTCTTTGGCTTGGTGAAACTACAAATAAAAAATTCCTTCGGGTCCTTCGTTGCACAAGAGGTCGAGTGCCGACATGTTTGGCTGGAAACCGTGACGCTGTGCGTATACCTGATAATAAGGACGTGGTTCAAACGACGGGTCGGGCAATGGATGCTTGGGACGAATGGCGTCGCGGAAGTCATCGGCATTAATCTCGGCAGCATCAGCATAACTGTCGGTAAAGGATATGTCGGGACGCACGTCAAGCAACTCACACAGCTTCATGGCAATCTCCATGTTGAAGTCGAGAAGAAACTCCCACTTGCGCTCGAAGAAGGGCCTTAAATCGTCGGCATAATAATCAAAGAAAGGACTCTCGCCATAAGCCGACACTATGGCATTCCAATGCAAGTGGCGCCATTCACCATGGTCGCTGACACGTATGTCGCGCATGGGACATTTCGCACCCTCATACCGCTCAATAGGCACTGTGAGAGCCTGCACACCATTGGCAGTGGCTATAAGACAACGATTGCGGAATGTCTGTTTGCAGAAATTGTCGTTACGCTCAATGATGACATGCTTATAGCGATGCAGTTTCTGCATCCATTGAACGGGAGGGAAATAGGCTGAGGATAGAAGTCCTATCCCCAGCCTCTCCCCCGCAGGGAGGGGAGTAATATGCTGTACTGCTTGAGAGTTATTCATTCAAATAATTTTCAATCTTTATTTTATATCATCCACAAACCTAAACAGTCTGCTCCAGCGAATGCCAGAGAAGCCCGAATGGTCGGGATCATGACTCCACCAAATGAATATCGGCTTACCCACAATATGGTCTTCAGGCACGAATCCCCAATAGCGTGAGTCGAGTGAGTTATGGCGGTTGTCGCCCATCATCCAATAGTAGTCCATCTTGAATGTATACTTATTGGCAGGCTTACCGTTGATATATATCTTTCCACCCTTCACCTGCAGGTCGTTGCCCTCATATACACGGATAGGACGCTCGTATATAGCGATGTTGTCCATAGAGAGACTGATGGTGGCACCCTTCTTAGGAATCCACACCGGACCATAGTTGTCGCGTGTCCAACCCTTGTTGCCGTTAAGAGGATAGATGTCCCATGTGGTAGGGTCGTTGACAAAGGTCACGCTCTCCACCAAGTCCTTGCGGGCACGAAGAGCCTTTACCGAGGCATTGGTAAGCGGAAGGAAGCCCTGCTGATTAAGCGAGATAATGTCTTCCTGAGATATTCCAAGCTCGTCGATAAGCTCCATAGGCAACTGTCCGCGCAGCTTGACAGAGTAGCAATACTGCACATTGTCAGGCTCCTTGTTGGCCTTGCCGTCGGTATAAATAATGTGGTTCTTTATCTGCAACACTTGTCCAGGCAGACCCACACAACGCTTAACGTAGTTCTCACGACGGTCGGCAGGACGTGAAATCACCTCGCCATACTCCGAAGGATTGGCATTGATGATCTTGCGTCCCTCGTTGTAGAGCATCGCAAAGAAGTCATGACGATGCTGTGGCTGCATCTCGCCTATATTTGGCAGGAGTCCGCTTGGCTGCTTAGAGGCATAGCTGCCCTCGCCAAGTCCATAGGCAAGACGATAGAAGTCCTGCGCCTGATACTGAGGAGCCGAGCACAAAGAGTCGCCGGCAGGATAGTTGAACACCACGATGTCGTTCTGCTGCACAGTGCCAAGTCCCTTGGCACGCTCATACTGCCATTGAGGCCACTCGATGTAAGACTTGCACTCGAACACAGGCAATGTATGCTGTGTCAAGGGCAAAGTGAGTGGAGTCTGCGGTTTACGCGGGCCATAGCTCACCTTCGACACAAAGAGATAGTCGCCAGTAAGGAGTGACTTCTCAAGCGAAGAAGAGGGAATGACATAGTTCTGGAAGAAGAACAGATTGATGAAATACACTGCCACAAGGGCAAACACCAAGGCATCCACCCACGACATTATGAAGCGTGTGGCACCTTCGCTCTCGCGCCACCACTGCCATTTTATCTTCTTGGTGATGTAAACATCGAAGATGAACGGGAGTACAATCAGTCCCCACCAACTCTCCACCCAATAGAGGAAGAGAAGATAAAGCACCGCAACTATGGTGAACTTAGCCCACTGCACCTTTGGGTTGAGGGCTTTCTTTTCTTTTTCAGTCATGTTTTGTTTTTTTTATCAGCTTGCTGTGGACTAAAACTTAAAGAGGTCGGAGGTTGTAAGCAATCCTTCGTGGTCCTTTGTATACTCTGCCGCGAGCACGGCACCAAGGGCAAATCCCTTGCGCGAGTGGGCATCGTGAGTGATTGTTATGCAGTCGGCGTCGCTGTCGTAGATAATACTATGAATGCCAGGCACCTCGTCGCGGCGTATGCTCTCAATGGCAAGCTGGTCGGGAGCAACATTGTTAGTTCCCTCCACTGTGCCATCGGCAAGATGCTGCTCACCCTTCACCCATGACGACTTACGGTCGAGGTCGCCTATTATCTCCTCAGCAAGAGTGATGGCAGTGCCGCTCGGAGCGTCAAGCTTATGTATGTGGTGGGTCTCCTCCATACGCACATCATACTGCGGGAACTGATTCATTATCTTGGCGAGATAGCGGTTGACAGCCGAGAAGATAGCCACACCGATAGAGAAATTGGAAGCCCAGAACAGAGTCTTGCCTTCCTCTGTGCACATGCGACGCACATCATCGCCATGATCCTTCATCCATCCGGTAGAACCGCTCACCACCTTAACGCCAGCCTTGAACGCACGCAGATAGTTGCCATAGGCGGCTGTAGGCGATGTAAATTCAATTGCCACGTCGGCAGAGGCAAACTCAGGAGAGTCGAAGTCCTGCTGGTTGTCAACATCTATGATACTCACAATTTTGTGGCCACGTTCCTTGCAGATAGACTCAATCATCTTGCCCATCTTGCCGTAGCCGATAAGTGCTATGTTCATTGTTTTGAATGTTTTTTTGTTTATGGTATATGTGTTCATAGGGGTGAAGAATACATGTGCTTGACAACAGTTATTGCTCGGAATAAAGCACCTGCACAAGTGTCTGTCCCACGGCCTTGAGCACATTGGGGTCGATATGCTCCATGGTGTCGTTGACGGTGTGCCATGTAGGACCGAACGAACTCTGCTGACAGTCGGGATAATAAGCAATGATGTCGATACACGGGATGCCTGCCTTTTCGTTCACTGGCACATGGTCGTCGGTTATCATGCCACCGTCATTCATAGGAAAGAAGGAGCCGTAGCCAATCTGCGACGCTGTGCGCCACACCTTATTTACTATCTCATTGGCATACTGTTTAGACACTCCCTCCTGATAGAACTTGGCACCTTCGCCACCCACCATGTCAAGCAGGATGCCGTAGCGTGCCTCGTAGCCTTGCGGAAGATTCTCTGCCCAATACTGTGCTCCAAGGGCCCATGTGTCGCCACTCTCTGGAGTGGTAGCCCACTGCGGAGTGCCATAGTCCTCGGCATCGAAACAAACGAAGTCGACACCTATATTTAATGTAGTGTCGTTCTGAAGCAGTCGAGCAAGCTCAAGCATCACCGCCACACCGCTTGCACCATCGTTGGCAGCCATAACCGGCTTGCGCCAATTAGTAGAGTCAGGGTCGTTGTCTGCCCAAGGACGGCTGTCCCAATGCGCACAAAGAAGTATGCGTGTGGTATGTTCCGGACGGAAACGAGCAATTATGTTCCGGCTTTTGAGCTTTGTGCCATCCCAACCAGTGAGCACTGCATCCTGAGCCTCAACAGTAGTGCCAAACTCACGGAACTTGGACATTATCCATTCGCCACAGAGGTCGTGAGCCTTCGAGTTCATAGTGCGCTCGCCAAAGCTGCATTGCTTTGCCGCAAAGGCATAGGCAGAATCGGCACAGAAAGTAGGACCTACAAGGGCTACTGTGTCTGGTTCTGCAGTCGACTTCGACGCATTCTTGCATGAGGCGCACGAGCAGGCTATAGCCACAACCGCCAATGTGAAGAACAGGGAGAATATTGTTTTCTTCATAATCTTTCAAATTTCTATACTGGGCTATTCACCATCGGCATCAGCCGACAATTCATCACCCAACATTCAACACTCCTAATTCTTCTTTGCCTCATACGCCAACGCATACATACGAATCTGCTTCACCATAGCGAGCAGTCCGTTGGAACGTGTGGGCGAGAGATGGTCCTTGAGTCCTATGCGGTCGATGAAATAGAGGTCGGCATCGAGTATCTCGCGCGGAGTATGTCCGCTTATCACCTGGATAAGCAGGGCAATGATGCCCTTCACGATGAGAGCGTCGCTGTCGGCAGTGAATACGAGACGCCCATCAGGAGTCATGTCGCATTGCACCCACACACGGCTCTGGCAACCGTCGATGAGGTTCTGTTCGGTCTTATACTTGGCATCAAGCGGCTCAAGCTCGCCGCCGAGGTCGATAAGCAACTGGTATTTGTCCATCCAGTCGGTGAAGTCTTGGAATTGTTCTATTACTTCGTCTTGTGCTTCGTTGATTGTCATAATCCTAAGTATTATGCTTCTTTTCTATCTACTACTTTTCTACTTTCTCCAGTTTAAAGAGTTTGTCGCTCGGGCGAATCTTGCCTGGCACACGGAACGACACATGCTGTCCCTTGTGGGCTGTGTCTACAGGATTAAGCTCATAGCGTATCTCGTCGACATTCACATACATCACGCCCGTGGTAGGACCGGTGATAAGGAGCTTGTCGCCTACAGAGAACTCGGCAGCCTCGCATGTAAACTCAGCCACTCCAAGCTTTGAGAAATACTTCACACCACGGCCAACGTATACTTTCTTCTCGGTAGCGTTGGATCCATAATTGCTGTTCCACTCGCCCAAGGTCTGTCCCTGGTAGTAGCCATCCCAGAATCCACGGTTGAACACTGTGGCAAGACGCTCGTCCCACTCGTCCTTCTTCTCGTCGGTGAATGTGCCGTCGAGCACCGCCTGTATGGCTTCCTTGTAGCATTTCACCACATTATATACATACTCTGGTCCACGTGCACGTCCCTCAATCTTGAACACACGCACTCCCGAGCGCATCATGCGGTCGATGAAGCGAATAGTCTTCAAGTCCTTTGGCGACATGATATACTTGTTGTCAACCTCAAGCTGGCAACCTGTCTCGTTGTCGGTGACAGAGTAGGAACGGCGACATATCTGCATACACTCGCCACGGTTGGCAGAGCGTCCGGTGTTCATAAGGCTCATATAGCACTTGCCGCTAACGGCCATGCACAAAGCTCCGTGACAGAACATCTCTATGCGCACCAACTCACCCTTAGGACCGCGTATCTGCTGCTTCTCAATCTGCTCGAAGATGTAAGCCACCTGATCCATGTTAAGCTCGCGAGCCAACACAACGACATCGGCAAACTGGGCATAGAACTTCAGAGCCTCGGCATTGCTGATGTTAAGCTGGGTGGAAAGGTGAACCTCAACGCCCACCTGACGGCAATAAGTCATCACAGCCACATCGCTGGCAATGACAGCAGAGATGTTGGCCTCCTTGGCGGCGTCAATTATCTGGTGCATCAACTCCACATCCTCGTCGTAGATGATGGTGTTGACTGTGAGGTAGCTCTTCATTCCATGCTCGGTGCATGTGGCTGCAATCTCACGCAGGTCGTCAATAGTGAAATGATTGGCAGAATGCGAGCGCATGTTGAGTTGCTCCACGCCAAAATAGATACTGTCGGCACCTGCCTGTATGGCTGCCTGAAGGCTCTCACGGGAGCCAACCGGCGCCATTATCTCGTAATCTCGTATGGTTGTATTATTCATAATGTGCAAAATTACTGATTTATAATTGTAAAACCACAAAAATAAATATAAAATAGTTATCTTTAATAAATATAAAATGGTTAACTTTGCATATTCACAATTAACAATTAACACTATCTCATATGGAAAAGACATTGATTCTGTTGAAGCCGTGTACAGTTCAGCGCCGTCTTATCGGCGAAGTTATCAACCGCTTGGAGCGCAAAGGTCTGCGCATCGTTGGCTTGAAAATGATGCAGCTCGACGACGCAATCCTCAACGAGCACTATGCTCACTTGGTGGACCGTCCCTTCTTCCCGTGGCTCACAGCCTCTATGAAGTCGGCTCCCGTTGTTGCCATGTGCGTTGAGGGCAACAGTGCCGTGACCGTTGTGCGCAACATCGTTGGTGCTACCAACGGACGCAAGGCAGCTCCTGGCACAATCCGTGGCGACTACTCTATGAGCGGACAGGAGAATATCATCCATGCTTCCGACTCTGTTGAGACTGCCGAGATTGAAATGAAGCGTTTCTTCCGCGAGGGAGAGATATTCGAGTATCCTGATCCGCTGCACGACTTCCTCTACGCTCCCGATGGAGACTAAAACAATAAAATAGAAAAATGGAAAAAGTAATCATTAACAGCTATCACGAGTTTGCCGCCTTACTCGGCAAGAACATCGGCGTGTCCGACTATGTTGAACTCCCCCAGGAGCGCATCAACATGTTTGCCGATGCAACCCTCGACCATCAGTGGATTCACGTAGACACCGAGCGTGCCGCTGTGGAGAGTCCGTTCAAGTCGACTATTGCCCACGGCTACCTCACACTCTCGATGCTGCCTTATCTGTGGAACCAGATCATTGAGGTGAAGAACCTCAAGATGATGGTAAACTACGGCATGGACAAGATGAAGTTCGGCCAGGCTGTAAAGTCAGGCGAGCACATCCGTCTCGTTGCCGACCTCTACTCTATCGAAAACCTTCGCGGCATCGCCAAGGTGCAGATTAAGTTTGCTATCGAAATTAAGGAGTCGCCCAAGAAGGCCCTCACTGGTATAGCTACATTCCTTTACTATTTTGAGTAAAGAAGAAAAAATTCAGACAAATGCAAACACCTATGAATTTAGGCGTTTGCATTTTTTTATTCAAAAAATCACTGTTTCGCTTAGTTTTTTGCTTTGCTCAACTGTATATAGGATATATGACACAGGAAAAGGACATAGAACAGATGTTTCGGCGGCATTATGAGAAGATGTACAATCTGGCCAGATATATCCTCTCGGATGACGACGAAAGCAAGGATGTGGTGAGCGAAGTGTTCACACAGATTCTTGCAGATGATATGGTCCTATTGCCTGAGAGCGAGGAAGGCTATTTGATAAGGAGCGTACGCAACCGCTGTCTTAATCTGATTGCTCACAAGAGCGTGAAGGAAAGGGTGGCGAGACTGTTGACTGATGATGCCGACGTGATTCTCTCGGAAGATACCGACGAACGTCTTGAACAGCTATTGCTTCTCATCGATGACCTTGAACCTCCCATCCGTAAGCTTATCTTCCGTCTGCGCTATCTGCAAGACAAGTCGTATCGGGAGGTGGCTGATGAAGTGGGAGTGAGCAAGGTGACGGTGTTCAACCATCTCTCTAAGGCGATGGACTGGATTAAGGAACATATAAAATGAGCAAAACAATGACTAACATGAACAAAGACGAAAAACGGCTGATGCTCTTTGACATGCAGGAGCATCCCGAGAAATATACCGACGAGCAAATAGAACACTTGCTTGCCGATGAGGAAGTAAAGGAGTTTCTACGCGACTTGGCTATGGCAAGAATGGCTGGCAAGAAAGCCACGCCAAAAAAGGTTGACGTGGATAAGGCATGGAAGGAGTTTTCTAATGGTTCTTATCGCAACCGAATGAAGATTGCAGCATCCATCGTTGGCATCATCTTTCTTTCGGGTGTGGCCTTGGCTGCTGTGCAGAACGGTTGGTTAAACTTTTCAACTTCAGACAAAGTCGTAGATAACAAGGTTATGACTGAACAGATTGTCCCATCAAATACATTAGCCAACGACAGTATTAAAGCTATGACTGTAGAGCCAACGGATTCGCTCGACATGAAGCCAGTGGTGTTTGACAATGCTGAGTTAGGAACCATTCTTATGCAGATGGCAGACTTCTATCACGTCAAGGTGGAGTATATGAATGCCAACACACAGCACGTGCGCCTCTTCTTCAATTGGAACAAGACGAAGACCTTGGAGCAAAATCTGGAGCTATTGAATGCTTTCGACCGCATACAGATAGAATACGTCGAAGGAATATTAATAGTGAAATAAGAGGGGAGGACATCTTATGAAAAACATATTTAAGACTACACCCAATAACAGCAAGACCATCAGCCTGTTCCTTCTCTTCTTCCTGCTGATTTTGGCTCAGCATTCTTACGCCCAACGCATCACCCGACAATATAATAATGTGTCGTTCTCTGAGGCATTGAAGGACTTGAATGCACGTCAGCATAAGTACACCATCAACTTTGTGTATGATGAGTTGGAGGACTTTAAGGTGACCAAGAGCATCCGCAACCAGAATGTTCCTAATGCCATTATGCAGTTGATAGGCTTCTATCCTATCAGGATGACGCAGGTGGAGAATAATATTATGGTGGAATGCACACAGAAGTCAACATTTCGTTATAAGGGACGTATTGTTGACGAGAGAGGCAATGCCGCTGAATACGCAACAATAGCCTTGCTGTCGCCCATTGACTCCACAATCGTAGGTCATGGAGTGAGCAATGAGAATGGCAGTTTTGTAATTCCTTGCAATTCCCGAAAAGTGTTGGCACGTATCACATACATTGGCTATAAGACTGTCAACCGCATATACAACAACACAGAGATGGGCATCATCAAACTGCAACCCAAAACCATGATTGTCAAAGGCGTTGTGGTGAAGGGTGACAGACCTCAGTATAAGATGTTGTCTGGAGGAATGGAAGTTGCTGTAGAGCACACATTACTCTCTAAAATGGCAAACACTTTTGATGTCCTAAATCTGTTGCCACGTGTCTCTGTTAATGGACAAAAGATATCCGTGTTTGGTAAAGGCACACCAATTGTTTATATCAACAACAAGCGTGTGAATGACAATAATGAGATTGTAAACATCACTCCCAATAATATCAAGTCAATTTCGGTGATAACAAGTCCTGGTGCAGAATATGATGCGGAGGTGGAGTCGGTAATTCGTATCCGCACCAAAGAGCGCCGTGCAAATGGGTTCAGCTTACGCGCGGATGCTTTTGGTAAATACAACAAATGGATGTCGGATTACGAGCTTATCAGCGCCAGATATCAGACCAAGAAATTCGAGATAGCCAATAGTATATGGACGAAGAGGTATCATATTGGTGAGGATAATCACCTGAACACAGATATCAATTTGCCTGACAAGCATTATCACAACGACCAGCATTCTAATTCGGATACCAAACACCGCTTCTTGTCGGAATATCTCTCAGCCGACTATTCACTCAACGACAGCAATTCCATTGGTGGCTCTTATCACTACTATGGAATGTTGAATGGCAGGACGAAAGGTAGTAGCCAACAGGATGTATTTCTGAACGGTGTGGCACAGGGCAGCATTGAGCAGAATGAGGCTGCAAAGCCTCACCTTGGTTCACATGAGGCAGAAATCTATTATGTGGGAAAGATAAGACAGGTAGGCATCGATTTCAACGCCACATACTATACGGTTAATGACAGACGTAGTGACGAGAGTATTGAAAGCAGCAAGGAGTTGGGCAATCAGGAGGTACACTCAAGCAATCGTCAGAATAGCGATATGTGGGCAGGAAAGTTGGTTGTGAAAATTCCTTTGTGGAAAGGAAATATGTCTGTAGGAACAGAGCTGTCGAAGACCGACTCACATGGAACGTTTCTGAATGAAGAGCAGTTGGTGCCATCCACAGAAACGGATATCCACGAAAGAAATGTTGCTAGCTTTGCGCAATATGAACTGCCCCTCAGCAAGTGGACCATTGGTCTTGGTATGCGTTACGAGAATATCATTCGCGACTATTTCTCTGGTGGAGTTAAGCAGGATGATGTGAGCAAAAGATACAGCAACCTATTCCCTAACCTCAGCATATCATGGAACAAAGGCAACTGGTTTTGGCAACTGAATGTCAACGAGAAGATACACCGTCCAAGCTATCGACAGTTGGGCAACTTCATGCAGTTTGACAACCGTTTCTTGTATGAAGGTGGAAATCCTACATTGCAACCGGAGAAGGTGCTCAATGTTGAGGCAATGATGATATATAAGTGGCTGAATGTATCTGTAGGCTATAAATATCTGAAGAATGTGATGGAATGGACCAAGTATATCTATCCTGGAAAGGAGTTTGCTTATAACACGTCGTTGAATTTCGACCATAAGCAGTTGCTTTATGCTTCTGTCCATGTTTCGCCAAAGTTCGGCATCTTCCGTCCTACGTGGGGATTCAACTACAACCAGCAGTTCTTCGATACCAAGAAGTATGGTGCCAGCAAGGCATTAAGCAAACCTTTGCTGTCGTGCTCGCTCAACAATAATTTCGCTCTTTCAGAAACCATGAACGCGGCAATCTGGCTTAATGCCTCAACAACCCATGCAGATGGATTTCTTATGATGAAGAGCGATTACAGCGTCAATCTGCAGTTTGACAAGTCGTTTGCCAACCGCACATGGATAATTTATCTTTCTGCAGATGACATCTTCAAGACGGCAAAGGAGCGTTGGACGATGTATGGACTTGGGGCGGGTACTATAAAAGACTGCTACAACTACACTCGCAACATCTCCTTGCAGATTACGTACAATTTCAATACCAAGCGCAGTAAGTATAAGGGTACGGGAGCCGGCAATGAGGAGAAGAGCCGCTTGTAGCTTTGGGTTTATGGAAACTCTCTCTCTTAAAATAAAAGAATGACAATCGGTCAAGCGAAGGCAAAACAATGTTGGTTTGCTCTTTGCTTGACCGGAGTTTATCATTAGTAAATTTTTCCGTTCCTAATCTCGTTGTCTAAGAAAGAAAAGACGTATCTTGGACTTTGATAATATAAGCCTGCTTTATCGTCCATTACCTTTTGGTAAGTATCAGAATTAAAAACGATAGCAAGTGCTTCATTCATCCCCATGTCTTTATTTTGGTTCATCAGCAGGATAGCTAAGTTCTTAACCATATCTGCTTTCATTTCACTTATTTCGTTCATATCCTTTTCAATAGTTTAATAGCACGTTCAGTTCCAAAGAAATATTGAATGGTTATCCCCTTCATATATTTTAGCCGCTTTATTAATGTTGGTAGGTCTATAAGTTGACTTTCATATTTCCAAAGTTGGACACCTACTTTGTCATTTGCGATAGGTCCAATGACAATATCATAATCATGGGCAGGAGTTGTTAAGGGGTTGTTCCTATTTAATAAAATAAACTTAGCCCATTCTTCTGTATAGTCATCGAACATCAAGCATTTGAGTTTTTGTATATCTTTCTCATCAACAAAATATTCCTGGACAAGAGGAGTGCCTGTTCCCAATTGTTCAAACTTGATGTTTGCCATATTTTGGGCTTGTTTATAATCGGCAGAAAGATAGAAACCACGACCAAAATCTTTGTTTGGTTTAGATTTATCAATATCTATATGGTTAAAGTCGGTGTTGGTTCCATGATATAGTTTCATTGCAACCCCCCTCCTTTCCTATGGCAATAATCCGTTATGTCATCAACCATTGATCTGAATGATTGAGTATGGGCATAGTCGTAGTGTTTGTCCAAGAAATCCATTCCTTGGTAACGATAGAGATAATTGAAAGCTTGTTTCATCGTCAGTTCATGCTTTCGCCCGAACTCAAAGATGAAAATCAGCATCCAATCTAATTTGTCGCTAATATTATATGCCATATCTAATAACTGTTTATGAATCTTTTTGTAAAGATAATATTTTTATTTGGATATTTGTTGGTTTTATAAAAAAAATAATAGAAATGATGATAGATTTCTTATGATGAAGGGCTATTACAGCGTCTATGTGCGGTTTGACAAGTCGTTTGCCAACCGCATATAGATAATTTAGCTTTCTTCAGACGACATCTTCAAGACGGCAAAGGAGAGTTTTTATGATAATGTTCCTTTGCTAAAGTCTGTCTATGATATCTTTAGATGCCGACTTCTTTGTATTATCTAATTTTAATCTTCCGAAGTTATAATTCAGTTTCACCATTAAATATTGAGTATCGAAGTCGCTATCCATCGTTGTGCGAATCTTATCATATTCCATATGCCAAGTATTACTTCTATCAGAATGAAAGATATCATTTGCGACAACAAGTAGTGTCAGTTTATCTTTCCATAATTGTTGCAGGTATTAAATTTCTATAGAGCAAAAGATTATCAGTAGCCTTATAGTATCCTAAGCTTAAAATAAATGACAATCGGCCAAGCAAAGGCTTTCCAATGAAAAACATTAAATTCTGTCGTAATCTCAATAAAAAGACGAGATTACGACAGGTTCTTCGTTTGAAAGTTGTCGTAATCTCGTTTTTTTTGTAACTTTGCGACATGTCCCACTAATATGAGATAGATATGAAAGAGAATATTATAGGCAGAGAACAAGAGATAGAAAAGCTTGAGAACTATATTTCAAGCCGCAAATCTGAATTTATCGCGATTTATGGCAGACGTCGTGTAGGCAAGACCTTTCTTGTAAAAGAACTATTTGAAAACCGATTTGCATTTCGCGTCACGGGAAAGGATAATGTCACAACTAAGGAACAGCTTACAAGTTTCAGCTTCGCACTTAATGACCAGTTAGGCATAGAGACAGATGTTACCAATTGGCCAGAAGCCTTCCGACTTCTTCAGAAAGCGTTGGAAAAGATGACAGACGGAACAAAAATCATCTTCTTCGATGAACTCCCTTGGTTCGACACTTATGCCTCCAACTTTATCAGTGCCCTTGAACACTTCTGGAACGACTGGGCTTTCTACCGTAGTGATATCAAATTGATTGCTTGCGGAAGTGCCACCACTTGGATGCTCAACCAGGTTATCAATTCACGTGGGGGACTACATAATCGCATCACCCACAACATACTACTCTCTCCATTCAAGCTACATGAGGTAGAAGAGTATTTCAAATCACAAGGATTCTATTATGAGCGCCCCGAAATCATTGAATGTTATATGGCAATGGGCGGTGTGGCTTATTACTTGTCTCTTTTCGAAAACAACAAAAGCGTAGCGCAAAATATCCAGCAACTCTGCTTCACACGTGGCGGAGAACTAACCGAAGAGTTCGAGCGCCTGTTCAATTCGCTCTTCAAGAAAGCCGACAACCACCTTGCTATTGTCACAGCCCTGAAGAACAAGGGCAAAGGCATGACCCGCCTGGACCTGCTTGATGCTACGGGATTGGCAAACAACGGCAGGTTCAGTCAAATACTCAAGGAACTTGAGCAATGTGATTTCATTCGCAGTTACACCCCATTTGGTAAGTCGAAGAAAGACATGATGTATCAGCTGATAGATCCATTCTGCCTGTTTTATTTCAAGTTTATGCATAACAAAGGGGCTTTCCTCGACAACCATTGGATAAAGATGCAAACCACTGCAGAATATGAATCATGGTGCGGGCACGCCTTCGAAATAGTATGTCTTCACCACATCAACGAAATAGTCAAGGCTCTGGGTATAGACGGCAGCATAAACACTCCTTGTTCATGGTCGTATCGTCCTGCCACTAAAGTCTTGGCAAACGATGAGGCTGACGAAGACTTGAAACATGGAACGCAAATAGACTTACTTATAGACCGTTCAGACAGGTCTATCTCTATCTGCGAAATGAAGTATTGCAATGGAGAATATGAAATCAGCAAGGCATACGACTCACATCTTGCACACCGTTTGAAGGTCTTCAAGAAAGTGACGAAAACAACCAAGACGCTTATTCCTACGTTCGTAACGCCACATGGACTATATAATAATATGTATGCAAGAAAGATAAACAGACAGGTAACAGGAAAC
The DNA here is from genome assembly GCA_934230115.1 of uncultured Prevotella sp. Classification (GTDB taxonomy): domain Bacteria; phylum Bacteroidota; class Bacteroidia; order Bacteroidales; family Bacteroidaceae; genus Prevotella. Next base: position 85,274 of record CAKQEI010000001.1, on the reverse strand, counting down.
GACTTGTTTTGAAAAGTGAGGGTACTACCTTTACATTGTTTTTCCAAAAAGAAACATGAAATTTTCTTCATTTTAGGGGTGATTGATTTACGGAAAGCATGTATATAAGAATAGAAACAAGAAGAAAATGACGTAATGACTGAAGAAAATGAACAGCAGATGGAACAGCTGTTTCACGACCATTACGAACGGATGTATCGCTTGGCCTTTGCCTTGCTACATGACAATGATGCAGCGAAGGATGTGGTGAGGCGGACAGCTCCTGATGCCATACATCAAATCATAGGTTTTTATCCTATAAAGATGACTGTAGATGGCGAGAATATCTTTGTGGAATGCACGCAGAAGACGTCTGGCAAGATGATTGGGCGCATTGTGGATGCGCATCAACGCCCAATAGACTTTGCCAATGTATCGTTGACACCAAGAGTCGGGTTGTGGGCACCTCGCTTGTCGTTGGTGTTGATGGGGCATGACTTCGATATGGTTCATAATGGCGAAACGCTCAAGTTGAACAATCCGTTGTTGATGACCAATTGGTATAACTCTTTCTCCATTTCGGAAGACTATATACTGACGGCTGACATCACGGGGCATACGTATGGTGATAATACAATAGTAACATTGAAACCGAGTTATCAGTTGAATTTGGGAATCACAAAGAAACTGAAGCAATGGACTTTCCAGTTGCAGGCAACGGATGTATTCCGTACAGCCCGCAATTCAGTGTTCGCCTATGGCACAAGCATGTTGCTCGACAAGTGGAACTATAGCGACTCACAAGCTGTCAAGCTGACAGTAAGCTATCGTTTCAATTCGGTCAACAGCAAGTACAAGGGTACTGGTGCAGGTAATGAGGAGAAGAACCGTTTTTAGTTTTTGATTTCAGTAAGTTATCTCTTAAAATGCTATGAATGATAATCGGTCAAGCAAAGGTTTGCCAACGAATAGTTGACGGAACTACTTTGCTTGACCGATTTTTTATTCAGCCTTTTGTCTATTGCTATTTTTCAACAATATCAATTATCTATTGTTATTTCTCAACAGTGTCAATTGTTATATTCTTTGTCACTTCTCCCTTGTATGTATTAACCCTCAGCTCCACAAAGTCAGCCTTAAGCTGTTTAGCGTCGATGCTGACATACTGCTGCACAGTATAATACTCGGGTACAGAATTTTGCTCATGATACATACGAAGCACAACATGGCGTTTGCCGTCAGCGTCTGTCGACTCGCTCTCAAGCACAAGACCAACAAGTTGCTTGTTGTCGCCATCGGTGGAGCCTGACTTCAGCAGCAACGACATATTTATATAAGAACCGTTCTTTGCCACCCATACGCTCTCAATATCAAGAGGGTCGGTGTGCATTTCCTTTATCTTGTCGGCACTCATCACTCCCAACACTGGCACCTGAACCAAGCTGCGGGCATTAACCGTGGCCGAAGCATCCTCCGTCTTGTCGTAATACACCAAAGCACGATATATGGTATCGGCCTTTGTAACCCATTTGGTGGTGAAGGGATTGGAGAATTTCAGTTCAGTACCATCGTCGAGAGTGGCAACATTCACCACCTTATCGGCATTGGTATGTAGCAAAGCAAATTCGCTTGTGATGTAGGATAAACCATTGTCGCCCGTATCGTAGCCCTCGTTGGTGCATGATGCAGCGACGAGAACCGCAATAAGGGCGGCAATTGAAAGATAGATTGATCTCATCTAATAAAGATTGATTTCATTTATAATGATTGACCACTGTCTATTTCGCAACTGACAATTGGTTTATTGCAGGATTGGCATACATCTCGAGTATACGCTCGCGGAGGAACGCCATATCGGGATTGGGCAGGTCTTGTATCTTGGCAAGCTGTCCGTCGATATACTTCTCGAATGTGGCGCGGTCGGCATCTGTATACTTGTCGGTGTATTCAGATGTGCCATGCAGCAGGTCGAGAGCCACATAGTTGCCAGGATAGAGACGATAACCTCTCCATATCTCATGGTCGATGTGTGTGGCTACAGTCTTGTAGAAGTCACCCTTCGGCATATCCTCGGGCAGAGTGTTGAGCCATTCGTCGATGCACGGAGCGCAATGGTAGTAGATGTGTCCCTTATAGCCCATAATGCCCGTCTGCATACTGACAACATCATCCATAGGACCCTTCTTCCAACCCTCCACGTCACGACGGAGCTGCATCTCGCGAGCCTTGAGGAAGTCGCACGGGTCATACTCATAGCTTATGGCAAGCGGCACGATGTGCAACTGAAGAAGACGTTCGGCCACAGAGCCTTCGCCACCCATAGTCATCATCTTAAGGATAGCCTCCTGGGTGCGGTCGTCAGAGTTCTTGGCACGTCCCTCGCGCTGGGCAATCCAAATGTTGTCGTTCTTCTCGTTGATGACGAAGTGCATATACTCCGACAGTCGCTTCGAAGCCATGAGCATCTGGCGCATAGGCAATGAGCGTTCCACGATGAACGACTTGTTGATGCGCACAAGGTCCTTCACCCAAGGCAATTTGAGCAGGTTGTCACCAATGGCTATCTCGGTAGTGGTGTCGCTACCAGCATCGAAGAGCGATACATGAAGCAAGGCTGAGTCGAGCACTATGTCACGATGGTTGCTCACGAAGGTATGACGCTTGCCGAGGTCGATGTTCTTGAAATCGGTGTCGATTCCGAGGCTTGCCTTGGCAAGCAGCTTCTTAAGAAAATCGTAGCAGAAAGTCTTCTGAAAATCGAGGTTTGTCTTGCACTGGTGCATCTTCATGCCAATAGCCTCCTTAGGCACACCGGGATAAAGATAGGCAAGCACTTGAAGGAACTGCTCGTTCTGGAGCATACGGTCGAACACTTCGGGCAACTCGTTAGGTTCGAAAGGACGTATAGAGTCAAAATCGTGTAGAGTCATAAGGCAAAATGATTAAGATTTAAGATTTTTATTTTAATTGATAATTATGATTTGCTTTGCAGCAAATCATAATTATCAGTATTCTTAATGAAACTGGTTCTCCACAATGTCAGTCAGCACATCCTTGATGTCAAGACCCGCCGCACGCACTTGCTGCGGAATGAAGCTTGTGGGAGTCATGCCCGGAGTAGTGTTTATCTCAAGCATGTTGATAACATCGTTGCCCTCAGCATCCTTGGTGAGGATGAAGTCGATACGGATGATGCCGTTGCAATGGAGAACGTCGTAGATACGGCTCACCTCGTCAGCCACACGTTTAGCTGTCTCGGGATTGATGCGTGCCGGAGTAATCTCCTGCACCTGTCCGTTGTATTTGGCGTTGTAGTCGAAGAACTCGTTCTCGGTAACTACCTCGGTAGCCGGGAAAACCACGCTCTTGTCGCGAGTCTTGTAGCAGCCGATTGAAATCTCAGTACCCTTCAAGTACTGCTCTATCATCACCTCATCGCTCTCCATGAAAGCCACGCGCAAGGCAGGAGCAATCTGGTCGGCGTTCTTCACCTTCGACACACCAAAGCTCGAGCCGTCGGCTGCCGGCTTCACGAAGCAAGGCATTCCTATCTCACGCTCAATGTACTCGTCGCTGTACTTGCCCTCCTCGCCACGGCGAAGCAGAAGGCTCTTGGCAACGTTCACACCCCATCCGCGCAGATAGTTGTTGAGCACATACTTGTCGAAGGTCATAGCCTCTACAAGCACACCCGATGTGCTGTAAGGGATGTGCAGCAACTCGAAGTAGCCCTGCATCACACCATTCTCACCCGGAGTGCCGTGGATAGTAATGTAGGCATAGTCGAAGACAACCGCCTTGCCGTTGAGCACGAACGAGAAGTCGTTTCTGTCGATTTTGGCAATGCTGCCGTCCGGGAGGTTGACGTGCCAGTCCTGGCCTTTCACGTCAACTATGTAGACATTGTAGCGTTCCTTGTCGAAGAAGGAGTAGATGCCCTGCGCTGAGCGCATTGAGACATCATGTTCTGACGAATCACCACCGCATACGATGGCGATGTTGCGTTTAAGTGTTTCCATCATATATTGTTTTTGTTTCTATTCCTTGTTAAATGTGTCGCGTGTAGTGCTGCCGATATATCCGCGCCACTTGTCGATGAGACGAGCCAGATCGTCGGGCAATTCCGATGTGAAGTCCATCTGCTGTTTAGTTGTGGGGTGAACAAAACCGAGTGTCTTGGCATGAAGAGCCTGACGCGGGCATATCTTGAAGCAGTTTTGTATGAAAGCCTTGTAGGTGGCTGAACGCTCACCGCGAAGAATCTCCATACCGCCATAGCGTTCGTCACCGAAAAGCGGATGTCCGATATGCTTCATGTGGGCACGAATCTGATGTGTGCGACCAGTCTCAAGTCGGCATTCTATAAGTGTTACGTAGCCGAAACGCTCAAGCACACGCCAATGGGTCACAGCCTCCTTGCCTATGCCCGAGTCGGGCGACATTACAGTCATGCGCAGTCGGTCCTTGGGATCGCGGGCTATGTTGCCCTCTATGCGTCCCTCGTCCTCGGTGAGGTTGCCCCACACAAGTGCGTTGTAGGAACGATGGGTTGTCTTGTTGAAGAATTGCAGTCCGAGTGCTGTCTTTGCCTTTGGTGTCTTTGCCACAACAAGCAGGCCTGATGTGTCCTTGTCGATGCGGTGAACGAGTCCCACTTCCGGGTCGTTGGGGTCGTAACTTTCCACATCGCGCAGATGCCAGGCAATGGCATTGACAAGAGTGCCCGTGAAATTGCCTGCACCGGGATGCACCACCATACCGGCTTCCTTGTTAACCACCATGAGGTCGGCATCCTCGTAAACCACATTTATGGGCAAGTCTTCTGCCACAATGCTTGTGTCGTGGCGCGGACGGTCGAGCATGAGCGTTACCACGTCGCCCGGACGAACCTTGTAATTGCTCTTCACTGGGCGTTCGTTCACATGCACGAAGCCAGAGTCGGCAGCCGTCTGTATGCGGTTGCGCGAGGAGTGTGGCAACTTCTCCGACATGAACTTGTCTACGCGCAATGGCTGCATGCCTGGGTCTGCCACAAAACGGAAGTGCTCGTAGAGCTGCCCTGTCTCGTCGTCGGCCTGATCGGTGTCGACACCGTTGATGTCGAAATCTTCAATATCTTGTATTTCTTCTGTCATAGTCTTCATTTAAAGTTTCTTACTCGCCTTCGGGAGCTGTCACCTCGTGAAACTCGTCCACATCGCCCGTCTCCTCCTCAAATCCGTCCTCGTTGTGTATTGGCTCAGGAGCGTCGATATAGTCAATGTCCTCAGTGGAGTCGCGTTGTCCATTGCCCACTTGTATGGTGATGTAGTCGTTCACCGACACCTTGTCGCCAGCCACCACGTGCCTGCCCTTCACCGTTAGTCCATACACCCAGTCTTTCTCACCATCGATGTATTCGGGTTGAGTCAGCTTGAAGCCCATGGCCGTAAGCTTTGCCATAGCCTCGCGCAGCGAACTGTTGTCTATCACATCGGGCACAGTGATTGTGGGCGTGTGCGAGGCGTTGACTATTAAATATATAATATGTCCCGACTTGACGTTTGTGCCTGGCTCTGGCGACTGCTCAAGAATGCAGTCGGGGGGCAGGTTGCGCACATAACCCGTGTCGCTCACCACCACTTGCATTCCAGCATCCTCAAGCAGATACTGGGCATCGGCAAACGACTTGCGGCGCACGTCGGGTACGGATATGGATTCGCCGTGGTGGGTATACACATCGAGACCGTATTTCACTCCCGCACATGCCACCACCACTACTATCGCCATGGCGCAAATATTGCCCCAAAAGTAACGACTCGTGAATTTTCCGAAGAATTCAGATGGATTCATACTTTAACTTTTCCTTTTTAGCTATCTTGCAAAGTTACGATTAACATCGGAATATACAAAAAATAAATACAAAAAAGCGTCAGCGTATTGATATATTTTGTAATTTCGCACGAAAATTCAAAGCACCTATACATTATGAAATATAGCAAAATGAAACTTGGGCTTGTTGCCCTGACTGTCGTGCTGCTACTATCGACCGTTGGTGTGGTAGCTTGGTTGCTGATGCCTGTGTCGGCAGAATCTATGCGCCGTTCGGCCGTAATTGTGGAACAATCAACATGGCAGGAGATTACCATCGACGGCAAACCTCAACTCTATTTCAGCTCAGCATTGGGCGACTCTGCGCTACTCGGCGTGACAGCCAACCGCGACTCAGCCCTTCACCGCAAGCATCTCACAGGATGCTGGGTGAACAGATGGATGCTTGTGCCATCATGCTGGGGACGCATTGCCACAGTATACAGCCGTGGGGCTACCACTCCCAACATCAAGGGCGACTCAAACATTGTGAATCTCTGCCGCCTATCTATCGCCCAACAGCTCAAGACGCTGAAGACACAGAAGTCGGAACTCGACTACTATCTGCGTGTGCACGGCGTTCAGGACAATGGCTATCAGACTATTGCCTCATTCGCCTCACACGTAAACATGGCTTACAACGACGTGATGCGTGCCTCACAAGTGATTGACAGTCTTGTATCTGACGCACAAAAAAAACGGCATAAATTCGAATTGAAGTCCGTGACTGAATACGTGGCTGTATATCGCGACGACGAAGGCAAACTAATGCGCTATCCGTTGAAGCGGATTTTTGCAGACGGCAAACGCCACACTATGCTTCTGCAAACCGAGGACGAGGCTACACCAAGTGACGTTGCCACTATATCCAAGTCGCCATGGGGCAACAAAGCCAATGGAGGATTGAGGGCTGTGGGATTTCCAGGACTTGGGGAGAAAGGACTGGAGTGCGACACAGTGTCGTCGATAATCATTCCTGGCAGCCTGCGCGACTACAGGCACGACCTTCCGCGTGTGCTCGTGTCAGACGGAGCTCCCGTATTCACAGCCAAGGGATTCTTTATTGGAATTGTGAGCGGGAAAAGAATTGTAACTGACTTAAGGTATGAATAAAAAAACACTACATACAACAATGTTTAATATCTACAAATCAACGATAAGACTCCTTTACATGGTTTTCATTGCCGTTGCCGCCGCCACTCTTGGCTCATGCCGCGAGGTGGCTTACGACGGACAAACCATTGTGTGCCGCGGCAACACCGTGTACCAAGGTGGAGTGAAAGACGGCAAATTCAATGGCTACGGACAGTTATCCATTGGCGACAGCGTGGTATATGCTGGCGAATGGCGAATGGGCAAGCGATGGGGAAAGGGCGTGAGCCACGACTCGCTCCACCACCGTATCGTTGGCACATGGAGGGCAGACACTCTCGTGAGCGGACAGTGGACCGACTCCACCGGTACCTACTCGGGCGAGATGAACCAAGACGCCATTGCCTGCGGACATGGCTATTTCGCCGACCCACAGCGCAACCTATATATGGGTCAATGGTATGACGGCATGCGCACTGGCTTTGGCTTCGACCTCTCGATGAAGAAACATATACGTGTGGGCGAATGGTTGCGCGACCGATATCTCGGTGAACGCCTTGAATACACTTCCGACCGTATCTATGGCATCGACATCTCGCGTTTCCAACACGATGTGGGACGCAAGCACTACCCTATCGACTGGAGCCGAGTGCGAATTTCACACCTCGGCAAAATCTCACGCAAGCATGTTAGGGGCAATGTTGACTACCCTATCTCCTTCTGCTACATCAAGTCGACCGAAGGCACTTCTATACGCAACCGCTACTACCATGCCGACTGCACCGCAGCCCGTGGACGTGGCATAAAGGTGGGTGCCTACCACTTCTTCTCCACCCGCTCCTCGGCTTCGGCTCAGGCGCAATTCTTCATCCGCAACACATCCTTTCATAAAGGCGACCTGCCTCCAGTGCTCGATGTTGAGCCTACACATGCTCAGATAAAGAAGATGGGTGGACCAGAACCTCTGTTTCGTGCCGTGCGCACTTGGCTGCGCATTGTAGGAGCGCACACTGGCACCCGACCCGTACTGTATATCTCACAGAACTTCGTCAACCGATACTTGCCGTCGGCTCCCGACCTAAAGCACGACTACAACATTTGGATTGCCCGCTACGGCGAATACAAACCCGATGTTCACCTGGTCTATTGGCAACTGTGCCCCGATGGCCGAGTGACGGGCATAAGACCAGAGGTAGACATAAATGTGTTCAACGGATACAAGAATGAATACAGAGATTTTCTGAGCAAAGAATGTATAAAATAAAGATTGAAAACTGACCATTAACGTCGAGGGTGCTTCTTTTGATACACCCTCGATATATACATATACGATTACTAACCTTTATTTAATAAACAGCACTCCATTTGTGGTTTGTAGTTCACAATTATTCTTATAAACAAATTTTAAGAATAAGTTTCAACTAACAGACACTTCAACTCTGTCTGGACAATGGAGAATTGAGATAGTAAAACACACCCTTTCTTGTCCTTTTTTTGGTCTTCTATTAAGACCGAGCTTGGTCTTAATAATTCTTGAGGGTTGGTCTTAATAATACTTGAGAAAGGGTCTTCTATTAAGACTTTTTCGGGGCTTCCTTTATAGCAGGTGCTCAAGTCAATTTCTGATGAGCCAAACCCATACATTAGAAGAAAACTTATGCAAATCATTCTTTTAATGATTAGTTATTTATAAATGGCTTTAGAATATTACAATAAACAGCCTGAAACAATTAATAAAGTTTGAACTATTCCTTGTTTAGCCGCAACTCATGCATAAGCTCTCCCTCCTCTTGTTTTATTGCCTCAATTTCATCCTGCAACTGCTCTGATATGCGGACAATATAGCACCTACTTATGACTGCGAATATATAAAAGATAGCGTTTTGCCTTTTTTTGACGTGTAAAAATTAAGGCGCAAAGCTTTTTGACTATATTTTAGGGTCGTTTGATTTGATGATTCTTTAATTTATAACTATATTTGCCATCAAGAAAAACAGAACAACAATTCAAATAATCTCTAAAAAAATTTACAGTATGAACAATCAACACAAAACCATTGACCATTGCCTCGCACTATGTGCAGCTATGGCATTTTTCTTTTCTTTAGTTTTCTGCGCATGTAGCAATGACGAAAATATTGCTGAAGGTGGAGGCGAAGATGATGTAGAGTTTGTTGATGAAAACGAGGATTCCACACCAACCACCGACGAGATGAAGGTGAAATCGTACCTACGAACCTATGTTGTTGCTGGCAACTATCAGCATAGCGGAAAGGCTCTCATCAAACGTTTGCAAGACGTGGCAGAGGTTATGGACGCAAGCGTTCAGACATTTATTGTAGACAACAACAGCGTGGCAACACTTACAGACCTCGATTATCGTAACATGGCTCTTCTCGTGGCTCGTGGAGGAAACCTGGTTATTTGCCAACCTACGAAAGCGGTATTAAAGACGATGGCTATGAGACTGAAAGACACGGCGTTGTCGATGTACCAAAACCAAGAACTAACTTTCAATGATGTGGGCTTCCGCGCTTTTCAGCGACTGATACTTATGTTTAAAGAGAATCAAGAGTTTACTCCAGCCATGAGCGACAACATCGACAGCAACAACATTCTTTTCGACCTTTTGGCTTTACGCGGCGACTTGAAACACGCTGTCACCGATGTGACCGAGCATGAAAAAGAGGATGCCAACAACCCATATACCGATAATCTCTACGGTAAGCTTGCCGATGAGACTGCAGAATGGCTTGACCGACGTGACGACAACAAGGAACGAATGGCGAAAGGACGCCTACTCATGGCGCAGCAAGCTAACGGACCACAAGAAATATACGACAACATCAGCACAACCGACCAGTTTGAATATGCTATGGTCACAAGAACTGGACACAAGCGTGCCATCATGAAACTGCAATATAACGTTTGGGCTGTGAACGACACCAAAGGCTACGACTATTATCTCCTCCAACAGGAAATTGTCTGCACCAATGACCAGTTTAATTTCGCATACGATGACAAGAAGAAGTGGACATCTTGGGGAGTGAGAGATGCGGTTATTGAAAGCCTTACTTATGCTAAGAATCCCAGCAAAAATATATATGCTCACTGGCCATATCTTAAAAATCTGTCTACAAACGTGAAGTTTTCTGACGGTAGCGCAAGCATAAAAGACATATCTCCAACTCAAATAGACAAGGGCAGCACCACCTACACCCAAACCACACACATGTCGCTCAGTGTGGCGTTTCTGAATCCTGAAATAAAGGGCGGACTGGATATGACCAACTCGGTAACACGAACAATTCCCGACATCAGCACCGACTTCACATTAGGAAAAGACGCCATCAGCCCACAATGGTCATACGCCATCACACAACAGCCTAAAATTATAAAAAAATTTGGCTCAGACTTCTGGTATCACGACGTGGTCAAGCCGTCTTACCACTCCACTTTCATTGTAGGGCACAGTTGGATATGGAAGGTAAAACACAATGACAAAACCTTTAGCTTCGACACTCATGTCACCCTAAACATGGAAGCTCTTTGGTATGATAAAGGTTTCAATAGGAGCGGATATCACATCTTCCCGAACCATATTGACGTAACCTATCAGCTCACGCCGCCATCGCGCTATGAGCAGGTGTGGCTGATGGTAATGAAAGAGCGCAACGACGATGACTACAATTACATGAAGGAGTATGTCAGAAACTTTGAGTCGAAGTTCTCGCTAAACACTGTAAAGAACGATGACAGATATGAAATTGGCAGACGAATGGACTCTATAGCTAAGGATCTCTCAACGCATAAGGACATCTTCCTGGAGCGTAAAATCAAACCCTTCCAGCTCAGATTTATCCCAAACGACAAGACTGATGCTATAAGAGTGTACGACGTTGATTTTTCTGCCTCGCCTGCTGTAAAAATAAACAATGATGCAAAATAAAAAAGCTGTGAGGGCATGCGAAACTTAAACAAGGAAATATAGTCTAAGAAATACCGAGCATACAACTACAATTAAGGGGACCATGCCCGCTGGCATAGCCCCCTTTTCTTAGGATATACAAATTGGTTTTCATACATCGGCAGTCTCACGACGCTGACAGTAAGCGTATGAAAGTTAAAACTATTTTTCTATCACGTATGTTTCGCTTATGGGTTATAGCGCACGAATGCCTCCATAGCCTCATAGCAAGCCAAGCCAAGGCTGTGGTAGAGTTCGGCAGTAGCGTGGTTGCGGTCTTCGGCACGCTGCCAGAACAGACGCTCGTCGTTGCCGAGGAACGGTGCACTCTCCATCTGCGATGAATGCTTAAGGATGCAGTTGCGCTTGCCGCGAAGCTCCTCAGGCGACATTGGCACACACATCTCGATATTCTCGATTTCCCACTCAGCCCAAGCACCACGATACATCCATATACGGCAATCGTTGAGCCACTCGGCACCAGCCTCCTTCTCAAGATCGAGGGCAGCGAGCACAGCGTCGGTACACTTACGGTGGGTTCCGTGTGGGTCGGCAAGGTCGCCTGCTACATAAATCTGGTGAGGCTTAACCTGCTGGAGCAATGCACGGACAATCTCAACATCCTTCACCGTCATAGGCAACTTCTCGATTTTGCCCGACTCGTAGAACGGAAGGTCGAGGAAGTGGACATGGTCGAGAGGAATGCCGTTGTAGGTGCAGGCTGTGCGAGCCTCGCCACGACGGATAAGACCCTTAATGGTGCGCACTTCCGGAGTATCCATATCCGACGGCTTCTTCTGAGCAAGGAACTGCTTGATGTCGGCGTACATCTTCTTGATAACTTCGTCCTGGTTGTTGCAGAATAGCTGGTTGTAGCCATTCACAAAGTGCATGAAGCGTGTCACCTCCTCGTCGCCTACAGCGATGTTGCCCGAAGTCTCGTAGGCCACATGCACATCGTGGTGCTGCTGAACCAATCGACGGATTGTTCCACCCATAGAGATAACGTCGTCATCAGGATGAGGCGAGAACACAACCACGCGCTTAACTGCAGGTGTGGCACGCTCCGGACGATTTGTGTCGTCGGCGTTAGGCTTGCCTCCAGGCCATCCTGTGATGGTATGCTGAAGGTCGTTGAATATCTTGATGTTGCAGTTGTATGCCGAACCGAAGCGGGCAAGCAGCTCGCTCAAGCCATTCTCGTTGTAATCCTTATTGGTGAGCTTGAGGATAGGCTTCTGCTTAAGCTGGCAGAGCCAAACCACTGCGGCGCGTATGGTCTTGTCGTTCCACTCGCAGTTGGTCACGAGCCACGGGTGAACAATACGTGTGAGTTTGCTTGCGGCAGCAAGGTCGATGAAGAACTTGGCGTCGTTGTGGGTCTGCACGTAAGAAGCAGGCACAGAGTCTGTGAGCGCACCCTCTACAATCTTCTGCACCATGTTCGACTTCTCCTCTCCCCATGCTGTGAGGAAGAGTTTGTGGGCAGAAAGCAAAGTGTGGATACCCATTGTGATAGAGCAAGGAGGCACCTGCTCCTGAGTGCCGAAACTGTTAGTCATCTCGTCGCGCGAAGTCTGGTCGATAAGGATGATGCGGCTTGTAGAAGAGAGTGTTGAGCCTGGCTCGTTGGCAGCGATGTTGCCCATACGTCCAATACCAAGCAAGGCAATGTCGAGACCTCCCTCGGCAGCGATGAGCTGCTCGTAGGCATGGCAATGCTCTATAACGTCGTCCTGCGGGATGGATCCGTCGGGTGTGTGTATATTCTCTGCCTTAATGTCTACGTGGTTGAGGAAGCGCTCGCGCAACTGCCCTATGGCACTGTGCTTGCTGTCGGCACTAAGAGGGAAATATTCATAGGCATTGAACACCACCACATTCTCGAAGCTAAGGCCATTCTCCTTATGACGGCGAATGAGCTCCTCGAAGATGGGATTGAGCGAGAGACCTGTACCGAGGGCGAGCACGCATTTTCTGCCTGCGTCCTTTGCACGCTTTATTTCAGCCTCAATGCTGTTGGCAAGAACACATGCTGCTTCCTCTACCTTGGGATAGATGTCGGTGAAGATTTTCTCACAACGGGTTATTTCCGAACGCTCTACTGCCGTGCGTGGACGGTAGTACTGCTCCGGAACCTTGTTCAATACGATCTGTGAACTCAAATTCAATCTCATAATAGTATGTTTTTAGGTTTGTTTTTTGCTATTTCGTTTGTCTAAATACATTGTATTTATCACCTGCAAATTTACTGTTTTTTGAATAGTAATTGCACATTTATCCAGACGTTTTCGTATTAAAAAAGATTAACGTGACGTAAATACTTATAAAGCCGCTTTTCTTTATATATATTATGTAGGCAAGAAAGCCGCTTTTCATTAACTTTGCATCCAATTATGCACCAATTCTCATAATGACTAATAAGATATTGATAACCGGAGCCAGCGGTTTTATTGGCAGTTTCATCGTGGAAGAAGCCCTCAACAAAGGAATGGAGGTATGGGCTGCGGTGAGAAAAACGAGTTCCCGAAAGTATCTCACGGACAATCGTATAAACTTCATAGAGCTTGACTTCGCGTCGAAAGACCATCTCAAGCAACAGCTCAAAGGCAAGGCGTTCGACTATGTTGTGCACGCCGCCGGAGTGACAAAATGCCTCGACAAGGCGGACTTCCGCCGTATGAACACCGATGGCACCCGCAACCTCGTCGATGCGCTCATTGAGACACACATGCCACTGAAGCGCTTCGTGTTCCTAAGCTCATTGTCGGTCTACGGAGCTGTACACGAAAAGCAACCATACATGGATATCACCGAGAACGATTGTCCGCGCCCGAATACTGCCTATGGCAAGAGTAAGCTCGAAGCCGAGCGCTATCTCGACACCATTGGCAACGACTTCCCCTATATCATCCTGCGTCCTACGGGCGTCTACGGTCCGCGCGAGCGCGACTATTTCCTCATGGCAGAAAGCATAAAGAAGCATGTCGACTTTGCCGTAGGATTCAGCCAGCAGGACATCACGTTCGTTTATGTCATGGACGTGGTGCAGGCAGTGTTCCTCGCCCTCGACCGCGGCATGAGCGGCAGAAAGTATTTCCTATCCGATGGCGAGGTGTATAAATCAACTGAATTCAGCGACCTCCTGAAGAAGGAGATGGGAGTGAAATGGATGCTGCGCATCATTGCCCCGGTGTGGGTGCTGCGCATTGTGACCTTCTTCGGCGAGAAGATAAGCCACATCACACATAAACCCATCGCTCTCAACAACGACAAATACAACATCCTGAAGCAACGCAACTGGCGATGCGACATAGAACCTGCCATGGACGAACTGGGCTATCACCCGCACTACAAACTAAAGGACGGAGTGAAACTTGCCGTGAAATGGTATAAGGAGAACGGATGGCTGTAAAAAAGGAATCGCAGTTATATTGCTAAAAGGTATGAACTTTATTAAACAACTATTCTCTATCGAGAGCAAGCCCAAGCGCGGACTGATTGCTCTCGAATGGCTTGTCATTGCCTACACGTTGTTCACGCTGTGCGTGGCACTATTCACCTACACCAAACTTCAGAATCCTGAAGCCATGATATGGGGGCGTGTGCGTGTGCTGGCAATGATTGTGGCACTATGGGTGGTCTACCGACTGGTGCCTTGCCGACTTACACGATTTGTGCGAGTAGCGGCCCAAATGTCGCTCTTGGCGTGGTGGTATCCCGACACGTACGAGATAAACCGCATATTCAGCAATCTCGACCATGTGTTCTGCGGATGGGAACAGCTGATGTTCGGATGCCAACCCTCGCTTACGTTTGCCAGCACTTTCTCGTGGCCGGTGATAAGCGAGCTTATGAGCATGGGCTATGCCAGTTATTATCCGATGATTGCCCTCGTGGTGTTCTTCTATTTCTTCTGCCGCTATGCCGAGTTCGAGCGCGCTTCGTTTGTGATTCTCGCCGCGTTCTTCATCTACTACGTGGTGTTTATATTCGTGCCAGTGGCAGGTCCTACATTCTATTATAAGGCTGTGGGACTGAGCAACATCACACAGGGCGTATTTCCGGCTTTGGGCGACTATTTCAACACCCACACCGACTGTCTGCCAACCCCGGGCTACACTAACGGTTTCTTCTACGAGCTTGTTGAGGATGCCAAAGCAGCGGGCGAGCGTCCCACTGCAGCCTTCCCATCATCACATGTGGGCATTGCCACAGTGTGCATGTTGCTTGCAGCTCACACACGCCAGCGCAAATTGGTTTGGCTGATGCTTCCATTCTACGTGTTCTTGTGCATGTCGACGGTATACATCCAGGCCCACTACGCCATCGATGCCTTGGCAGGATTTGTTTCGGCATTGGCCATCTACCTAATATTGATGGCAGCAACAAAAAACATTAAGAATTAAGCCATGTCGGTATGTCAGCTTCGTCGGTATTCCGACGGTGACATGCCGACATGTTCTTTAAAGTACTTACCAAGGAACGACTGGTTGGAGAAGTTGAGTTCCTGGGCTATTTCCTTTATGCTCTTCTGAGTGTTGCGCAAAAGCATACGCAACTCCATCGTAACATAAGAGTCTATCCAATCGTTTGGCGTACGCTTCGACACAGCCTTCACTGTCTCCGACAGATATTTAGGCGAGATGCACAGCTGTTCGGAATACCATCCCACACGGCGTTCGCTACGGAAATTATTCTCTACAAGCTGCAAGAACTGCGTGAAGATGTCCTCGGCGCGTGTCTTGCACTCGTCGTTCTTGGACTGCACCGAATAGATGACATTACACATCTCGTAGACCATCGAGAGGAACATCGACTGCACCAACTCACGGCGGAAATGATTATCAGATTCGTCTATCTTCACTTTCATGCGCACGAAGGTGTCGCGCAGAAAGTCAGCACGCTCCTTTGGCAGCCTAAGCACGGGATGGGTGCGTGAGAAAAGGAAGAGGGCCGACAGTTCATGAACGCTCTTTATCGTCTCCTTGAAGAAGTTATAGTCGATAATAATGCCTATGCCACGACAATCTGGCGACATGCTACAGTCATACGTCACGCGTCCCTTATGGATAATGATAAGGTCGCCTGGCTCTACCACATGCTCCACAGAATCGACAAAGTAGCGTGCCGACCCACGCAGACAAAGGGCGAGAAACAGGCTCTCCATGCGCCGTGGCTCTTTGGGCAGCGGCATCTTGGCTATCTCGTCGAGCAGCAGGATGTCGTTGCCAATGTGGCTTCCGTCGCACATTCGTGTGGCGTATTCCACGGTTATGGCTTTAAAATCGGTTGTTGCCATATTCTTTGTATTTGTTGTTGATTAATAATTTCTTTGTTTCTTGTGGCTATCGTCGAGCCTTAGATTGAGTTGATAGAGTGCGGCTCCAAATATCATCAGCGAGAAAGCCACTGCAAGCCACACATGCTTCATGTCGCCACCGTAGAACTCAACAAGCGTCTGGTCGGCTGCGTTGGGATAGAGGCGGTAGGACATGTAAGAAATGGTATTGTTGGTGAAGTGCATCACTATGCCCGGCACAAGGCTTCGGGTGCGCACATACATCCATCCGAGCAGCAAGCCCATCAAGAAAGCATTCACTCCCTGTGCCATGTTGCCATGTACAATGCCGAAGAGCATAGCTGTGACTACTATGGCAAGCCAACTCTGGCGGTTGCCCATCACTTCGAGCAGACGGCGAAGTATGGCTCCACGGAAGAGCATCTCCTCGGCAATAGGCACTACCACGCCCACTGCCACGAAGCCTAAGTCATGCTGCATCATACCTTTGAACAGCTGAACATATTGATCGGGCAGTGTGAGTCCAGACTGCTCTATAAGAAAGGTGAGAGGCAGGCAAGAGCCTCCCGCCAGACAAACCACCCAGAAGAGAGTGAACCAAGGACGAGTGTTGATATAGTCGCCGCTCACCGGAGCCCAGCGTCGCCATGCGAAGATTGCTATTGTGAGTATGCTGCTTATGATTGTGCACACTATGTTGACCATAGCGTTCATTGGTGCTGTTTGGCATATCACCATCGCCGCTGCTTGCACGGCAAACTGTATGGCTAAGAAAATGGCGAAATACATCACCACGTCGATTATTGCTTTCTTGTTCATATTAAATGTCAATTATACTCAATGTTTCCTTTCTGTCCTTGTCCAATTGCTCTTTCAATTCCTCGATGCTTGCAAATCGCTGCTCATCACGCAATCGACGGCAGAACTCCACAGCAACGTGCTTGCCATAGATGTCACCCTCGAAACCTATGATGTGGGCCTCAAGCGTGAGTTGCT
Source organism: uncultured Prevotella sp. (assembly GCA_934230115.1). Classification (GTDB taxonomy): domain Bacteria; phylum Bacteroidota; class Bacteroidia; order Bacteroidales; family Bacteroidaceae; genus Prevotella. The sequence continues at coordinate 68,089 of CAKQEI010000001.1, read as the reverse complement.
CGCGCTGAAAGGTGGGATTGCAACCTATGTTCATCATTGCCGGCATCAACTTGCCACCATCAATGCTCACACGCACAGCATAGACTCCCACACGGGGAATTATCTGCTCGGCACACGAGGGCAATATATTGGCAGTGGGAAAACCTATGCGGCGACCCTCCTGAAAGCCATGTTCCACACAACCTTCAATCTTGAAAGGATGACCAAGACACAGCTCAGCCTCTGCCACATTGCCTTCAGCCAACAGTCGGCGCACAAGCGACGACGACACACGCTGCCCGTCAATGTCGAGCGGGGTGTTATGCACCACTTCCATGCCCATCTCCTTGCCATAAGCCACATAGTCGTCGAAACCTTCGGTGCGGTTATGTCCGAAACGGTTGTCGTAGCCTATGAGCAGACACTTCACGCCAAGTCGGTAGCGCAGCACATTCTGCATAAACTCACGTGCCGACATGGCTGCCATGTTGGCGTCGAAGTGCAATACCTCCACATCATTGGCCTCGGTAAGCCTCAGCAACCGCAGTTTCTCTTCAGTTGGAGTAATGAGTTGCGGCACATAGTCTGCATGTACCACCTGTCGGGGATGCTGGTCGAAGGTTATCACCATCGAGCGCATACCTCTCTCCTTGGCCATTCCATGCAATCGGTTTATGACAAACTGATGACCGCGATGAACCCCATCAAAGAAACCTATCGTGGCACATGCAGGCACAGCCTTTTCGTTATGAGTAATCATTGCTGTCAATTATCAATTCTTTTATCGTCAATCAACGATTTTGTCCAATCCACTCCCGTTGTCTCTCTCATCGCCTTTATACCCACAGCCTGGGCTGCCTCGCAGTTCTCCTCTCGGTCGTCGATGAAAAGAGTCTCGTCGGCACGGATGCCTGCCTCGGCAAGAGCCTGACTGAAAATAGTTGTGTTGGGCTTGGCAAGGTGCATTTCATAAGAGAGGAATATGTGCTCAAGATAGTCGTCGGCACAATGTCCGTCAACGGTGAAGAGATGGTCGCGACAATACGACCAGTGCATTATATTGGTATTGGAGAGCAGGAACACACGGTAGCCTTCGGCGCGGAGTCGCTGCAAAAGGCGGAGTTTGCTTACCGGTATGTCGGTGAGCAACTGATTCCAAGCCCACACGATGTCCTTATCCTCGGTATCAGTAAGCGAGAGTCGTCTCACCTCGTTGCAGAATTCCTCTTGCGAGATGCGACCAAGTTCGGTGTCGAGAAACAGGTCCTCTGTGCGGTGCTCTTCAACATAATTGGCAAGCACCCCACATCCTACCTTACGAAACGCTTCAATGCAGCGTTTAGGGTCAAGTCCCACGAGCACTCCACCAAGGTCGAATATTATATTCTTTATATTATCATTCATACATTATTTATATCTTTATCTTTTTCCCGCTGCATGGTATCCATGCCGCACCCCATCCTATAAGCAGTACTGTGACGAAGATTATCGCCACATCGCTGTAGTGAACACTCACGGGATAGGCATTGACTACGAATGAGCCAGCGCTGTCACCCATGTGGACAAAGCCGAACTCCTGCTGCAACCAACATAAAAGCAGACCCAATGCCACACCCAACACGGCTCCCATAGCAGATATTATGCGTCCCTCGAAGAGGAATATGCGGCGTATCTGAGAGTCGGTTGCTCCAAGATTGCGCAATGTCTCAACATCGTTCTTCTTGTCGATGATTAGCATCGAGAGCGAGGAAATAATATTGAAACAAGCCACCATAAGGATGAATGTGAGGAACACGTAGGCAAGCACCTTTTCTATCTGCATGATGCGGTAGGTGTCGGCTTGCTGCTCATAACGGTCGAGCACGCGGAACTTGTCGCCGGCAATGCTCTTTATCTCCTTTTTCACGGCTTCGAGGTCGGAACCGGGCGCAAGGCGCAACTGTAGCGACGAGAGCATTCCGTCCTGGTCGAACAATCGTCGGGCGAAACCTATGGAGCAGATAAGACGGTCGCGGTCGTACTTGGATTGATTGACGGCAAACACCACACCCGGAGAAATGAGCGAGTCAACGACAAAACCCTCGGTTGGGTCTGCCAATTCGGTCAGCTGACCACGACGTACAGGGGCATAAAGCTTAAGATAGTCGTCGAAACGCGCACCAAGTCCAAGGTCCTGCGCAAGGCGTATACCGGGAATGGCATAGAAGAGGTTGGCTGCCTGAAGCGTGAAAGAGCCGTCGCCATACAGTATGTCGTTGATATGTGTGAGTTGCTGGAAGTTGTCGTCAACACCCATCACCGTCACCATCCGCTGTTGCTGTCCGTATACAGCGAGAGCCTGATCCTCCACAACATCAGTGGCAACCGCCACCTGCTGCAGATGTCGTATCTTGTCAAGTTGTGGAGCGTCGGCAGGAGCAGTCTTGCCTGTGGCAGGCACCACCTCAATCTGCGGGTCGAAATTGGTGAAGAACGAAGCCACGAGGTCGTGGAATCCGTTGAACACACTAAGCACTATCACCAGTGCCATTGTAGCCACAGCCACGCCTATCACCGAGATTGCCGAAATCACGTTGATAGCGTTGGTCGACTTCTTGGAGAAGACGTAGCGGCGGGCTATGTAGAATGGAAAGTTCATTTCTTGAGCAATTCGTCAATGCGTTCTATATAGTCGAGCGAGTCGTCGATGAAGAAGCGCAACTCAGGAATGATGCGCAACTGGTTGCGCACTCTTGTGCCAAGCTCATAGCGTATGGTCTTCTCGTTGGCAGTTACGTTCTTGATAAGTTCATCGGCCTTCTCCGAGGGGAAGATGCTCAGATAGGCAGTGCAGATACTCAAGTCGGGCGACACGCGGCAACGCGTAACGCTCACCATTACGCCGTGCATGGCTCGTGTCTGACCCTGGAAAATAAGGCTTAGCTCCTTCTGAAGAAGGCGTGCTATACGGTTTTGTCTTGTCTCTTGCATATAAAAGTATTTATTTAATTATGTGTAATCTGTGCTTTAAGCTACAAAGTTACTGCTATTTTGAGAACACGACAAACGATTTTGCCCTTAAATCGGAAACATTAATAATAAATTGCAAATTTTTCTGAATATCAACCATATATCAGAGAAAAGTCGTAAATTTGCACGCAATTAATCAAAAAATAAAAACGTTTTAAGTAAATTATGGACAAACTCAGTTACGCTCTTGGTCTGGGCATCGGCCGCCAGCTCTCACAGATGGGAGCCGAAGACCTCAACATCGACGATTTCGCACAGGCAATTAAGGACATCATCGCAGGCAAGGAGCCTCAGATTGCCGACCAGGAAGCTCAGTCAATTGTAACAGAATTCTTCCAGCAGCAGGAGGCTAAGCAGCGTGCTGCAGCTGCCGAGAAGTATAAGGATAACAAGGACAAGGGTGAGGCATGGCTCGCCGAGAAGGCTATGGAGGAAGGCGTTGTGTCTTTGCCTTCAGGCTTGATGTACCAGGTGCTCAACGAGGGCAGCGGCAAGAAGCCGACAGCCGAGGACACTGTAGAGTGCCACTACGAGGGTCGTCTTATCGACGGCACTGTATTCGACAGCAGCTACAAGCGTGGTGAAAGCGCAACATTCCCTCTCAACGGTGTCATCGCAGGATGGACAGAGGGCGTGCAGCTCATGTCTGAGGGTGCTAAGTATCGCTTCTTCATCCCTTATCAGCTTGCTTATGGCGAGCGCGGTGCAGGTCAGGCTATTCCTCCGTTCGCAGCACTCGTGTTCGACGTGGAGCTTATCAAGGTGCTCTAAAAAGAAATTCAAAACACATTAAATAACAATGAAGAAATTCACATTCGTAGCCGCTATGGCTATCGCTGCCGCAAGCTTTGTTACATCTTGCGGCAACTCGACTTCATCGAAGCCGAACCTCAAGAACGACGTTGACACTCTGTCATACGCCATGGGTATGGCTCAGACTCAGGGTCTGAAGCAGTATCTCGCACAGATGGAAATTGACACCACCTACATGGACGCCTTCATCAAGGGTCTTAACGAGGGTGCAAACGCTGGCGACGACAAGAAGAAGGCTGCCTACTACATGGGTATCCAGATTGGTCAGCAGATCAGCAACCGCATGGTTAAGGGCATCAACCACGAGCTCTTCGGCGAGGACTCTACCAAGACTATCTCTCTCAAGAACTTCATGGCTGGCTTCGTGCAGGGCGTGAAGGGCAAGAAGGGCATGATGACTGTTGAGCAGGCTGGCCAGGTTGCACAGATGAAGATGATGGCTATCAAGGCCAAGAACATGGAGGAGCAGTATGGTCCGCTCAAGAAGAAGGGCGAAGAGTGGATGGCTGCCAATGCCAAGAAGGCTGGTGTGAAGACTCTGCCTTCAGGTGTTCAGTACAAGGTTATCAAGGAGGGTTCAGGTGCTATGCCTAAGGACACTTCTACTGTTAAGGTGAACTACGAGGGACGTCTTATCGACGGCACAGTATTCGACAGCAGCTACAAGCGCGGCGAGGCTGTTACCCTTCGTGCCAACCAGGTAATCAAGGGTTGGACAGAGGCTCTCGTTCACATGCCTGCAGGTTCTGTATGGGAAGTTTACATTCCACAGGAACTCGCTTATGGCGACCGCGAGCAGGGTCAGATCAAGCCTTACTCTCCGCTGGTGTTCAAGATTGAGCTTATCAGCGTTGGTGGCAAATAATATTTAAAACCATAAGGGCGACCCCACAAAGGCCGCCCTGTTTTTTAGATAAAAAATAAATAAGATGAAGAAAATTTTGATTCTCGCGCTTGCCGTATTCGCAACAACGGCATTCGCTGTCACCCCTGGAAAGAAAGAAAAGAAACAGAAGAAGAACGCTAAGACTGAGCAGGTGGCTCCAGTGCAGCTTACAAGTCAGAGCGACTCACTGAGCTACGCTGCTGGTATATTCACCACACGCGGACTCATGGACTATGTGAAGCAGCAGTTTGGTGTCGACTCTACCAACATGACTTCGTTCGTAGAGGGATTGAAGGAGGGCATTGCCCGCCAGCACGACAAGCAGTTCACTGCTCACAACGCTGGTCTGCAGATTGCACAGATGCTTGAGACACGCATCTATCCCAACGTGAGCAATGATGTAAAGAACACCTCGCTCACCATCGACAGCATCACATTCAACCAGGGCTTCATCGCTGCCGTACTCGGCGACACAACCATTATGAAGCACGATGTTGCCAACAAGTATTTCGAGACCACCATGCAGGCTGCAAAGCATCAGGCTGAGGAGGCCTACAAGGCTGAGAACGAGGCTTGGCTGAAGCAGAACGCCACAAAGCCTGGCGTGAAGACCTTGCCTTCTGGTCTGCAGTACAAGGTTATCACTGAGGGCAAGGGTGCTGTTGCCGCTAAGGACGATGAGGTAACCGTGCGCTACGAGGGTCACACTATCGACGGCAAGGAATTCGACAGCAGCTACAAGCGTAATCCTAACACAACTACATTCCGCCCCAACCAGGTAATCAAGGGTTGGACAGAGGCTCTCTGCATGATGCCTGAGGGCAGTAAGTGGGAGCTTTACATCCCACAGGACATTGCCTATGGCTCACGCAAGGCTGGTCAGATCAAGCCTTACTCTACTCTTATATTCACTGTCGAGGTGGTGAAGGTTGAGAAGAAGGCCGAGAAGAAGGAGGAAGTGATAAAGGCTAAGAAGCTGACTCCAGCAAAGAAAATCACTCCGAAGAAGCCGGTGCGTCGTGCAGTGAAGAAATAACAAAGCTTCAAGTATAGTATAAAAAAAACAAGGTTTTCTATAGGATGTAGAGCAGATACCGCTCCTTCTCCTACAGAAAACCTTGTTTTATTTGGTTTTATTTGTTTTGCCTCTACCTTTCTTTATTTCCAGTTCTTAAAAGGATTCTTAAGCAACTGCGAATTATAATATCTTCTATCGCCCGTCACCTCATCTCCTATAAAGTCGGGCTTGGCATACGATTCATCCTCCGAGGCAAGTTCCACTTCAGCCACAACAAGTCCCTCGTTGTCGCCAAAGAACTCATCTACCTCAAACGTGTGTTTGCCATCAGGACTCTTAACGAGCCAACGACACTTGTCGATAACACCGCCACGGCACAGTTCAAAGAGATGCTGAGCCTCATCGTTGGTTATCTCCTTTTCAAACTCATAACGCGACAAGCCCTTGCAGTCGCTATGGCTCTTGATAGTAAGCCATGAGCGGTCGTCGCGTGTGCGAACTCTCACAGTAGCCGACTCACACGGCATATATCCCTGCTTTATATGGCTTGAAGAAAAGGCTGCCTCTTTCCAGGAGCAGCCTTTGCGTATCAAGAATTTGCGTTCTATTTCTAATCCACTCATTCTTTGTCAAATTAAGATTTATGCCTGAGTAGTAGCCCAGACACCGAATCCTACAGCGAGGACAATAAATCCCCAAAGAATCCACTCTACTACTTTCTTTCCTTTTTTCTCTTGTTCCTTTGCGTATCTTTCACGCTTGATTTTACTTTTCTGGCTCATAGTTATTCGTTTTTTAGGTTATTATATTTTTAATCCTCATCGTTCACTGGGAACTCCATAAGGTATGCCTTGATGAATCCGTCAATCTTGCCGTCCATCACTCCGTCAACGTCTGCAGTCTGATAACCAGTGCGGTGGTCCTTCACACGACGGTCGTCAAACACATAGCTGCGTATCTGGCTACCCCACTCTATCTTCTTCTTGCCAGCCTCTATCTTAGCCTGTGCCTCAAGGCGTTTCTTCATGGCACGGTCGTAGAGTTGTGACTTGAGGAGTCGCATGGCATTGTTGCGGTTTTCAAGCTGCTTACGGCTCTCGGTGTTCTCGATAAGGATTTCTTCTTCCTCGCCAGTGTCAGGGTCGGTATACTGATAGCGCAAGCGCACACCAGTCTCCACCTTATTAACATTCTGACCACCTGCTCCACCCGAGCGGAAGAGGTCCCAAGACACCTTCGACGGGTCGACATACACCTCAATAGTGTCATCAACAAGAGGCGAGACAAATACAGAGGCGAACGAAGTCATGCGCTTGCCTTGAGCATTGAATGGCGAGACACGCACCAAACGATGCACTCCATTCTCACTCTTCAGGTAGCCATAGGCATATTCGCCACCCTCAATCTCCATGGTGACACTCTTTATTCCAGCCTCATCACCTTCCTGAAGGTTGCTGATAGTAACCTTATGACCATGAGCCTCAGCCCAGCGCATATACATACGCATAAGCATCTGTGCCCAGTCCTGGCTCTCTGTGCCGCCAGCACCCGAGTTTATCTTCAGCACACAGTCCATAGGGTCTTCCTTCTGGCGCAGCATGTTCATGAGTTCCAGATTCTCGATAGCCTTCAAAGCGTTGGCATAGTCGGCATCCACTTCCTCTTCGGTCACGAGTTCTTCCTTATGGTATTCGAAGGCAAGCTGCAGTTCGTCGGCGAGTCGGCGCACCTCCTCATAGCCTTTAATCCATTTCTCGATGCCCTTCACCTTCTTCATCTGCTCCTCGGCACGCTTAGGGTCCTCCCAAAAGTCAGGAGCCTGTGTGCGGAGCTGCTCTTCCTCAAATTCTACTTTCTTCTGGTCGATATTAAGATAATGCTTAAGAGCGTCTGTACGCTCAAGCACATCCTTAAGTTGGTCGGCTGTTATCATAACTCTTAATTCTCTTCGTACATTTTATCTATCTCCGCCTTGTAATTCTTGTAGATTACGGGGCGGCGTATCTTCAGCGTATTGGTCAGTTCGCCCGACTCCATTGAGAAGTGGTGGGCAATAAGTGTGAATCGCTTTATCTGCTCATAATGCGCAAGCTGCTGCTGCAGAGTCTGTATGCGGTCCATCATCATCTTGTGCACTTTTGGATTGGCGCAGAGGTCCTCGCGGGTATCATAGGCAATGCCATGATCCTTAGCCCACTCCTCCATAAGACGGAACTCGGGCACGATGAGGGCAGAAACAAACTTGCGCTCGTTTGCCACAACAGCCACCTGGTCAATAAACTTATCCACCAAGAGCAGCGACTCTATCATCTGCGGAGCGATATACTTGCCGTTGGAAGTCTTGAAGAGGTCCTTGATACGGTCGGTAAGGAACAACTCGCCATTCTTGATATAGCCAGCATCACCCGTGCGGAAGAATCCGTCCTCGGTGAATGCCTCCTTGTTAATGGCATCGCGCTTGTAATATCCAGGTGTGATAGTTGGGCCTTTGAGCAGAATCTCGTCATTCTCATCAATCTTCACTTCCAATCCGTTTATGGGTCTGCCCACCGAACCGATAGTATAAGGCATATCCTCGCGGTCGCACGACACAGTGGCAAGACTCTCGGTCAAGCCATATCCCACAATCATGTTTATACCTACAGAATGAGTGAAACGCTCAACCGCTGGCGACACCGTTGCTCCAGCTGTAGGGAACAAATGGGCATTCTCCAGACCTATCTGCTTGCGCACAAGACGAAGAACCATCTTGTCCATGAGCTTATATTCCATAGCGAGCAGTGGCGACGGACGCTTGCAGCGACTCTTGCAGTCGATGTTGTAGCGTCTACCCACCTCGAGAGCATGACGGAACAGACTCTGCTTCATGGCACTTGAGCGGTCGATTTTGTCCTTAACTGCCTGATAAACCTTCTCCCAGAAGCGTGGCACCGACGACATACATGTAGGATGAGTCTCGCGCATCGACTGCTGAATCTCATGCGGGTCGGTGTTGATGATGAGATGCGCTCCTTTGGAGAACGAGAGATACGACCATCCACGCTCAAAGATATGAGTAATGGGAAGGAACTGAATGATGCGGTCTTTCTCTGTGACAGGCACAACCTCGTCGTTTGCTTTCAATGCCGCATTATACTGTCCATAGGTGAGCATCACTCCCTTAGAGTCGCCCGTAGTGCCTGATGTATAGAGTATGTTGCAGAGATCTGTCTCGTTTGCTTCTTGATAAAGCTTCTCCACCTCACTCTGGCGAGGCAATCCCTCACCAAGCTTTAAGAAATCGTCGAAGTAAAGGGCAGCAGGGTCGTGTGTGCTGATACGCACAGAACGGTCGAAGATGATGATACGCTCAAGCGAATGACACATTCCGAACACGCGGTGAGCCTTGTCATATTGTTCCTGCTCACCCACAAAAAGGAACTTAATCTGCGCGTCGTTGATCATAAACTGTATCTGCTGCTCCGATGCTGTAGCATAGAAGGGGATTGAAACCACACGTACACCATAGGCACCAAAGTCGGTAACGAGATACTGTATTGAGTTTTGCGAGAACACACCGATGGTTTCCTGCGGTTTTGCCCCCAGGTTGAGCAGCGCGTTGCTTGCCTGCTTTACGAGAAGCGCGAAACGGTTGTAGCTCATAGTTTTCCACGCCGAGCCTCCGAAGTCCTTATATGTAAAGGCCTCGCGCTCTCCATATTTCTCTGCCTGCTTTAGGGCAAGAACCGAAAGATGACATCTTGTTTGCATAATAGTCTTAGTTTTAAAGACAGTCTGAAAATCGGACCATCATTATATGAATATGCAAAAATACGCTAAAAAAGGCAAAAGGCAAAACAAAAAGGCAAAAAACATTGCTGTTGAGGCAAATTGCTGCCGTCACATAACTTTATGGCAAAAAAACAGCAAATTATTCGACTAATAACTGCATATTTCGTAATTTTGTACTCTTAAACGCAAGGGGGATTATCGCGTCTTGTCTCATGACCCGACCGACCATCCCACATTATATAATAGACAATGGAAAATAAAGATACAAAAAATGCCTTTGTGCGACAGGTTGCCGAGCAAAAATATGAATATGGCTTCACAACCGACGTGCACACCGACATCATAGAGAAAGGACTCAACGAGGACATCGTTAGGCTTATCTCGCAGAAGAAGGGAGAGCCTGACTGGATGCTTGAGTTCAGACTTAAGGCGTTCCGCTACTGGCAGACGCTAAAACAGCCCACTTGGGGACATGTCAACTTACCAGAAATCGACTATCAGGCGATTTCCTATTATGCCGATCCTCTCGCCAAGAAACCAGCTGACGAGAAGAAAGAGATTGACCCGGAGCTTATGAAGACATTCGACAAGCTTGGCATTCCTCTTGAGGAACGTCTGGCTCTGAGTGGTGTGGCTGTGGATGCCATCATGGACTCAGTGTCAGTAAAGACCACATTCAAGCAGCATCTTGCCGAGAAGGGTGTTATCTTCTGTTCTATAGGCGACGCTATCAAAGACCATCCCGAGCTTGTGAAGGAGTATTTGGGAAGCGTGGTGCCTTACCGCGACAACTTCTATGCCGCCCTCAACAGTGCGGTGTTCAGCGACGGCTCGTTCGTTTACATTCCAAAGGGTGTACGCTGTCCTATGGAACTTAGTTCCTACTTCCGCATCAATGCCCGTAACACCGGACAGTTTGAGCGTACTCTTATCATCGCCGACGACGATGCCTACGTGTCATATCTCGAAGGATGTACTGCCCCGATGCGCGATGAGAACCAGCTTCATGCTGCCATCGTGGAGATTGTCGTAAAGGATAATGCCGAGGTGAAGTACTCTACTGTGCAGAACTGGTATCCTGGCGACGAGAATGGCAAGGGTGGTGTGTTCAACCTCGTAACAAAGCGCGGTGAGCTGCGTGGTGTTAACTCTAAACTCTCGTGGACTCAGGTGGAGACAGGCTCTGCCATCACATGGAAATATCCTTCATGTATCCTGCGTGGCGACGGCTCGCAAGCTGAGTTCTACTCGGTTGCTGTAACCAACAACTATCAGGAGGCAGACACTGGTACGAAGATGATTCACATGGGCAAGAACACCAAGTCGACTATCATCTCCAAGGGTATCTCTGCCGGACACAGCCAGAACTCTTATCGTGGACTTGTGCGTGCCACAAGCAATGCCGACAACGCACGCAACTATTCATCATGCGACTCTCTGTTGCTTGGCTCCGACTGTGGTGCACATACCTTCCCATATATGGACATCCACAACGACACGGCTGTTGTAGAGCATGAGGCTACCACCTCTAAGATTTCAGAAGACCAGCTCTTCTACTGCAACCAGCGTGGCATCCCAACGGAGCAGGCTGTAGGACTCATCGTCAACGGCTATGCCAAGGATGTGCTCAACAAGCTGCCTATGGAGTTTGCTGTGGAGGCACAGAAGCTGCTGAGTGTATCGTTGGAGGGAACAGTAGGGTAAGAGTTTTGAATTTTGAGTTTTGAATTTTGAATTGTCGGCAAAGCCGATTTTGAATTAATCAATTTTGAATTAAGAGTTAATAAAACTCGACATTGCCGTCTGCAATAATTCAAAATTCAAAACTCAAAATTGCCAAAGGCAATAATTCAAAACTCAAAACTCAAAACTCAAAATTGCCAAAGGCAACAACTCAAAACTCAAAATTCAAAACTCAAAATTCGATTATATGCTTAGCAGAATTCTCTTGACCACCGCTCTCATTACAGCCCCCATATCTATGTCGGCAGCCAATGACGATGACGATATGGCGCGTCGCTGGGCTGTCATTGCAGGCATGAATATCTCATGTCCCACTACGGCAAGCCATGAGCAATCGCCGACGTATGTGGAGAAGGCAGGGGCGTTCGGTTCACCGATGGGCAATGTGATGTTGGAGTATTACCTTTCCAATGTCCACTTCTCGTTGGTAGGAGGCTACAATGCGGAGACTATTGAGTGGTTCAGCAGCGATGTTTCAGCCACAATGCGCAACATAGCACTCGGTGCACGCTACTATCCTCTCAGTTCTGCCTGCGCCATACAACCTTATGCCGCCCTCATGACCTACACCAATGTAGGCTCGCATAATGAGCGACACAGCATGGACTGTACAGGAACAGGCTACAGCTATAATCGCAATTATGACATTAGCTATCCACGGTTGAGTGTAGCCCCTTCCATTGGTATCGACTGTTACATATTCTCGTCGCTTGCATTGGAGTTTCAATACGGTTTTCCGCTTGCCATCAACGGCAAGACTCGTGTCAGCTCTACCTATGCAGGACAGACAACAGCTTATAGCATGCGATCCAACATGCACCGCCATAACATTCAGATAGGACTGAAGGCCACATTCCCCTTCCGCTTCACATCAGACGACGGCAACAGTCTTTTCGACCTTATATATATGGCACTCGGCATATACGACCCCAACGACGAGCAACCTAAGGAGACAAAGAAGCAACGGCATAAGTCAAGCCTCAACCGGATGCTCAACTCTTATTAAGCAAAGAGTTAAAGGAGTAAAAAGAAATAAAGACTCAAAACTCCATAACTCAACATCGGCTTTGCCGATAATTCAAGAATCAAAAATAAAAAATCAAAACCCATAATATGTTAGAAGTAAAGAACCTTCATGCCACTATCGCTGGCAAGGAAATACTCCGAGGCATCAACCTCACAATCAACGACGGCGAGATACACGCCATCATGGGACCTAACGGTTCAGGAAAGTCTACTCTTAGTGCTGTGCTCACTGGCAATCCTCTCTATGAGGTTACCGGTGGTGAGGCTTGGTTTAATGGCAAGAACATCCTTGAGATGAAACCTGAGGACCGTGCCCACGAGGGACTCTTCCTCTCTTTCCAATATCCAGTAGAGATTCCTGGCGTGTCAATGACCAACTTCCTTAAGGCTGCTGTCAACGAGAAGCGCAAGTATCAGGGACTTCCTGAGCTTAAGGCAGGCGAGTTTCTTAAGCTGATGAACGAGAAGCGCAAGATTGTAGAACTTGATTCCAAGTTTACACGCCGCTCTGTTAACGAGGGTTTCTCTGGTGGTGAGAAGAAGCGCAACGAGATATTCCAGATGGCTATGCTTGAGCCTAAGCTTGCCATTCTCGATGAGACCGACTCAGGTCTTGATGTAGATGCCATGCGCATTGTTGCCGATGGTGTGAACAAGATGCACACCCCCGAGACTTCAGCCATCGTCATCACCCACTATGAGCGTCTGCTCGATATGATCAAGCCTGATGTGGTGCATGTGCTCTACAAGGGACGCATCGTGAAGACCGCTGGACCTGAGCTTGCAAAAGAGATTGAGCAGAGAGGTTACGATTGGATTAAAGCAGAAGTTGAAGAATTTTGAGTTTTGAGTTTTGAATTTTGAATTATCGGCAAAGCCGATTTTGAATTATTCAATTTTGAGTTTTGAATTATTGATAAATTCAATAAATCATAATTCATAATTCAAAATTGCGACAACGTCGCAACAATTCAAAAATCAAAATTCAAAACTCAAAATTGCGACAACGTCGCAATAATTCAAAATTCAAAACTCAAAACTCAAAATTGCGACAGCATGTCGCAACAATTCAAAACTCAAAATTCAAAACTCAAAACTCATAATATGAATAGCGAAAAACAATATATCGATCTCTACCGCGAATGTCGTCAGCAGATATGCGACCATAGCGCAGACGCGCTCAATGCTGTGCGCGACGCTGCCTTTGCCGACTTCGAGCGAATGGGATTCCCCTCGCGCAAGGTGGAGAGATACAAATACACAACCATCGACAGTCTCTTTGAGCCTAACTATGGTTTGAACATCAACCGTATTGAGGTGCCGGTTGACCCTTACAAGGCGTTCAAATGCGACGTGCCCAATCTGAGCACATCGCTCTACTTTATTGTGAACGACCAGTTCCGTTCCGCCTTGCAACCCAAGGAGAACTTGCCTGAGGGTGTTGTTGTCACCTCTCTTGCCGAATATGCAAAGGAGAACCCAGAGTTTGTGGCTAAGCACTATGCCCAACTTGCCAAGACCAATGAGGATGCCATCACGGCTCTCAACACCATGTTGGCACAGGACGGACTGCTTGTATACGTCAAGAAGAATGTCATTGTCGACAAGACAGTGCAGGTGATAAACATTCTGCGCTCAAATGTAGCCCTTATGGTGAACCGCCGTGTGCTTATTGTCATGGAGGAAGGAGCAAGTGCTAAGTTCCTATTCTGCGACCATGCAGCCGACGACTTGCAGTTCCTCACAACCCAAGTTATCGAGGCTTACGTGGGAGCCAACGCCTCGCTCGACCTCTATTGCATGGAGGAGACCCACTACAAGAACACTCGCGTGTCTAACGTATACGTTGAGCAGCAGCGCGACTCACGCTTCAACCACAACGTCATTACCCTTCACAACGGAGTCACACGCAATCGTCTTGACGTGCAACTCAAGGGTGAGGGAGCAGAGTGTTGGTGTAATGGCTGCGTGATAGCCGACAAGACTCAGCATGTGGACAACAATACACTCATCGACCATCAGGTGAGCCACTGCACAAGTCATGAGCTATATAAATATGTGCTTGACGATAAGTCTACCGGTGCCTTTGCTGGCAGAGTGCTTGTGCGTCACGGTGCACAGAAGACAATAAGCGAGGAAGTGAACCAGAACCTTTGCGCCACCAAGCAGGCACGTATGTACACCCAGCCTATGCTTGAGATATATGCCGACGACGTAAAGTGCTCTCACGGTTCCACTGTTGGTCAGCTCAATGATGCAGCCCTCTTCTATATGCGTCAGCGTGGCATCAGCGAGAAGGAAGCCAAGCTGTTGCTTGAGTTTGCCTTCATCAACGAGGTAATCGACAAGATACAGCTTGAGCCTCTGCGCGACCGTCTGCACTATCTTGTGGAGAAACGTTTCCGTGGTGAGCTGAGCAAATGCGAGGGATGCAAAATGTGTAAGTAAAAGAGAAATTTCTCACTTTCCCCTCTTAATTTTTCACTTTTCCCTTTTCACTTTTCACTTAAAAACATGTATGATATAAATAAAGTCCGCAGCGACTTCCCCATCCTTTCGCGCACTGTCTACGACCGTCCACTCGTATATCTCGACAATGCGGCTACTACACAGAAGCCGTTGTGCGTGCTCGACGCCATGCGCGAGGAATATCTCAACGCCAATGCCAATGTGCATCGTGGCGTACATTATCTGTCACAGCGTGCTACCGACCTTCATGAGGCGGCACGCGAGACAGTGCGTCGTTTCATCAATGCTCCTAAGGTAGAGGAGATTATCTTCACTCGAGGCACAACAGAGAGCATCAACCTCGTGGTGTCTTCCTTCTGCGAAGGCTTCATGACCGAGGGCGACGAGGTTATCGTGTCGGTAATGGAGCATCACTCCAACATTGTGCCTTGGCAGCTACAGGCGGCTAAGCGTGGCATTGCCCTTAAGGTAATCCCTATGGACGACTCTGGCAAGCTCGACATGGAGGCCTACGAGCGTCTGTTCTCCGACAAGACCAAGATTGTGAGCATTGCCCATGTGAGCAACACGCTCGGCACAGTGAACCCCGTCAACGACATCATACGCATTGCCCATGAGCATGGAGTGCCTGTATTGGTGGATGGAGCACAGTCTACTCCTCACTTCGCTGTGGATGTTCAGGCAATGGATTGCGACTTCTTCGCTTTCTCTGGCCATAAGATATATGGTCCTACCGGCATTGGAGTGCTATATGGCAAGGAGGAATGGCTCGACCGTATGCCACCTTATCAGGGTGGTGGCGAGATGATAGAGAGTGTTAGCTTCGAGAAGACCACATTCGAGAAGTTGCCATTCAAGTTTGAGGCAGGCACTCCCGACTATGTTGCCACACACGGACTCGCTACAGCCATCGACTATGTGTCGGCTCTTGGCATGGACAATATTGCCCGTCATGAGCATGAGCTCACCGACTATTGCATGACTCAGTTGGCAGAGATTCCTGACATGCATCTTTATGGAACCACCGAGGGCAAGGATGCCGTTGTATCGTTCCTCGTTGGCAATATCCACCATCTCGACATGGGCACTCTGCTCGACCGTCTTGGCATTGCCGTTCGCACGGGTCATCATTGCGCCCAACCAGTGATGGATCGTCTTGGAGTTCAGGGTGTGGTACGTGCCTCGTTTGCCCTTTACAACACCAAGGAAGAAATCGACACACTCGTAGCTGGAGTGAAGCGCGTTAGCCAGATGTTCTAAAAAACCACTATCTATATAATATAAATAAGGTGTGCCAAGAATTCTTGACACACCTTATTATATTATATATACATACGCTATTACTTAATCACCTTCTTGCCACCAACGATGTAGAGGCCCTTGCCCATAGCGTTGATGTCGTTGCCCAAGAAGCGACCGTCGATAGAGAACACGCGAGAGTCGCGCTTGGCGTTTGTAGAAGTATGGATACCCTCAATGCCTGATGCGCCATTCTCCTGAATAATCACTTCGTCGAGGAACCAACGCTTCTCACCCTGGAAAGTGATGGTGAACTCACCGTTGCCCTTTACAGTAGTAGAGTATTCTGTCCATTCGCCCTTCTTCATTGTAAACTCAGTCTCACCGAGTGTTACGCCGTCCGAAGCCGAAAGCACAAGCTTTTCACCGTCGGTACTGTAAGGAGCAGCCTTGAATGTGAACTTAGCCTCACCGTTGAGCTTGAGAGTAGGAGTAGTCAGCTTAGCCTGTGTATCAGAAGTCATACCGATACGAGCGCACTGGTTGGCACCCTTCATAAACGTACCGTCCCATCCGTCAACATCAGCCAAGAAGTTGCCCATGGCAAAGTTCTTCTCCAGCGACTTAGGAGCGAAGCGACCATCGTTGCCGCCAGTACCCTGACACTTGTCGAATGTCTCATGAATTACATATCCCTCCTGCGACGAACCGAGGTTGTAGTTGGTAAAGGTGAACGAAGCCAAACCATCAGTCATCTTCATGTTTGTGAACGCGATGTTCATATACTTCGAGCCGTCAACATTAGCAGTGTTAGTGCTTGTGGCAGGAGTTGTAGAGTTAGACAGTGTAGCCTTGGCAATAGAGTTGCCCCACGGGTCACCAGCCTCATTGCTTGTCGACCTCATTCCGTCGGCAGGAATGATGGTCATACGCTCGAATGTGTTCTGAGGAGGACGATTGGTGTTAGGAATATTCTGGTCCCATATTGACTGGTCGTAAGTGATATGGTTCACCAAGATGCCCGAAGCAGGAAGCTGAGCATCCCATCCTGCTCTCTGGCGATTCTCCAGGATGTAGTACTCGTTCTTGTTGCCTGGGTTGTAGAACATGTAAGCATCGCCACCGTCGGCCACGGGCTTAATGTCGGAGAAGCTTGCATTGTCGTGAAGTACCACTGGCTCAATCCATCCAGCCACCCACTTCTCGTAGGCAGTATAACCCGCAGGCACAAACTGGTTGCCATTGTAGCTGCCCTGGCACATGAGGTCCCAAGAGCCCATGCCATAGAAACCATTATAGTCTACGTCGTAGGCATCAGGATAGCCAAGGCAGTGAGAGAACTCATGACAGATAGTGCCTATACCTGCAACGGCAGTCTTTGAACTAAGCTCGTTTGAGCAGGCATACACACTGACACGCTTGCCACCGTAAGTCTTTGAAGGATAAAGCTGCGACTTGTGCGGCCAGATAGTCTCATCACCGCCACCGGTAGCCTCGCCCTCGCCAGCATAAATCACATACACCATTTCCACTGTTCCATCGTTGTCCCAGTCATAAGGCGAGAAGTCAACGCCAGCACGTGCAGCAGCCTGACAAGCTCCAGTGATAATACCAGCAGCATTCTTGTCGTAGAGGCGATTGCCATTGTCATCAGTTACATTCTCACCGTAAGAAGCCACATTGGCAAGCTGATAAGGACCTACAACATCGAAGTCGATATTGAACTGTCCGTTGCTCTGAGCGCTGAAATAGTCGGACACACTGCCCTTGAACTTACCCTCGCTGAATCCCTTCTCGTTGGCTACACGCTTGTAGAAAGCAAGCGGGTCGGACATAGAGAACTTCTTGTCGGAAAACTCTACGAGCAATATGAGGCAACGCTTGTCGCCCTTATAGGCTGACTTCTTGGAGCCGGGAGCCTTCTTCACACGCATAGCACCATCAGACACATTGGCAGCGGCAGTGCGCATTTCCACGCTGCGCTTGAGCAACTGATTCATGTCAGCCACCTGCAAATGATTGTCGGCATTAACTGTGTAGCGGTTGCCCTCGGCATCCTGCCAATAGTGCATAAACTCATCACCACGGAGTTCTACTTTTATCTCCGTACCATTGGCGAGCTTCATGGTGCGCCAAATACCACGCTGTGCCGGGATTGCGTTAGCAGTTGTAGCTGCCGCAAGAGCAAGCGCAAGAGTAAAGATTTTTGTTTTCATAAGTACTTAGTAACCTTATTTTTAATGATTGATTGTTAGTTAAACGCACAAAAAGGAGAGTGACATCCTCATTAACGGGGATGTCAAACTCTCCTTTATCTGTTATATCCAGAAATATTCTGGTATTTTTGGATTTATTTGCATTATTACTTCTTGGTCAATGTGATGTTCTTAACATCAAACCAACCACCCTTAACTTCACCGTTGCTGTCGATTACAGCTCCTAAGAGTGTACCCTCACCGAAAGTAATAGTCTTGAAGTCAGCCGACCATGAACCATAGATAGGTGTATCGGTGAGATTTTTGCCATCCAAATTAAAGAGCTGTACATTGCAAACTCCCAAGCCAGTGAAGTTGACACCTTCAGCGAAGTTGTACTGTCCGAGGTAGTCGAAAGCTACAGAACCCTTACCAGTTGCCTTGTCAAAGTCATAAGACAATTTAGCGGTAGTCCACTGGTAGCCAACCATACCTGTGATATAGAGAACCTTGTTGTAGTCCTTGTCATTTTCGTCGGTAGCACCAACAATCTTGACATCCCACTTAGTAGGAGCATCGTTAAAGGTACAATTCATTACCCAAGAGCCCTGGAGCTTCTCGTAGAACTCAGAGTCATTGTCGCGCAATGTGATTGCTGTAGTGGCATTGCCGCCTACAGTAGCACCCTTTGCACTAACAATAGAAATCTCGAAAGTGCGTTCGTCGTTGATTTTATCATCGTCTACACACTCCAGCTCAACGTTTCCGGTATTATCAGAAATCTTTATAGTCTTGGTGGTGATGTAATAGTTTACATTCTCCTTTGCAGGATTAGAGCCAGTCTCTTTCACCTCAACTGTTACTGACACAGGACCGTTAGCCTCGCCTTCAACCTTAATAGGTACTTTAACGATACCGACACTCTCCTTGAAGCGCATAGACTCGTTCTCCATGCTCACGGTAACGCCGCTTTTGCTGTTCCATGACTCGTCGTCGTCAGAGCAAGAACCCATAAAGGCGACAACAGCCAACAGCATAAATAATTTAATATATTTCATACGAAAGATAGTTCTTTAATGTTTATACAACAATTATTAATAACCAGGATTCTGCTGACCAGCGAGCTGCGGGTTGGCGTCAAGCTCTGCCTTTGGAATAGGCCATGTCAAGCGATAGTCGGTTGCCGAGTACTTGAGGTTGCGGCCCAAAGTAACCATAACGCCATTCAATGCTGAATAGTCGATATCATCTGGATAGTCGGAATTACGTGTGAATCCCTTACCGATACGACGGATGTCGCTCCAGCGCATACCCTCGCCCATGAACTCCTTCTGACGCTCCTCAAGAGTAGTAGAAAGAAGATTTTCTACAGGATAGGTCTGTGCCTCGTAACCCATGATACGGTTCTCGCAGAACTCGTTGATGTACTTACTACCATTGGTATTGTCACCCTGACGAGCGTAAGCCTCTGCAGCGATAAGGTACATCTCAGAGAGACGGAACACCTTGATCATGTTAGCAAAGTTGTTGTCAGATGTTGTACGCAAAGCGGTGTTGCCCGGATACTTGTTGAATGCCATTGCTGGATATACAGAACCTGATACAGTGAGGTTGCTGTAGTCAGTGAAGAATGCATCGAAACGGATATCACCGTCACCATAGATTGCCAAAGCACCATAGGTAGGAATATAGTAAGCACTCAAGCCTGACTTGTCCTGATACAAACCGTCGTATGTGCCGCCAAGCTCTGTAGGAGTCTGGATAGGCTGCAGAATTGTCTCTGTGCTTACGTCGTCGCTCCACATCTCAGCGTAGTTCTCAGGTGTAGCAAGAGAATACTTGTGTGAGTTGATCACGCTGACAGCCTTAGTGCTAGCTGTCTTCCAGTCGCCCTTTACAAGAGCAACGCGAGCCTGAAGAGCCTCAACAGCACCTGAAGTAACGTAGGTATAAGCTGCAACCTTGCTCTCTGCCTCATCCTGCAAGCCTGAATTCTCGTAGGCCTTAATCAGCTCAAGCGACTTGTTGAGGTCGGTCTCAATAAGGCTGAATGTCTCGGCGAGAGTAGAACGGCCAGGATAGAGCTTAACGTCACCAGTAGGATTATACTCTGTTACGAGCGGCATACCAGTGGCTGCCTTGTTCGGGTCGGTCTGTGTGTACGACTGGCAGAAGTGGTCGGCAAGCCAGAAGTACATGTAGGCACGCATAAACTCAGCCTCGCCCTTGTAGCGTTCAAACTGAAGCTTCTCTGCATCGGTCAAGCCTTCCTTAGCAAGCTGCTTGTCGGCTTGCGCCAAAAGAGCGTTGCAGTTGGCAATAAAGGCATAGCCCGAACCCCAGAAACCCTCGATTGAGCCATCAGAAACGGTAAATGTACCTTTTGAGAACACGCCAAGCTGGTTACCGTTTGAAATGAGTCCGATGAACTCGTCCATCTGGATGTCTGTAGAGTAAATCCAAGAACCAGATGTCACGCCACGCAGATTGGCGTAAAGCTGGTTGCGGAATTTGCGGAGGTCTTTCGGAGTCTGGATAGCAGTGCCCTCGTCAAGCACACCCCATGGTGTTGTGTTCATGTCGCAGGAAGTGAATGCCACTGCACCGAGCAACATCAACGATAAATATATCTTTTTCATATATCTTTACCTTATTAAATTATATTGTTAGAAAGTAATCTCTGCACCCAACACAAACTGGCGAGTGTTTGGATAGTTAAACTTCACAAGGTTTATATCTGGCTCTGGGTCGTAACCCTCGAATGATGTGATGGTGAAGAGGTTGCGGGCGATACCGAACACCTTCAAGCCCTTGATGTAGCGAGTAGCCGACATCCACTTCTTCGGGAACTGATACTGCAATGTGAGAGTTTTCATACGCAGGAACGAAGCGTTCTGCACCATATTGTCGTCGAACTGTATTGGATACTTGTACGACGGGATATTGGTAATCTGTCCCGGCTCTGTCCACATATTGAGCATCTCAACACGCTGGTTGAACTGGGTTGCATTTGCTGGGTTTGCAACAAACATGTCATCGTTTACAAACATATACTTGCCTGCCTGCCATGCGAAGTCGGCGATAAGGCTGAAGCCCTTCCAGTTGAAGTTGGTACCGAAACCACCTACCCAAGGAGCATAGCGGTTCTTGCCAAGGAATACAGCGTCGCGGTCCTCGTTGAACTCCTTAGTTACATTGCCATCCTTGTCGTAGTAGAGAGGACGACCAGTCTGTGGGTCAACACCTGCATTGCGAACACAGAAGAGTTCACCGTAAGGATGACCAACATTAAGTTTGAGACCATAATTTGCAAGCACATACTCGTCACGACCCATGAAGAGTTCCTTAATCTCATTCTTGTTGTAGCCAACGTTGGCAGTGAATGTCCAGTTGAAGTCGCGGTTCTTAAGAATGTCAACATTTGCTGTCAACTCGAAACCAGTATTGGTCATTGCACCGATATTGCCTACACCTGAACCGAAACCAGTGGTCATAGAGTAAGGAATACTCATAATCATGTCAGTGGTCTTGTTGCGGTAGAAGTTGGCGTCAAGAGTCAAACGCTTGAAGAGACCTACAGTCACACCAACGTTCCACTTAGCCACCTGCTCCCATGTCAACTCATTGTTGCTGGCCTGAGCGATACCGATAGAGTTCTCGCCGTTATACTGTGTGCCGTTGCCGAAGAGACCGAGGTAGTCGTAAGAACCTGCACCAGAGTCGTTACCGGTAGTACCGTAGTTGACACTGACAGAAAGATTGTCGAGCCAGCTTACATCCTTGAGGAATTCCTCTGACTTGGCGTTCCACTTGGCACCTGCCGACCAGAATGTACCCCAACGGTGATCAGGAGCAAACTTAGAGCTACCGTCGCGACGGAGTGAACCGTAGACGTAGTACTTCTCCATATAGTTGTACTCAACGTTGCCGAAGAGAGAGTTGTTGATTTCCTCTGATCTGCTGTCCGACTGCTTGCTGATGTCAATAGTCTTACCAGCACCGATGCTCATAAGGCGTGGGTCGGTATGACCTGTAGAGAGTGAGCCAAAGCCATTAGAACGCTCGATACGAGTCTCCTCACCAACGAGAAGGCTTACGTAGTGCTTGCCGAAGTTCTTGCGCCACTCGCCAGTATGTGTAAGAGTGTACTGGTAGTAACGTGAGAATGAGTTAGAGCGAGAACCTGTGTCACCAGCGATAGTCTGACCCATCGGAGTAGTGATAGTCTCATAAGGCAGACTTGAAGAAGAAGCTCTATAGTCAGAACCAGACATTGTCTGTACAGCTGTGAATGTGAGTCCCTCCATAGGAGTGAACTGCTCGTTCAAGCCGAGATTCAATGTCACGCGGTTGCGGTCGATGTCACGCTTGCTGTCAATAAACCAAGGTGTCTCCATATTGGTATAGTAGAGCTTATCTGCACGAGCACCCTTAATCATATTACCGTTATCATCGATAGTGTAATAGTAAGGAGTATCGAAAGGCATAGCCATACGTGCGAACACGAGCGGGTTGGCAGCGTAAATCTGGCTGTTGTCGTTCCACTCAGCATTGATGCTGTACTTCTGCACACCAAAGTTAGAGTTGAATCCAACCTTGAAGAAACGGTTCAAACGAGCGTTGATGCGTGCGGCAAGAGTGTTACGGTGCATACCAGAGCTCTGGATAAGACCGTCCTGTGAATGGTGGTTGAACGAGAGGTAGTAGTTCACAGTCTGGCCACCACCCTGCATAGTAGCATTAACGTCGGCAGTAGGAGCCGAGCTGTCAAGCATCTCATCGCGCCAATTGGTGTTGATGTGATACTTGTCTACAAGATTGCGGATCTGATCGCTCACTGGCTGTCCCATCATGTCGCGGAACTTGATGTACTGCTCAGAGTTCATCATTGTCACACCGTCGCTTGTAGGACTTGAGATACCATACTGAGCCTTAACAGTGAGCTGCACCTGCTCGCTGTACTTACCCTGACGTGATGTGATCACGATAACACCGTTGGCAGCACGTGAACCGTAGATAGCTGTAGAGGCAGCATCCTTAAGCACAGTGATGTTGGCAATGTCGGATGGGTTGAGGGTAGCGAAGAATGAAGACGAGATAGGTGAACCGTCGAGGATGAAGAGCGGCTGGTTGGATGACATGATAGAGTTGACACCACGCAGACGGATAGAAGCCGACTGTGAAGGGTCACCAGCTGATGAAAGAACCGAAAGACCAGACACCTGACCAGCGAGAGCATCGGTAAAGTTAGGAGTTACAATAGTCTCAAGCTTCTTCTCGCCCACGGTAGACACAGCACCAACTACAGAGCCAAGCTTCTTGGCAGAACCATAGCCGGTGATGATAACCTCGCTGAGCGACTGGTTGTCCTGGCTAAGTGTGATAGTCATATTGTTGCCAGCCTTCACGGTCTTTTTCTCCATACCGATGTAGGTGATTTCGAGCGTTGTGCCAGCAGGTGCACTGATAGAGAAGTTACCGTCAATGTCGGTAACGGCTCCGGCTGTCTTAGAGCCTACGACCTTAACAGTTGCGCCGATAACTGGCTCACCGTCTTCAGACGAGACTACTTTTCCGGAAATGCGAGATTGCGCTAACGCCACTCCCGTTGAGAGGAGCACGCCAGCAGCAAGTGTCATGAGTCTTTTTTCCATAAAAATCTCTCTCTTTAATATTATAAATAATGTTATGTCGTGATATTAAAAAAGTATGCCTGCCGCACGGGCGACGGGCTACGTAGCTGTTATCTCAAATACAAAACAACCGCCACACACTAAGCGATAGCGATTGGGTTGCGCTGCTATACTTTCTTTTTATAAATAAATCTATGCATTATTCTTTTGCATTACTATTCTTTTGCATCACTCCGTGCGACACTTTCATGTATTCTATGCACGGTGTTGTTTATGACACTATATATGCCGTATTTTTTTTAAATATTAATCATCATTTGCAAAATTACGTATTATTTGTTTTCCGTCCAAATTTTTTAACGCTAAAAGTAATGTTTTATTACGTTTTTATTCCAAATCAATTAATTTTCTGCATATTTTGTTAATGTTTATAAGTAGCAAGTTGTTGATATTTACAATTTGACGTACGTACACAGTCGGGATTATCTGACACTATGGCAATTTGTGCAGGCAAACGGAGCAATCTTTTAGGAATTTAAGGTTAAAAATATCTTAAATGGCAAAAACAAGGTATCAATACGTAAGTAGACGTACAAGAAAAGGGCATTTTGCAATGAGAAATGTGCTTCCCTTAGTCCACATTCTTCATGTTTCGCGGATGATGGTTCAATATCTCGTCGCGCAGAGTGGTTATGTCTATGTGTGTGTATATCTGTGTAGTCTTGATATTCTCGTGTCCCAACATCTCTTGAATGGCACGCAGATTGGCACCGCCCTTGAGCAAGGCAGTGGCAAAGGAGTGTCGCAGGGTGTGTGGCGACACTGTCTTTGTTATGCCTGCCTCCTCGGCAGTGCGCTTTATCATGATGAGAATCATGGTGCGCGTGAGGTGGGCACCACGTCGGTTGAGGAAAACAAATTCCTGCTCGCCTGGCTTCACCTTCATAAGGTTACGGTCGAAGAGCCATAACTGTATCTCGCGCAAGGCGGCATCGGATATAGGCACAAGACGTTCCTTGCTACCCTTGCCCACTATACGCAGAAACTTATCGTTGAGCGACACATCGCTGAAACGTAGGTTTACCAACTCCGACACACGCAATCCGCAAGAGAACAACACCTCTATGATGGCACGGTTGCGCTGACCTTCCCACTTGGAAAGGTCGATGGATGCCTCCATACGGTCCACTTCCTCAGTAGTAAGCACCTCGGGCAGATGCTCGCCTACTGCTGGTGACTCAAGGAGTTCGGCAGGATCGTCGGCAAGCACTCCGTCGAGCACAAGAAAGCGGAAAAAAGAACGCACACCACATAATATGCGTGCCTGACTTGTGGCAGACACACCAAACTCATGAATGGTGGCGGCAAAGGTTTCGAGATGGCTCAAGCGCACGTCGGCTATAGCGAGTCCTTCGCCCTTGATGAAATTAATCAAATAATCAAGGTCGTGGACATAAGCCTCAATGGTGTTTGGACTGTAGTTGCGCTCAAGCTTGAGGTAGCGCACGTAGCGACGGCGAAGAGTATCCATCTTTTATTCTTTTTAATTGATTACTTCTTAAGTTCAAATCCCACACGCATGCCACTGTAGCTATTCATCAAGGTGTTGATTAAAGCGGCAGTAGTGCTAAGCTTCGAGGTGGCATTGGATATTGTCTTAAGAGTAGTCATGAGCTTGTCAGCCTCGAACGTAAGGGTCATGGTAGAACCCTGCACTGCAACGTGGGCTGTGTAAGCCATGCCGATGGTGGGAGTGAAGGTGATGGTCTTGGCCTTAGAATCAAACTTGTAGGTACCCTCTGTCACGCGCTTCTTAATCTTTGATGTATAGTTGCCCTTACCGTCGAAAGTGTAGACAATACCATTCACGCCAACCGACTTGAGCAAAGGAGCCACTCGCTTCTCAATCTTTTCAGCCGCAGCAGTGCCGCCAGCCTTGGCAAGAAGATTGTCGCTCTCAAACTCGCAGGCAGGAGCGTTATACTTCCATGTACCCTTGAATGAGCTTTCGGTTGTGGCCTTGTCGCCCACAACATTGCTGATAACCCCCGAAAGAATGTCCTTGATGCTCTGTGCCTGAATACTTGTAGCCGACATGCAGAAGAATGCTGCTGCCAGAAGAACTCTCACTTTTGTCATAATCCTAAATCTTCAATACTTTTTAATATTTGATATAATTGTTTGATTATCTTATTATAATAAAGTATAAGCCACACGCTGTATGACCCAATCCCGACAAAAATAACAAAAATCCTGCATTATAAGAACAAAAGCTGCGACATTTTAACCATTCTTCAAATTTTAACCGAATTAATGTGCTAACTTTGCGGACATGAAATACTTCAAGAACAATCTACCGCTACTTGCGGTCATAATTGCGGCAACACTGATGTTGCTGCCATTCCTCGGACTCGCCGACTTCAATACAAAGGGCGAGCCGCGAGAGGCTGTCGTGGCACTCTCCATGCTTAAAGAGGGCAACTGGATTCTACCCGTAAACAATGGTATGGACATCCCCTACAAGCCACCGTTCTTCCACTACTGCATTGCCTTGCTGTCGCTCCTTTGCGGAGGCATCAACGAATACACATCGCGACTGCCGTCGGCACTTGCTCTCATTGCCCTGACAGTGAGCTGCTTTGTGTTCTACCGCCGTCGCATGTCCACCACCGTGGCATTGTCGGGAGCATTGCTTCTACTCACGTCGTTTGAGGTGCATAGAGCCGGAGTAAACTGCCGTGTAGACATGGTGCTCACTGCATTTACTGTGGGAGCCATGCTTCTGTTCTACCGCTGGTGGGAGCGCGGAAGCCGTGGTGTGCCCGTATGGGCAGTGCTGTGCATGAGCTGTGCTGTGCTCACAAAGGGTCCGGTTGGCTTCATTGTGCCTTGCTTCGTCATGGGTGTGTTCTCACTCCTTCGAGGCGAAAAGTTCTGGCGCACCTTCCTCTCCTACTCCGCCTTCGCTCTACTCTCATGTGTGTTGCCAACCGTATGGTATGTGGCAGCATGGCTTCAGGGTGGCGACCATTTCCTCGACCTTGTATACGAGGAGAATATAGGCCGCATGACAGGCACAATGAACTATGAGTCGCACACGCATCCCTTCACCTACAACTTCTTCACACTCTTCACAGGATGGGCACCTTGGGCACTGCTGTTCGTGGCGTCACTCTTCACAAAACCCTGGAAGGGACTCATCTGCAAGACAACAGGCGAACCTGCGACAGGCAATGAAGAAAGCAAGGATGAAGCCAAGAGCAGCATGCAAAAACTCATGGCATGGCTCATGCGACAGCGTCTGCGCATAATGATGATACCACCCGTGAAGCTCTTCACATGGCTTGCCTTCCTGCTTGTGCTCTTCTTCTACTCGCTGCCTTCGAGCAAGCGCAGCGTCTATCTGCTGCCGTGCTATCCGTTCATGGCAATACTGATTGCTGAATACATAGAGTGGCTGTGGCAGACAAAACGACGCGGAGCATTGCGTGCCTACACCATCATAATGGTGGTGCTCGGACTGGTGCTTACCGTAGCCTTTGTTGCAGTGCGCATGGATATGGTGCCCGACACCATGTTCCACGGCAAACATGCAGCACAAAACATTGCTATGCTTCACGCGTTGAGCGACACACCTCTCAACATGTGGATGTTCCTTTTGGCGGCTCTACCAGTAATGTGCGGCGTGATGGCTGTGCGCGACCTTATGGTGAAGCGCTCGCATGAGTGGCGAGGCACAATGTACTATAATCTATTCGTGCCTGTAGTAGTGATATTTGTTGCGCTCGACGGTCTGTATCAGCCACTTGTGCTCAACACTAAGTCGCTCAGACCTATGGCGGAATACATGGCAACGACATTCCGTGGCGAGAAGCTCTACCAATATGTCAACGACCCTATGATGCACTTCTTCGGAGCCGACTATTACTTAGACGATGAGCTGGCACAGTTTGAAACCCCAGTGCGCAGTGTGGTAGAGGGAAAGACCGTAGTGGAAAAGAAGACACCTACAACGGGAGTGCTCGTTGTGCCCGAAGGCGACTTCGAGAGCCTTGCCAAGCGATATCCGCAATACAGCTTTACTCTTTTGCGCACTATGCCACGCGGAGCGGCAGAGCTGAGAGACAATATCTGCTTCTACAGATTCGAAGTCCAGTAGGAATGTTGAGTGTGGAATGTTGAATGTGGAATGGTTGCGCGTTGCGCAATGTGGAATGTGGAGTGTGGAATGTGGAGTGTGGAATGTGGAATGGTCGGCAAGCCGATGAAGAATGTGGAATGTGGAGTGAAATAATTCAACATTGAATAATTCAACATCGCCAAAGGCGACCATTCTACATTCCACATTCAACATTCCACATTCAACATTCCACATTCAACATTCAAAATCCTTACCCACCAACCTCCTTTGCCCTTAAACAACCTTAAAAATCATGCTTTTATCGATAATTTGCATAATTAAAGGTGGAAAAGAGTCCTTATTTGCAGATTTCTGATTAAATTTGCAGCTAAAAACAATAAGTTTGAGTATAATTAGATTATAATGAAAAGTAAGTTCGCAGCTTTTGCCCTGCTGTTTCTGACAGTATTTGTGCTGGCATCTTGTCTCAGCACCGATGATAACTATACGTATACAGACGACAGCGCAATAACCAGTTTCTCAATTTCATCAGGCAAGCAATACGTGCATGTTAAGTCGTCGACAGGCGGCGACAGCATCATAACCAAAGACCTAACACTGAGCTCATACAAGTTCTATATCGACCAACTCAGTGGCGTGATCTACAATCCCGACTCTCTGCCATGCGGCACCGACGCCGAGAAACTGCTTTGCTCAGTGTCGAGCTACAACTCAGGCACAGTGGTTATCAAGAGCTTGACGAGCGACACTTTGTCGTTTGTCACAACAGTCGACTCCCTTGACTTCTCTAAAGAACGCGAGTTGCAGGTTTACAGCAACTCAGGACTTGCCGTGCGCAAGTATAAGGTAAAGGTGAACGTACACCAGGAATTCCCCGACTCATTCGCATGGCACGCCAAACCCTACTGCGACGCTCTGCGCTCGCTCACAGCAGTGAAGACTGTTGCTACCGACGGCGGACTGCTGCTCTTCGGCACTAATGGCACAAACACTATTGCCTACCGATTCGCAACAGCAGGATGGACACAGTGTACACCTAACTTCAACCACGTGCTTGCCGCTGATGCCTACAAGGGTGTTGTGGCAAAGGACGGACGTGCTTACATGAGCGACGGTGGCAACATCATATCTACAACCGATGGCAACACATGGACAGAGACTGGCACAAACACGGGCATCGCACGACTTGTGGCTGCAAGCCGATTCCGCATCTACGGCTACGCCAACGACGGACGACTAATGGCCTCTGCCGACAACGGCAACACCTGGACCGTGGCTACCATTGACGAGGACCTCGCGCTGCTGCCTACCGACGAGACAGCTTACGTGGCTTATCCTCTCACAACCAACAAGCTTGTCGACCGCGTACTACTTCTCGGCACACGCAATAAGACCACCTACCCCAACGACACCAACATAAGCGTATGGGGCAAGATAGACGAGGGAGCCGAAGGCTCGGAAAACCAGCCCTGGACTTTCTACAACGTGACCGAAGAGAACAAGCACAAGGCCCCGATGCTCACCACATTCAGCGCACTGTGCTATGATGGAGCAGTATACATATTCGGAGGCAAGGACTCTGCAACGCCTAAGATGTACAAGACTCTCGACAATGGCATCACTTGGAAGAACGATACTGTGCTCGTAGTGCCCAACGACTTCGACCTCGGCATCAACGTCGACAAGGACAACCATGCCTACTCCATGACCGTGGACAAGGACAACGTGCTCTGGCTCGTGAATGCCAACAACGGCAAGACATGGAACGGACGCATCAACCGACTCGGATGGAAGAAGGAGCAGACCGACATCACTGAATAAGAACAAACAGCTATAAGCAATCATACAACAGCATGAACAACCCTCTTTTAGCCCTCCTACTCGCCACGGCATTGCCCGCAAGCGCACAGTCGGACTATGAATACCGCATGGAGATTGGCGCAGGCGTAGGCTTGGTGGCTTATGAGGGCGATTTCAATGGCAACATCACGCACGGCATGCAACCTATGGCATCGGCAGTGCTGCGCCGCACATTCAACCCATACATGGCTCTGCGCTTTGCGGCAGCTTACGGCAAACTGAAAGGCTCGTCGAAAAACGTGAAGACATATATGCCTGAATACGTTGACACCCCATACGAGTTCGCCAACTCGCTCGTCGATGTCAGCGCGACCTATGAATACAACTTCTGGCCCTACGGCACCGGGCACGACTACCGAGGAGCACAACGCCTCACGCCATTCATATTTGCCGGACTTGGAGCCACTTACGCATCAGGCTCCGGCAACAATGTGTTTACAGCTAATGTGCCTCTCGGCGTAGGAGTAAAATACAAAGTGGCTACACGCCTGAACCTCGGCATTGAGTGGGCCATGCACTTCTCGATGAACGACAACCTCGACGGAGTGAAAGACCCCTACGGCATACAAAGCACAGGCATGTTCAAGAACACCGACTGCTACTCGATGCTGCAACTCACGCTCACCTATAGCCTCATGCCTAAATGCCGCACATGCCACAACGACGACGATTAATACAATAAACAATAATATTAGATATATGGTTTACGAACTCGATAGAAACAACATACCCCAACACATTGCCATCATCATGGACGGCAACGGACGTTGGGCTGCTGAACGCGGCAAGCCGCGCAGTTACGGACATCAGGCTGGCGTGGACGCCGTAAGACGCATTACGTCGGAATGCACACGCTTGGGCGTGAAGTTCCTCACACTCTACACTTTCTCTACAGAGAACTGGAACCGCCCCGCTACCGAGGTGGCTGCACTCATGGGACTTGTGCTCTCATCGCTCGAGGACGAGATATTCATGAAGAACAACGTGCGATTCCAGGTGATTGGCGACATCAAGCGCCTGCCTATCGAGGTGCAGGAGAAACTGCAAGGCACTATGGACCACACTGCCAACAACTCGGCTATGACCATGGTGGTGGCTCTGAGCTACTCGTCGCGCTGGGAGATAACCAAGGCCATGCACGAGATAGCCGACGAGGTGAAGGCTGGCACTCTGCTGGCAGAGAACATCACCGAGGACACCATATCCAAGCACATGGTGACTAACTTCATGCCCGACCCCGAACTGCTGATACGCACCGGAGGCGAACAGCGCATAAGCAACTATCTGTTGTGGCAGATAGCCTACTCGGAGTTGTATTTCTGCGACACCTATTGGCCCGACTTCTCGGAGGACGACCTGCATAAGGCCATAGCCGACTACCAACACCGCCAGCGCCGATTCGGCAAGACAGGAGCACAAGTGGAACAGGAGGAGAAGAAATAAACACACCACACAGTCAACATAACCCCTACAATCCCTAAGCCACACATTATATAATAAGAAATATAATTACAATAATAAGACCAATGAACATAAGAAAGGTGTTGACCACACTCTGCATCCTTGCATGCAGCATCATCGCAAAGGCGCAGGACAAAATCGTATTCCCCGACATATCCTATGCGGGAACACCACGCACCGTAACCCTTGGCGGACTCACGGTGTCGGGTGCCGAAGGCTACGAGGACTACATGCTCACAGGCATCTCCGGACTTACCATAGGACAGGAGATAGAACTTCCGGGCGACCAGATCACCGACGCTGTGAAGCACTACTGGAAATACGGACTCTTCTCCGAGGTGTCCATATCTGTCGACTCGCTCGTGCACGACAAGGCTTACCTGCACATTCACTTGCAAATGCGACCGCGCGTCTCTACCATCAACTACGTTGGTCTGAAGAAATCGGAACGCACCGACATGGAAGAGAAGCTCGGACTCCTGAAGGGCGCGCAAATTACGCCTAACATGGTCGACCGCGCCAAGATTCTTGCCAAGAAATACTTCGACGACAAGGGTTTCAAGAATGCCGACATTCAAATTGTGCAGCGCGACGATGTGGCCAACAAGAACCAAGTGATTCTCGACGTCATCATCGACAAGAAGCAGAAGATGAAGGTGCGCACCATAACCATCGAGGGCAACCACGCACTTAAGGACAGCAAGATTAAGGGTGGATTATTCAAGAAGGGTGCTTTTGCCAAGACACATGAGGCGGGCAAACTCGGCTCGTTCCTCAAGGCTAAGAAGTACACTCCCGAGCGTTGGAAGGCCGACAAACAGAAACTCATAGAGAAGTATAACGAGTATGGCTACCGCGACGCCGTGATTCTGAGCGACTCGGTGTGGAATGTCGACGAAAAGCACGTGAGCATCAACATCAAGGTGGACGAGGGCAAGAAATACTTCATACGCAACATCACGTGGGTGGGCAACACTGTCTACAACTCTGATTATCTTGCTGCCGTGCTCGGCATGAAGAAGGGCGACGTCTACAACCAGAAACTCATGAACAAGCGTCTTACTGAAGACGAGGACGCTGTGGGCAACAACTATTGGAACAATGGTTATCTGTTCTACTCGCTCAATCCTACTGAAGTGAACATCGTGGGCGACTCCATCGACCTTGAGATGCGCATCTTCGAGGGTCCGCAAGCCCACATCAACCATGTGCGCATCAACGGTAACGACCGTCTCTATGAGAACGTTGTCCGCCGTGAACTCCGTACAAAGCCTGGCGACCTCTTCTCGAAGGAGGCTTTGCAGCGTTCTGCACGCGAGATTGCATCAATGGGACACTTCGACCCAGAAAAGGTGAACCCGGAACCGAAACCAGATCCTGAGAACGGTACTGTGGACATCAACTACAATCTTGAGCAGAAGTCTAACGACCAGGTTGAGTTCTCATTGGGTTGGGGACAGACAGGTGTCATCGGACGCATCGGATTGAAGCTTAACAACTTCTCTATGCGCAACCTCTTCAACAAGAACAAGGAGCACCGCGGCATCATGCCTATCGGCGACGGTGAGGTGCTTTCTATCGGAGCGCAGACCAACGGTACATACTATCAGTCGTACAACACCTCCTACTCTACCAACTGGTTTGGAGGCAAGCGACCGATACAGTTCTCTGTAGGAGCCTACTTCTCTAAGCAGACCGACGTGTCAAGCAATTATTATAACAACGGTTACTTCAACAACTACTACAACTACATGTATGGTTACGGTAACTATAATAATTACTACAACAACTATGAGTCGTACTACGACCCCGACAAGTATATCAAGCTGTTCGGATTCTCATTGGGATGGGGCAAGCAGTTGCGCTGGCCAGACGACTACTTCCAGCTGTCGCTCTCGCTGTCGTTCACTCGCTACATGCTGAAGAACTGGAGCTACTTCCTCATGACAAACGGTAACTCCAACAACCTTAACCTCAGCATACAGCTGTCGCGCACATCTACCGACAACCAGCTCTTCCCACGCCGTGGCTCAGAGTTTGTGGCATCGGTTACGGTTACTCCGCCTTGGTCGGCATGGGACGGCAAGGACTATGAGCATCTTGCAACAAACATCAAGTCGGCCAACTACAACCGCGAACAGCAGGAGAAATACCGCTGGGTGGAATACCACAAGTGGAAGTTTAAGGGCAGAACCTTCACCGCTCTCACTGGTGGACAGAAGTGCTTGGTATTGATGACACGCCTTGAGTTCGGTATTCTCGGCTCATTCAACAAGTGGAAGAAGTCGCCGTTTGAAACCTACTACATGGGTGGTGACGGTATGACGGGCTACTCTACAAGCTATGCCGAGGAGACTATCGGCCTAAGAGGCTACGAGAATGGCTCGCTCACTCCTTACGGTTACGAGGGCTATGCCTACGACCGCATGTCTCTTGAGCTGCGCTATCCGTTCCTCCTTGGCAACACAACCATCTATGGACTCGGATTCATTGAGGGTGGTAATGCTTGGACAGAGGCCAAGAAGTTCAACCCATTCGACATGAAGCGTTCGGCTGGTATCGGTGTGCGTATCTTCCTCCCGATGGTAGGCTTGATGGGTATCGACTGGGCATACGGCTTCGACAAGGTGTTCGGAACAAGAGGTGGCTCACAGTTCCACTTCATCTTAGGACAGGAATTCTAACAGCCGATGGCTGAATGTTGAATTGTCGGCTTTGCCGATGTTGAATTATTCAATTTTAAATTGAAAGAGTATTATTATGAGAAAGATAATGCTGATATGCCTCTTTGCAATAGCTGCACTGACGGCAAACGCACAGAAGTTTGCACTCCTCGACATGGAGTACATACTTAAGAACATACCTGCCTATGAGCGTGCCAACGAGCAGCTCAACCAGGTTTCGAAGAAATGGCAGGCTGAGGTGGAGGCTCTCAACACCGAGGCCTCTACCATGTACAAGAACTATCAGAACGAGATGGTGTTCCTCTCTGCCGAACAGAAGAAGGCCCGCCAAGAGGCTATAATGAAGAAGGAGAAGGACGCAAGCGACCTAAAGCGCAAGTATTTCGGTCCTGAGGGTGAGTTGTTCAAGAAGCGCGAAAGTCTCATGTCGCCCATACAGGAGGAAATATACAACGCTGTGAAGGAGATATCCGACTTGCGAGGCTACTCGCTCGTGCTCGACAGAGCATCCGACGCAGGCATCATCTTCGGCTCGCCAAAGATAGACATCAGCAACGAAGTGCTGCAGAAGTTGGGATACTCCAATTAAAGAAAATATTAATAATAAAAATAACAACAAAAAGAAACAATGAAAAAGCTTATTTTAATGCTTATGTTGTGCATGCCATTGGCAACATTCGCACAGAAGTTCGGACACGTAAACGCTCAGGAAATCATGCAGTCGATGCCTGAGTTCATCAAGGCCCGCGGTGAGGTAGAGGCTGCTGCCAAGCAGTATGACAACGACCTCAAGGCTATGCAGGACGAACTCCAGCGCAAGGCTCAGGACTACGACAAGAACGCTTCGACAATGAACGAGACCAAGAAGAAGGAGACTGAGGAAAGCCTCCAGCAGATGTATCAGAAGATACAGCAGACTGCCCAGGACAACCAGCAGGCTCTCGGCAAGCTCCAGCAGGACAAGATTGGTCCTATCACCAACAAGCTCGTAGAGGCTATCAAGGCTGTAGGCAAGGCAGGCGGCTATGTTTACATCATGGACGTGACATCTGGCATCCCATACATCAGCGACACTCTCAGCAAGGACGTTACTGCCGAGGTGAAGGCTCAGCTCAACAAGCCAGCTGCTACTAAGAAATAATTAATGTCAATTGGTCGTCTAATCGAGTGTTAGATAATGGTGGACTCTATTTGTCCTGATTGACCATTAATAAAAACGATGATGGGCAATTATGATTAGCTTAACCTTATATCGTTGCTGATATAAAAAAGAGTAATCATAATTGTCCATTTTCAGTTTTCGATTATCCATTGCCAATGGCATCCTCCGAAAATTATCAATTATCCATTGAAATAAAAAACGCGACTATGAAGAAATTTATCCTATTCATTTTTTTGCTTGCCCTGCCTCTTATAGCAAGCGCACAGATACGTTTCGGCTACCTTAGCTACAACACCGTGCTCACATCAATGACCGACTATCAGCTGGCAAAGCGCAGCATCGACGACTTGAAGCTGAAATACGATGCAGAAATGAAACGCTCAGAAAAGGAGTTCAACGAGAAGTATGAGGAGTTTCTTGAAGTGCAACGCGACCTTGTGCCTTCAATCCTCCGCAAGCGCCAGGGCGAACTGCAGGAGATGATGGAGAAGAACATCGCTTTCAAGAACGACGCACTGCAACTGCTCAAGCAGGCTGAGACCGACGCCTATGCTCCAGTAAAGAAGAAGCTCAACGAGGCTGTGGCCAATGTGGCACGCGAACGTGGCTATGCCTTCGTTATAAACACCGACAACGACGTCTGTCCTTATGTAAACCCTGAGATGGGCGAGGACGCTACAGAGGCTGTAAAGGCCGCTATTAAGTAAATTAAAGAACAAATCTCTTAACGTAAATAATCATCCAATGATATTCCCCCAATCTCCAGGTCCTATAGGAGTGTTCGACTCTGGCTATGGCGGACTGACCGTACTACACGGCATTCGCCAACTCCTTCCACAATA
This sequence comes from uncultured Prevotella sp., assembly GCA_934230115.1. Taxonomy (GTDB): domain Bacteria; phylum Bacteroidota; class Bacteroidia; order Bacteroidales; family Bacteroidaceae; genus Prevotella. The sequence continues at coordinate 32,158 of CAKQEI010000001.1, read as the reverse complement.
CGATTACATGTATCTTGGCGACAACGCACGTGCTCCATACGGCTCCCGCTCGTTTGAGGTAGTGTATCAGTTCACACGTCAAGCGGTGCTTAAGCTGTTCTCTATGGGTTGCCACCTTATAATACTGGGTTGCAACACAGCCTCGGCAAAGGCTCTGCGCACCATTCAACAGCGCGACCTGCCTAAACCCGATCCTTCACGCCGTGTGCTTGGCATAATACGCCCTACGGCAGAGGTGATAGGCGAGCTCACACACACACGCCATATAGGAGTGCTTGCCACTGAGGGCACCATCAAGAGCCAGTCGTACTCAATGGAGATACGCAAGCTCTTTCCCGACATCCAGGTGTCGGGCGTGGCATGTCCGCTGTGGGCAGCAATAGTGGAGGCAGGTGAGGCAGACTCGCCAGGAGCCGACTATTTCGTAAAGAAGCGCATAGACCAACTCATGCGCAAGGACCCAGAGATTGACACCATCATCCTTGGCTGTACACATTATCCTCTGCTAATGTCGTCGGTAGTGAAGAATGTGCCCGACGGTGTACGCATCATGTCGCAAGGCTCTTATGTGGCAGAGTCACTACGCAACTATCTTGAGCGTCATCCAGAGATGGAGCGCAACATAACACAAGGAGGTACATGCCGCTATCTCACCACCGAGAGCGAGGAACGCTTCAGCGAGACAGCCCGCATCTTCCTGCACGAGAAAGTAATGGTGAATCATGTGGACCTTACGGAGGTATAAATAGAAAAAGCCTTGCTCCTTAAGAAGAGCAAGGCTTTTTTCTGTTGTCCCAGGCGGATTCGAACCACCACAAACAGAACCAAAAACTGTTGTGCTACCATTACACCATAGGACAATAGCGAATGCAAAGTTACGCAATTTTTATTCTACCGCCAAATTTTCAGCGTTATTTTTTTTAGTTACAGCCACACAACCCATAATATATAAGGTTATGTGGCTGCAAATGCTTATTCCTTACGGTCGTCGATAGCCTGCTTGATAAGTCCCTCAAGCTCGTCCATAAGCTCTGGGTTGTCCTTGAGCAGCGACTTGGTTGCATCGCGTCCCTGGGCAAGCTTAGATCCGTTGTAGCTATACCATGAGCCTGACTTCTGGATGATGCCGTACTCCACACCGAGGTCTACAATCTCGCCTACCTTAGAGATACCCTCGCCGAAGGTGATCTCGAACTCTGCCTTGCGGAAAGGAGGAGCCACCTTGTTCTTGATGACCTTTACGCGCACCTGGTTGCCAATAATCTGGTCGCCATCCTTAATGCCAGTGACCTTACGGATGTCAAGACGCACTGAGGAATAGAACTTAAGGGCGTTACCACCAGTTGTAGTCTCAGGGTTGCCGAACATCACGCCAATCTTCTCGCGAAGCTGGTTGATGAAGATACATGTGGTGTTGGTCTTAGCGATAGTAGATGTGAGCTTACGCAAAGCCTGCGACATGAGTCGGGCCTGCAGACCCACTTTGTTATCGCCCATATCACCCTCGATTTCCGCCTTAGGTGTAAGGGCAGCAACAGAGTCGATAACGATAATGTCGATGGCAGATGAGCGTATGAGCTGGTCGGCTATCTCAAGAGCCTGCTCGCCATTGTCGGGCTGAGAAATCCACAGATTGTCGACATCCACACCAAGCTTAGCTGCATAGAAACGGTCGAAAGCATGCTCAGCATCAATGAAAGCAGCAATACCACCACGCTTCTGCGACTCGGCAATAGCATGAATAGCAAGTGTTGTCTTACCCGACGACTCAGGACCATAGATCTCGATAATACGTCCCTTAGGGTAGCCACCTACGCCAAGAGCTGCATCAAGACCAATACTGCCAGTAGGAATCACCTCGACATTCTCCACCTGCTCGTCGCCAAGCTTCATGATAGAGCCCTTGCCGAAGTCCTTTTCTATCTTAGACATCGCTGCCTGGAGAGCCTTAAGCTTGCCCTCCTGAGCGAGATTCATTTCTTCTTCTTTTGACATAAAATGAGTTTTGAATTTTGAGTTTTGAATTTTGAATTGTGCGCTTTGCGCATTTTGAGTTTTGAGTTTTGAGTTTTGAATTATCGGCTTTGCCGATGAAGAATTATTCAATTTTGAATTATTATGAACAACTTTATATTATGAATAACTTTATATATTGTTTGCTGTAGTCATTTTCTTTGTTATAGACACAAGCATCCGTTTCAGTTCTTCACAATCTTTATATATAGACTCATACTGTTTATCAGTTATATATTGCGTTTTTTGCAGAAGACGCAACCAATACAAAGTCTCGTTTGACTCTTTCAGCGATATATATAGTTTGGCAATAAAGTCGTTCTTACTTATTGCACATTGTGCTTCCGCAATGTTTGCACCGATACTCGTACCGCTGCGGAACATCTGGTCAGCAATTCTATATTCATGCTTTTCCTCATTCAGAAATCGGCATAATCCTACTATACGAATAGAAGAATTCATGCACTTATCTTCCAAGAGGCTTCCAAAGTCACTCATATAATGTAAATCTAAAGTTGTTCAAAATCGCATAGCAATAATTCAAAAGTCAAAATTGAATAATTCAAAATCGCATAGCGATAATTCAAAACTCAAAACTCAAAATTCAAAATTTATAACTCCAGGTCTCCCCCAAAGATCTCATGCCAAGGCAGACCCTGCTTGTTGAGCTGTTCCATGAATGGATCTGGATCGAACTCCTCAACGTTCCATACACCCGGCTTGCGCCACAAGCCCTTGAAGAACATCATTGCACCAATCATGGCAGGAACACCAGTGGTGTAGCTTACGCCCTGCATACCAGTCTCCTTGTAGGCAGCCTCGTGAGAGCAGTTGTTGTATACATAGTATGTCTGCTCCTTGCCGTCCTTAAGGCCACGGATGCGGCAACCGATAGATGTCTGACCGTCGTAGTTCTCGCCGAGATCCTGAGGATTAGGCAACACAGCCTTGAGGAACTGCAGAGGAACAATCTTAACCTTCACCTTCTCGCTTGGGTTGTCGGCAAGAGGAGCCTCGTAAGTAATCTCGTCGATGCGCGACATACCGAGGTTCTGAATGCAGTCGAGGTAAGTGAGATACTGCTGACCGAATGTCATCCAGAAGCGAGCACGCTTGATGGTAGGATAGTTCTTCACCAACGACTCAATCTCCTCGTGGTGGAGCAGATAGCTCTCCTTAGGACCAACCTCAGGATATGTGAGCGGCTTATGGATTTCGAGCGGAGCTGTCTCCACCCATTTGCCATCCTCCCAGTAGAGACCCTTCTGAGTAATCTCGCGGATATTGATTTCTGGGTTGAAGTTTGTGGCGAAAGCCTTGTGGTGGTTACCGGCGTTGCAGTCAACAATGTCGAGATACTGAATCTCGTCGAAGTGATGCTTTGCGGCATAAGCAGTGAAGATGCTTGTAACACCCGGGTCGAAGCCACAACCGAGAATAGCGGTCAAGCCAGCATCCTCGAAACGCTTCTTGTAAGCCCACTGCCAAGAGTACTCAAAGTGAGCCTCATCCTTAGGCTCGTAGTTGGCAGTGTCGAGATAAGAGCAACCACATGCGAGACAAGCCTCCATGATTGTGAGGTCCTGATAAGGCAATGCAAGGTTGATGACCAATTCAGGCTTGTAGTCATTGAAGAGAGCCTTGAGCTGCTCCACATCATCGGCATCCACCTGAGCTGTCTTGATGTTGGGATTGCCGATAGCCTCGACAATACGGTCACACTTCGACTTCGTGCGGCTTGCAATCATGAAGTCGGTGAAAACGTCAGCGTTCTGAGCAATCTTGAACGCTGCTACTGTAGCGACGCCACCGGCGCCAATCATTAATACTTTTCCCATTTCTTCGTTTGTTTATTTGATTTAATAATTTGTTTCTGCTAAATAGTCAATATCGAGAATTGAATAATTGAATATTGAAGAATCAGAAATAGAGAATTGAAAAATTGAGAATTGAATAATCCGAAATAGAAAAATGAAGATTGAATAACTCAACATCAAGAATTGAATAACTCCAAATTCAACATTGAAAAATTCCTCATTGCGGTGTAACCGCAACAATTCAACATTCAAAATTCAAAACTCAAAATTGAACAATTCCTAATGCGCATAGCGCACAATTCAAAATTCAAAACTCAAAACTCAAAATTCTAAATCTCGTTTCCTCTTATTCCCAATGCATTCATCAGCGAATATCCCAAAATCTCCTGCTTGAAGTTGCCTCCTTCGAGAGGTTGCATAGCAAAGAGAGTCACACGCTTCTCCTCATCGTCGATATCGCGCAAGGCATGACGCAGGGCATCCCACAACGGAGCATGTTCGGCATTAGGTATAGCCATCACCCTATGCACATCCTTATGGTTGACAACCGTCTTAAGGAGATCGAGGAAGAAATCATCGTGCTTCACCACATCCTCCACAGGATAAGAGCTGAAAATAAACTCGCCAAGATTGTCCTTGAAAGCCTGCGCGTTGAGGTCCTTCTCGTATACTCCAGGATTGAAGTTTTCGAGCTGCGTCTTGTCCTTGGAATGGATAAAGATAACCTGAGTTTCGCCATCGGAGTCTCTTCCCTCGCGCATTCCACCGTCAAGAGCAATGCAGTCGATCCATCTTGCAGTGTCTGCTTTGGGTATACGTCTGCCTATCATACGCTCGAAATTCACCGAGAGGTTGAAGGCTACCGAGTCAACATAGTCGCCATCAACGAGTATCACGTTGCGGCTCCATTTTGTATTGTTAAATTCCTGTATGTCCATGTTTTATTGTTTGCAGAGTTTAGTGTTGGGGAACACATTGGCTGTCCCCAAAATTCTCTACAAAGATATACAAAATATGTGAGAAACAGCGGAATGTGGGTAAAGAATTAATAAGGCTTATAAAATGAAAGACCACAAAAACCACTTCTAATTGTGAATGACAAATCAGAAGAGGTTTCTGTGGTCTTTGGAAAAATCTGTTTATACTTTCAGCCAATATCTATGTATTGACAGACAGCATATTTACTTCTGGAGCAAGTTCATAGTGTCCTTGGCAATCATAAGCTCCTCGTCGGTCGGGATGACACAAACTGTAACCTTAGAATCAGGAGCAGAGATAATAGCCTCTTCGCCATGAACATTGTTAGCCTCAGCATCCATCTTGACACCGAGGAACTCAAGACCAGTACAAGAGTCAAGACGAACGTCAGCCTGGTTCTCGCCTACACCAGCAGTCCATACGATGATGTCGACACCCCCCATAGCAGCTGCATAAGCACCGATGTACTTCTTGATGCGATACTTGTACATCTTAAGAGCAAGCTGAGCACGCTCGTTGCCTTCCTGAGCTGCGCTCTCAACCTCACGCATATCGCTTGAGATGCCTGAGATGCCAAGCACACCACTCTCCTTGTTGAGGAAGTCGGCCATCTCCTGAGGCTTCTTGCCGAGCTTGTCCATAAGGAATGTAACGGCAGAAGGGTCAATATCGCCAGAACGGCTACCCATCATCACGCCAGCCAACGGGGTGAGACCCATTGATGTGTCGACACACTTGCCGAACTTAACGGCTGTTACAGAAGCACCGTTACCGATGTGGCAAGTGATGATGCGCTGTGTGTTGATGTCGCGACCAAGATACTCGCATACACGCTGTGATACATAGCGGTGAGAGGTTCCGTGGAAACCATAGCGGCGCACGTGATACTTCTCGTAAAGCTCGTAAGGCACGGCATAGAGATAAGCATAGTCGGGCATTGTGCTGTGGAAGGCATTGTCGAACACGCACACCTGAGGAGTGTTAGGCATTAGCTTGTCAACGGCACGAAGACCCTTCAAGTGACCAGCGTTGTGAACAGGAGCGAGGTCGCAAAGGCTCTCGATACCATCCTCAACCGACTTGTCAACGATAACGCTCTTCTCGAAGAGGTCGCCACCCTGCACGATACGGTGGCCTACAGCATCGATTTCATCGAGGCTCTTGATAGCACCGATTTCTGAATCAAGAAGACACTGGAACACGAAGTTGACACCTTCCTTATGGTCAGGCATATCGTGCATTATCTTCTTCTTCTCGCCGTTAGGGAGAGTTACCTTGATGAATGCCTCATCAAGACCGATACGCTCAACGCCGCCAGCTGCGAGCACTGAGTTGTCGTCCATATTGTAGAGCTTATACTTAATGGAAGAGCTTCCACAGTTGAGCACTAATATTTTCATTTTGATTTTTAATTTTTGAATTATTGTATTTTGAGTTGTTGCGACATGCTGCCGCAATGTTGATTTGTGCAATTACTTTGCATCCATAGCCTGGCAAGCAGTGATAGCTACCATGTAGTAGATATCGTCTACTGAGCAACCACGAGAGAGGTCGTTGACAGGACGTGCGATACCCTGGAGGATAGGACCAATAGCAATAGCATCGCCAAGACGCTGAACGAGCTTGTAGCTGATGTTGCCAACCTCAAGGCATGGAACAACGAGCACGTTGGCATGACCGGCAATAGCACTGCCTGGAGCCTTCTTCTCGCCTACTGCAGGAACGAGGGCTGCGTCTGCCTGGAGCTCACCATCAAGCTTCAATTCAGGAGCCAACTCATGAGCGATGCGTGTAGCCTCAACTACCTTGTCTACTACCTCGTGCTTAGCCGAACCCTTTGTCGAGAAGCTGAGCATAGCAACACGAGGATCCTGGATGCCAGCAACCGAACGTGCTGTCTGTGCTGTGCAAACAGCAATCTGAGCAAGCTGCTCTGCAGTAGGAACTGGAGTAACGGCAACGTCACCCATAACGATGATACCGTCGTCGCCATACTGATGCTCGTGTGTGAGCATAAGCATTGCACCGCTGACACATGTCACACCAGGAGCGCACTTGATAATCTGCAAAGCAGGACGCAATGTATCGCCAGTTGTGCTCAATGCACCAGAAATCTGTCCGTCGGCACCCTCGGTCTTGATAATCATGCAACCAAGATAGAGAGGATTCTTAACAAGCTCACGAGCCTGCTCGATAGTCATGCCCTTCTTCTTGCGAAGCTCTGCAAGCAGAGTGGCATACTCCTCAGCCTTAGGATTGTTCTCAGGGTCTACGATAGTAGCCTTGTCGATGTTGTGGAGATCCCACTTCTCGGCGAGAGACTTGATTTCCTCTGGATTACCAATGAGGATAAGGTTTGCAAGATCGTCGGCCAAAACGCGGTCGGCAGCTCTAAGTGTGCGCTCCTCAGTTGCCTCGGGGAGCACAATGCGTTGTTTGTCGCTCTTAGCGCGCGCAACAATGTGTTCAAGTAAATTCATATTATGTAAATAACTTTTAGTATAATCTTGTTGTTTTACGGGTTTTGTCACATTGACTTTGCAAAATTAGTAAATTAATTTGAGTTACATAGCATTAAAACCCAAAAAAGAAGATACTATTTAAATATGTATAGAAGGGATAAGAAAGAAAAGAAGTTAAAGCCAAATGTTTTGCTGCAAAATAGTCAGCAAAGAGACCCTTGGCTTTAACTTCTTTAAGTTTTTAACTACTATAAGCTCTGAACTTTTGAGAGTTCAGCAGAATGTTACTTCTTAGCAATGTCGGCAAAGCGCTGCATCCATTTGCCACCCATCATGCAGACAATTCCTATCACCACAAATGGAATGCTGAGCAACTGTCCCATGTCAAGAGGCAAAGAAGCCTCAAACGCCTCCTGTATCTCCTTTGTATACTCGATGAAGAATCGGGCTATGAAGATATAGGTAAGACAGAGTCCGAAGAAGAAGCCCGTGCCCACACGCTCAGGACGGCGACGATATATTGTCCATCCTATGAAGAACAGCAGAGCGTAGGCTATTGCCTCGTAGAGCTGTCCTGGGTGACGCGGCATTCCGTCTACCTGCTGGAAAATAAACGCCCAAGGCACATCGGTCACCTTACCGATAATCTCGGAGTTCATCAAGTTGCCAAGACGTATGAAGCATGCTGTCACCGGTGTGGCAATGGCAATGTTGTCGAGCACCTGCCAAATGTTCATCTTAGTGCGGCGCACATAGAGCCAAAGGGCAAGCATCAAGCCAAGCGTACCACCATGCGACGCAAGTCCGCGATAGCCAGTAAAACGCCATCCTCCCTGCGGCAGGAAGTCGATAGGCAGAAATATCTCTACGAAATGCTCCCAACTGGACAGGAAGAGGTCGGGCTGATAGAACAGGCAATGACCGAGACGTGCTCCAGCAAGTATACCTACAAAGCAGTAGACAAAGAGAGGGTCGAAAAGCTCCCCCTTCACCTTCTGCTCCTTATACAGTCGCTGCACAATGATGTAGGCAAGCGCAAGACCTATGAGCCAGCACAGCGAATACCAATGCACAACAATGGGACCTGCCTTAAAGGCAATGATGCTTGGGTCCCATACAATGTAGTTGAGTATCATCTGAATGTATGTTTATTACACGTTGAAGCGGAAGTGCATGATGTCGCCATCCTCCACAACATACTCCTTGCCCTCGATAGAGAGCTTGCCTGCCTCGCGCACAGCAGCCTCAGAGCCATACTGTATATAGTCGGCATACTTGATGACCTCAGCACGGATAAAGCCCTTCTCAAAGTCGGTGTGGATGACACCAGCACACTGTGGAGCCTTCCATCCCTTGTGGTAAGTCCAAGCCTTAACCTCCATCTCGCCAGCGGTGATGAATGTCTCAAGGTTGAGCAAGCTATAAGCCTTCTTGATGAGTCGGTTCACACCGCTCTCCTCAAGTCCAAGTTCCTCAAGGAACATCTGCTTGTCCTCGTAGGTCTCAAGCGAAGCTATGTCCTCCTCGGTCTTGGCAGCAATCACGAGCATCTCGGCACCCTCGCTCTTAGCAATCTCGGCAATCTGCTCAGAATACTTGTTGCCATTCTTTGCCGAAGACTCATCCACATTGCATACATAAAGCACAGGCTTGGCAGTAAGCAAGAAGAGATCGTGGGCATAACGCTGCTCCTCCTTCGACTCAAACTCCACTGTGCGTGCGTTCTTGCCCTGCTCAAGCACATCCTTGTAGGCCTCAAGCACGGCTACAGCCACCTTGGCTTCCTTGTTATTGCCAATGGCAGCAATCTTCGACTGCTTTTGAAGCTGCGACTCAACAGTCTCAAGGTCCTTAAGCTGAAGCTCGGTATCAATCACCTCCTTGTCCTCAACAGGATTGACACTTGCACCACCCTCACGCACGATATTGTCGTCGTCGAAGCAGCGGAGCACGTGGATAATAGCATCAGTCTCGCGGATATTGCCAAGGAACTTATTGCCAAGTCCCTCGCCCTTTGATGCGCCCTTAACAAGTCCTGCGATGTCTACGATTTCGCAAGTGGCAGGAACGATGCGTCCCGGATGAACTATCTCGGCAAGCTTAGTAAGTCGCTCGTCGGGTACTGTGATTACGCCCACATTAGGCTCGATTGTACAGAAAGGGAAGTTGGCTGCCTGTGCCTTAGCATTCGAAAGGCAGTTGAAAAGAGTGGACTTGCCCACGTTAGGGAGTCCAACGATACCACATTTTAATGACATGTCTTTATTTTGTTATATTCTTGTTTACAGTGATTATTCAAGGTGCAAAGTTACTGCTTTATATTGAAATAAGGGAATTTATTGCTAATAAAACGAGTTAGCCTATCTTCGGATAGCGACTTCTTTGCCCCTTGCTCCCCACTCTTTTACTTCTTCCTTATCAGCGTCAGTCCATCGCGCAACGGCATTATCACTTGCTCTACACGGTTGTCCTGAGCCACATGGTCGTTGAATTGTCTTATGCCTTGTGTCTGATGGTCGTGGTCGTAGGCGGGGTCTGTCACATGCCCATCCCACAAGGTATTGTCGGCAAGAATGAAACCTCCTGGTCGCAACAGCGACAACACCATCTCGTAAGTCTCGACGTATGTGCGCTTGTCGCCATCCACGAAAGCCATGTCAAACTCCACACCAAGCTTTGGAGCCTCAACATTCGCGTCGCCTATGCGGAACTCTATATATTCGGCCACGGGCGAACCTTCGAGCCAAGGACGGGTGAAGTCTTCCATCTCATCGTTTATCTCGAATGTCCACACCTTGCTTTTCCTGCCTTGCTCATTGCCGCCTTCGTCAATAGCCGCCAGTCCCTCTGCCATGCACAAAGCACTATAGCCGGAGAATGTGCCAACCTCAAGAATATTCTTGGGTCGAATCATCTCTACAAGCATCTTGAGCATTCGTCCCTGCAAATGGCCCGATGCCATACGTCCATGAATGGTGTGGATATTTGTGGCACGATACAAGCGGTAAAGGTAGTCGCCCTCGGGAGCGGAATGGGACAGGACATATTGTTCTAATTCTTCAGTCATTTCTTCTTACTCCTCATTCTTGATTATTTACTTCCCTTTATCGCCTCCAGAGCCAATCTATAAGAGTCCATGCCAAATCCGCATATCACTCCCATGCAAGCACATGATATCATTGACTTATGACGAAACTCCTCACGCTTGTGCACATTACTTATATGTACCTCTATGACGGGACTTTTCAATGAGCGTATACAATCCTGCAGGGCAACACTTGTGTGAGTATAGGCTCCTGCGTTAAGGATAATGCCGTCAACATCGAAACCCACCTCCTGCATCTTGTCGATAAGGCAACCCTCAATATTGCTCTGATAATAGTCGATCTCCACGTCGGGATACTGTGCGCGAAGTTTCTTAAGATAGTCCTCAAACGTGCTGCTGCCATAAATACCCGGCTCGCGTGTGCCAAGTAGATTAAGATTAGGACCGTTGATTATTTGAATTTTCATATTCTTCTTGATTATATAAATTATTAAGACAATGGAAAATTATGAAAAGATTGTCATAATTCCCCATTGTCAAATGTCAAAATCTATTTCACAAAACAAGTTACCAGTCCGAAGTAGAGCCTCCACCTCCCGTAGAGCCTCCTCCAAAGCTACCACCGAAGCTTCCGCCTCCACCACCTCTGCCACTGCCAAGCATAGAACCAAGTATGGCAGCATTGGCCAAAGCATTGCCAGAATCATCGACATCCTGATCCTTTGTGACAATATGTCCACAATGCTTGCAGATGTATGTAGTGCGGCGAACCTTCCTTCCATGTCTTCCACCTGCCACGCGCATAATCTTGGAATCCACCTTCTGCAATGCTCCCTTCTTATGGCAGTTGGGACAACGCTGCTGCTCACCCATGAGGTATATTACAAACATTGTTATGACAACTATCGAGACGAGAACAAGAATTGCTCCTAACATGCCGTCGTCTTCGTCGCTGTCGGCCTCAGGTTGCATCGAACCGTCAAGCACCTTGGCCGACATCTTCACTCCGGCAACCATGCCTCCGTCCCAGTCGCCTTGCTTGAAGCGCGGCACCATCTGCTGCATCTGAATGCGCTTGGACATGGCATCGGTCATGGTGCCTTCTATGCCATAACCCGTAGTGAACCTCACCTTGCGCTGGTCCATGACAAAGAGGATAAGGAAACCATTGTCCGACTTCTTCTTGCCAATGCCCCACTTACGGAAGAGTTCGTGGGCAAAGTCGAATATGTCCTCCTCACCGATACTTGGCAACATAACCACAGCTGTCTCAATGCCCGTTGACTGCTCCAAACGTCCAAGCACAGCATTTATGGAGTCGCGTGCTGCCATAGACAGTATCCGAGTAGGGTCGCTAACGTATTGCCGAGCATCGGTCAGGCGCACGTTAGGCACATCGCTGATGGTGTATTGCTTGGCATCAGCAGCATACGCCTGCACTGCCATAAACACAAACAGCAGACAGGCTATAATCCGCGTAAAGCGATGGGCAACCCTACTACAGGTTTTATCTTTCAATAGACCAACGTGGGTTATCATAATCGTTTCTTCTTAATACATAATTCTTTATTACTGTCTGCATCGACCGCTTAGAACTCCACCTTCGGAGCCTTGTCGGCACCAGCCTCAGCCTCGAAGTAGTTCTTCTTGTCGAAGCCACAGATTCCGGCTATGATGCTCTTTGGGAAACGACGGATGCTTACGTTATACTCCTTGGCGGCATCGTTGAAGTCCTTGCGAGCCACATTGATGCGGTTTTCTGTGCCCTCAAGCTGCGACTGAAGTTCAAGGAAGTTCTGGTTTGCCTTCAAGTCGGGATAGTTCTCAGTAATAGCGAGCAACTTGCCAAGTGCAGTTGTCACGTCGCCCTGAGCCTTCTGATACTGTGCAAGCTGCTGCGGGGTACAGTTAGAAGGGTCTATCTTCACCTGGGTAGCCTGTGAGCGAGCTGCCATGACAGCCTCAAGAGTCTGGCTCTCGTGCTTGGCATATCCCTTCACGGTGCTTACAAGATTAGGAATGAGGTCGCTGCGACGCTGATACTGTGTCTCAACGTTAGCCCACTTGTTGTTCACTTCCTCGTCCTGGTTTACCAGTCCATTATAACCGCCCACGCCCCAAAGCACGAGCACCAATACCACCACTCCGGTGATAATCCATCCTAAGTTTTTCGGTTTCTTATTCATATTATTCTAATTTAAGTTACTGTTTTGGTGTCATATATCTACTTATACTGACTACAAATTTAATACAAATGCTACAAGTATCATCAATTTTTTGTTGTTTTTCACTTGTATAGACAAACTTTAGTAACTTTGCAACATAAAACCCCATATTAACAATAGCAAAATCACTAAGAAACAATAGCAATGAACTGGCAACAACTCATATCCAACAAGCGACTGGGACAGGAAGAGCGCCATCCCGAACGCCATGACGACCGCTCCGAATTCAAGCGCGACTACGACCGACTCATATTCTCGGCTCCATTCCGTCGTATGCAGAACAAGACACAAGTGTTTCCCTTGCCGGGCAGCATATTTGTACACAACCGCCTCACCCACTCGCTTGAGGTGGCAAGTGTGGGTATGTCGCTTGGCAACGATGTGGCACGTGACTTGAAGAATATCCATCCCGAACTTGCAGGCACTCTGTTTGAGGAGATAGGCACCATTGTGAGTGCAGCATGTCTTGCCCACGACATGGGCAACCCTCCTTTCGGACATTCTGGCGAGAAAGCCATACAGGCATTCTTCCGTGAGGGCAAGGGCGAAGGGTTGCGCCAACGTCTAAGTCCTGAGTTTTGGAACGACCTCACGCATTTCGAAGGCAATGCCAACGCTTTCCGCTTGCTTGCCCACCGCTTTCACGGACGACGCGAGGGTGGCTTCGTAATGACCTATTCCACACTTGCCTCCATAGTGAAATATCCCCATTCAAGTCTTTGCGCCGGGAAAAAGGGCAAGTTTGGTTTCCTATGTTTCGAGGAACCTTATTTCCAACGTATCGCCGACGACCTTGGTATGCGCCGTCTCTCTGCCGAAGGCGAGCCATTGCGCTACGTCCGCCATCCATTAGTCTATCTTGTAGAGGCAGCCGACGACATCTGCTACGAGATAATGGACATTGAGGATGCCCACAAGCTGCGCATTCTCTCGTTCGACGAGACAATGCAGATGCTACTCGGATTCTTTGATGAAGCCCAGAAACAAAAAATCCTCCGCCGCATCGACGACGAAGGCATTACCGACAACAACGAGAAGGTGGTGTATCTGCGTGCCTGCACCATCGGACTCCTTGAGCATGAGTGTGCCAAAGCCTTTGTGGTGCATGAGCAAGAGATTCTCGCTGGTGACTTCCAGGGCTGCCTTATCGACTACATTAAGCCATCGGTGCGCGACGCCTATCGCCACTGCACAGAGGTGAGCTTCCACCGCATCTACAACTCAAAGCCTGTGCTCGACGTTGAACTGTCAGGCTATAAGATTATGGAGACGCTCATGGAAACACTCATCGAGGCTGCCGTCAGCCCCGAGAAGTTCCACTCCGAACAGTTGCGCAAGCGTTTCAGCAACCAGTACGACATCAACAGCGATGACTTCGAGACACGCGTCATGGCCGTAATCGACTTTATCTCGGGCATGACCGATGTCTTTGCCCTCGACATCTATCAGAAGATACAGGGAATATCGCTGCCAATAGTATAGCCCCCACAGCCAATTAATAATTAGAAATTACCCCATGTATTCTCCAAAGTCCGTCAACCTCATGTCACCCTTATTCACAAGGGTGTCATGAAAGGCGAATGCTGCCCTCAAAGCACACGGCTCATGTCCTTGCGAGGCAATGCGCTGGTATTCGCGCAAGAGCGGACGATAGTCAGGATGGGCGCAGTTGTTGATTATCTCCTCGGCACGACGTGCCGGACCCTTTCCTCTGAGGTCGGCAATACCCTGCTCGGTTATTATCACGTCAACGTCGTGCTCGGTGGAATCGATGTGGCAACATTGCGGCACAATTGCACTAATGCAACCGTTCTTAGCAGTAGAAGGCGTATAGAAGATGCTTATAGAACCGTTGCGCTCGTAGTCGCACGAGCCACCGATGCCGTTCATCAGCTTGGAGCCACACACATGCGACGAATTCTCATTGCCATAGATATCGCATTCCAATGCCGTGTTCATGGCTATAACTCCGAAACGGTGGATAAGCTCTGCCGAATTGCTCAGCTCGCTTGGGCGTAATGTGATGCGCGACTTGAAATAGTCGATATTGTCATATACCTTCTTCAAGCACTCATTGCTGACGGTCATTGCAGCCACCGAAGCGTGGGCAATCTTGTCCTCAAGCATCATGTCGATGATAGCATCCTGCACCACCTCAGAGAACACCTCAAGCTTTGGTAACTGGGCGTTCTGGCCTATTGCCTTCATCACGGCATTGCCAGTAACTCCCACACCACTCTGTATAGGGAACATTGTTGGGGGAATGTGGCCTTTCTTGATGTCTGAGAGGAAGAAGTCGACCACATTATTGCCTATCGCCTCGGTCTCAGGTGTGAGTCCCTTGAACGAGCGAGCCTCCTCAGGAATGCTACACTCCACAACGCCTACGAGCTTCGAAGGGTCAAGTTCGAGATATTCCTTACCAATGCGTCCACCAACTGAAAGCAGAGGAATGGGGCGGCGGTTGGGATATTCCTCACACTCATATTCATCGTGCAGATAGCGCACACGCGGGTCGTGGAACATGTTAAGCTCCAGTATCACTCGCTTTGCCAAACGCACGATAGTAGGCACAATGCCATCAGCCGAGGTAAGGAATATATGTATCTTGTCGCCAGCCATCTCAATGGCCGACACTTCGATTATGGCCCAGTCTATGTTGCCATAGAAGCCACGGCGCAATCGCTCTGCCATGTGTCCAAGGTGCATGTCCTCATAGTCTATCTCGCCAAGGTTGGCGTGTCGACGGAAGTCGGCATTGGTAGAGAATGGGGCACGAAACTTAATGGCATTGGCGTTGGCAAAGTCACCCTCAAGGCTTTGGCACGACGATGCACCGGTGAGAATGCCCACCTTAAACGGACGTCCTGCCTCGTGCTCAGCTATAGCACGTTTGGAGAGTTCGCGTATCACAGCCTTGGGTACACCGTTGGGGGTGAAACCACTGAACCCTATGTTGTCGCCGTCTTTTATCATCGCCGCACCTTCTGCGGCTGTAATCTTTCTGTAAGCCATATATTAAATAATGTATTGATATATTATGTTTTCTGGTGATTCTTTATGTTTCTTGATAATTATGGTGCAAAGATACATATTCCATTGTATAATTATACGTACCCACATTAGTATTTGTATAAATATTAATAAATATGCAATATTTTAGTAACTTTACCGTATTATTATGCGCACAATCCTCTACTTACACTTCTTTTCACGGGATACAATAAAAAAAACTGACCGCTGGACTCTGGAGAATCACAGCGGTCAGCCAAACGTTAGTATGTTATGAAAAATTTGAGAGAACTTGAAGCTTCTCAGCCTCGAGTCTGTTTGTTTTAACTAAAAATGATTTATTATTGAGAAAGCATAGAAATTTGTCATTTTAGGTGAGGGGTGCCGACTCATAGGGCTTAAGCCATTATTTAATGATGGCAGGTGTATTCTGGCTTATCTGCGGAGTCACCTCCGCGCCAATATTGCCCTTCTTGATAGTGTCGAGTCGCGCCGAATCGTTAAGAGCAACCGAAGCTCCATTGATTGTGCGTGGAGTGTAAACCGAATTGCCCGTTGCATTGTCGCCAGCCTGGAAAGAGAACTGTGCAGCCTGACTCAGTGTGAGCACTATAGCCACCATAGCAGCGGCCTTGAACAGCGGAGCGAAACGTTGACTCAACTTTACTCGCTGTGCTGCCACATGCTGTGGCTCGTCAATCATGGCCAAGAGTCGCTCGTCGAAGTCATCACCCAAGCGGTCTGCCTTAGGTTCTGTCTGCTCGTATACGAACAGCGGGCGGTATTTCGCCAGCTCCTCAGGTACGCATAGCTGACTGAAGAACGAGCGCAGAATCTGCTCTTCCTCAAGCGTGGTCTCGCCCTGCCAGTAGCGTTCCAAAAGTTGGTTTATGTATTTATAGTCCATAATTGTCGTATTCTAAGAATTTTTGTTTTATTGTCTGCCGTGCGCGGAAGATGTTCACCTTCACGAGGTCCTCGCTTATGCCGAGCACCGCGGCAATTTCCTTATAGGTCTTTCCCTCGAAGTCGCGCAGTTGCATACATGAGCGTTGCTTCTCAGGCAGACTGTCAATGAGAGTCCTCACTATCTCCACCTTCTCGCGCTGCACAGTGCGCTCGTAGGGAGTGGAGCCGGAGTCGAGTCGTTCGCTGCCTATCGAACTGTCATCATCGTCAAGCGATGCGTTCTGATTGTCGTGCAGCCTCAAGCGGTCGAGCGACATATTGCGGCATATTGTCATCGAGAAGGCTTCTATCGACTCTATGGTGTCCCACGAGTCACGACGGTTCCACACCTTTATAAGTGTTTCCTGCACTATATCCTCGGCTTCCTCACGACTTAGCGTTATGCGGAGTGCAAGCCGGAAGAGTGCATCCTTCATCGGCAAAATGTCATTGCGAAAATTTATCTTTTTCATCTGTGCTCTATTTTGAAGACGACTGTACGGGGGAAATGTTACAAGCCGTTCTTCTATTTAACTTCGTTTAACAGAAACATTTATTAGTCTCCTCTTCTATTTCGCCTACAAAATTAGCAAATTGTTATTCATTCTCAACAAAAAAATATAATTTTGCACTCCATAACCAATAATAACTAAATAATGATAACATTTCTTCTGTCTGTCGTAGCCCTAATTGCCGGCTACTTGTTTTATGGACGCTTCGTCGAACATATATTTGCTCCCGACGACCGTCCCACTCCAGCCATCACATGCGCCGACGGCATCGACTATGTGGCAATGCCCTATTGGAAAGTGTTTATGATACAATTTCTCAACATTGCTGGCACAGGTCCTATCTTTGGCGCTATAATGGGTGCCAAGTTTGGCCCCTCTGCCTATCTGTGGATTGTGTTTGGATGTATATTTGCGGGAGCCACCCACGACTACCTCACCGGAATGCTCTCCATACGCAATGGCGGCAGCGACCTTCCTGCCCTTGTGCGCAAGTATCTTGGCACCGCAGCTGCAAGGGTATTGCTCGTGTTCTCAGTGTTCCTGCTTATAATGGTGGGCACGGTGTTTGTGTATAGTCCTGCCGAGATTCTTGGCCACATCAGTGGCAATATGATAATGTGGGCTGGCGTGATATTCGTATATTACATCATCGCCACCATGCTCCCCATCGACAAGATTATAGGCAAGGTCTACCCCGTATTCTCGTTCTCGCTCCTCTTCATGGCAGTAGCTCTCACGGCCGTACTGCTCATAAAGATGCCTGCATTGCCCGAACTGTGGGACGGGCTTGGCAATCTGGGCAAACAGACCGACCCCTCCACCTTCACCGAGGACATATTCCCATGCCTCTTCATCACTATAGCCTGTGGAGCAATAAGCGGTTTCCACGCCACACAGAGTCCGCTCATGGCCCGCTGCATGAAGTCGGAGCGTAAGGGTCGCCCCATTTTCTATGGTGCCATGATAACCGAGGGCATGGTGGCATTGGTATGGGCCACTGTCTCAATGTGGTTCTTCTACGATGCTCCCCAGCCTGGCTACGAGCAGATTGCCAGTGCCACTGCCACTGGCTACCACACTTCTGCCCCAATGGTAGTAAGTCTTGTCTGCAACGACTGGCTTGGTCTTGTGGGTGGCATTCTTGCCATGCTTGGTGTAGTGGCAGCTCCTATCACAAGTGGCGACACTGCCTTCCGCTCGGCACGTCTCATCATTGCGCAAGCCATAAAACTGAGTCAGCGCAAGAAGATGAACCGTATATATATATGTGTACCCTTGTTTGTGGCATCGCTCGCCATGCTTCTTTGGCAGATTGAGAATCCCGATGGTTTCAACACAATATGGAAATACTTCGGATGGGCCAACCAGACACTGGCAGTATTCACACTTTGGACCAGCACCATTTATCTCGCCCGCGAGAACAAGCCATACATCATAACACTCATCCCTGCCGTGTTCATGACTGTGGTTTGCGCCACCTTCCTCATGGTGTCGAAAACAGCTTTCGGACTATCCTCAACAATAGGCTATTCGGTAGGCGCATTGGCAGGAATAGTGTCGTTAATATGCTTTTTCCGTAAGAAAAGCAATTAAATTGAAGTAAAATCAAAAAAAAAGCTGCAAAAGTTTTGCAGTTTCCAAAAAATGAGCTAACTTTGCACCCGCAATCGAGAAACAACGATTGTAAATGCAATGCTTCAATAGCTCAGTTGGTTAGAGCACCTGACTGTTAATCAGGGGGTCGTTGGTTCAAGTCCATCTTGAAGCGCAGCTTATTAAGCCTCGCAAGTCGTGTGACTTGCGAGGCTTTTTTTATTTTATATTACCTCTATAAGAGGTCGCGTTTTCAGCGCAACACCACCCTTTTATGAGAATGAGTAAGTAAAAAACATCAAGCTACTCGGACATAAAAAATTGTTTCCTCGGGAGGAAGAAAATTTTTCCTCCCGAGGAAACAAAAAAAAGACACATTATGTGTATTAGCACACAACTGTGCCGCAACCACTATTGCCAAGACAGTCGGCCTTTGTTATTACAACCTTCTTCACACCTGCCTCAACGGCAGCAAGGGCGTTTTCTATCTTCGGTAGCATACCTCCTGATATAGTGCCATCGGCAGTGAGCTGTTGGAAGTCATGGCGTGTGATTGTGGGTATCACGCTCGCGTCATCGTCGGGATTGCGGAGCACACCGGGCTTCTCGAAACAATATACGAGCGTTACATCATATAATGAGGCAAGGGCACGCGCCGTCTCCGAAGCTATTGTGTCGGCATTGGTATTGAGCATTGTGCCGCATCCGTCATGAGTGAGAGGAGCAAGAACTGGAGTCATGCCTGCCTCAACAAGCGTCTTAAGGCAATTGGCGTTCACCTTATCCACGTCACCCACAAAGCCAAAGTCGACACCATCCTTAAGCGGACGCTTGTGCGAGCGGATGACATCCATGTCGGCACCGGTGAGTCCGATGGCATCAATGCCAAGCGACTGCAGCTGCGCAACAATATTCTTGTTTACCAATCCACCATAGACCATAGTCACCACCTCAAGCATCTGTGCATCGGTTATGCGTCTACCCCCTACCATCTTGCTCTCTATGCCAAGCGCGGCAGCAACCTTAGTGGCTCGTCTTCCACCACCATGAACCAATATCTTAGCTCCATCTATCTGCTTGAAACCTTCAAGAAGAGCTGTGAGCTGTGCCGGGTCCTCAACCACGGCACCGCCTACTTTTACTACTGTGATTTTCATAAGTCGATAAAAATAATTGTGTGGTAAGGCATGATGCCCTACCACACTACTGAGTGGAGCCAATTGTTTACTCCAAATACGTATATCCATAAAGTCCCGAGCGATAGTTGCTCAAGAACTCCTTGCCTTCCTCAAGCGAAATCTTGCCCGCCTTGACACTCTTAGTTACCCAAATCTCAAGCTGACGCACAAGTTTCTTAGGGTTGTACTGCACATAGTCGAGCACTTCCTCAACGGTCTCACCATCAAATATCTGGTCGATGTGGTAGCCTCCGTCCTTAACAGAGATGTGCACGGCATTGGTGTCGCCAAAGAGATTGTGCATATCGCCAAGAATCTCCTGATAAGCCCCCACGAGGAACACACCAAGATAGTAGTCCTCATTCTTCTTGATAGGATGAACGGGCAGCACATGAGTAGCCTGACGGTTGGTCACGAAGTTGGCTATCTTGCCATCGCTGTCGCAAGTGATGTCCTGGAGAGTGGCATTGCGTGTAGGACGCTCGTTGAGACGCTGTATAGGCACTATCGGGAACAGCTGGTCGATGGCCCATGCGTCGGGCAGCGACTGGAATATAGAGATATTGCAGAAATACTTGTCGGCAAGCAGCTTGTCCAGTCCACGCAGCTCATCGGGAGTATGCTTCAATGTCTTAGCCATGCTGTTCACCTCACGGCAAACGCTCCAATACATACTCTCAATCTCGGCACGTGTACGCAGGTCGACAATGCCATGCGAGAATAGGTCGAGAGCCTCGTCGCGTATCTGCTCGGCATCGTGCCAGTCTTCAAGCATTGTGCGTGGGTTGAGGTTGTCCCATATCTCGTAGAGGTCCTTCACAAGCTGATGGTCGGCATCCGAAGGCTCAAACTCCTCAGACATTTCTGGCAGCGAAGTTGTCTCAAGCACGTCCGTGATAAGCACTGAGTGATGGGCCGACAACGAGCGTCCACTCTCGGTGATTAGATTAGGATGGATAATGCCATTCTTGTTGGCAGCGTCGACAAAGGTGTACACACAGTCGTTGACATACTCCTGGATGGAATAGTTGACAGAGCTTTCGGAGCTTGAAGAGCGGGTGCCATCGTAGTCAACGCCAAGTCCACCGCCACAGTCAACGAAGTCGATGTTGTAGCCCATCTTGTGGAGCTGGATATAGAAGTTGGCAGCCTCGCGCAAGGCAGTCTGTATGCGTCGAATCTTAGTTATCTGCGAACCAATGTGGAAGTGTATCAGTCGCACGCAATCGTGCAGTCCCTTCTCGTCGAGAGTCTCAAGAGCCTGGAGAAGTTCCGAGGCACGGAGTCCAAACTTAGAAGCGTCGCCACCACTCTCCTGCCATTTGCCAGAACCAGAAGAGGCGAGTTTAATGCGTATGCCGATATTCGGACGCACACCGAGTTTCTTGGCAGCAGAGGCAATCAGTCCGATTTCGTTCATCTTCTCAACGACGATGAATATGCGCTTGCCCATCTTCTGTGCGAGCAGAGCCAGCTCTATATAGCTTTGGTCCTTATATCCATTGCACACAATGATGGAGTCGCTTTGGCACTGCACGGCAATCACAGCGTGAAGTTCAGGCTTAGAGCCACACTCCAGTCCGAGGTTGAACTTGCGTCCATGTGAGATAATCTCCTCCACGACGGGCTGCATCTGGTTCACCTTAATAGGATAGACGATGAAGTTCTCGCCCTTGTACTTATATTCCTCGGCAGCCTTCTTGAAGCAGCTTGAGGTCTTCTCGATGCGATTGTCGAGAATGTCGGGGAATCGCAACAATACTGGCGGAGTGACATCGCGCAGCTGAAGCTCGTCCATGACGTCGCGCAGGTCGATCTGCACGTTGTCCTTGCAAGGTGTGACATACATGTCGCCGCGCTCATTGACACCAAAGTATGAGGTGCCCCAACCGTTGATGTTGTAGAGCTCGCGGGAATCGTCAATGGTCCATTTTTTCATTTTTGAGTTTTGGGTTTTATTTCAAAAGTTCTATCAGTTTCTCGACAGTCACGTTTATCTTGTCGTAGTTGTCAAGCAGGTTTATGTCGAGTGTATAGTGAGCCTTCGAGTAGAACTGCTCGCGATAGGCAAGCTGTTCCTCAATGAACTCACGCACCTGCTCGGGAGTTTTGTTGAGCAATAGCGGGCGCACCGACTTGCCCATCTTGAGATGCTCGTAGAGCACCTCGGGCGAAGCCTTGAGATAGACCACCGGTCCCTGTCGGTTCATATAGTCGATGTTGTCGAAGAAGCACGGTGTGCCTCCGCCGCACGAAAGCACAACGTTCTCAAACTCCGCCACCTCGTGCAGCATGTTATGCTCGATGCGTCGGAATCCCTCTTCACCCTCGCTGTCGAATATCTGCTTCACGGTGCGCCGCATACGTGTCTCGATATACCAGTCAAGGTCGTAGAAGGTCACTCCAAGTGCCTTGGCGAGTGCCTTTCCTATTGTTGTTTTTCCGGCTCCCATGTAGCCGATAAGGATTATTCGGATCATAGTGGTCTACTTTTTATCTTACACAGAGTTATTTCTTCTTAGCCGCACCTCTCTTCTTGGGAGCCGGTGGGTTGTTCACGATGTCCATGCACTCGGCATAGGTAAGCTCGGCAGCCTTGGGGTGAAGCTCACGCGGAATGCGGTAGTTCTTGCCGTCGAAAGCGATGTACGGACCGTAGCGTCCGTTCAACACTTCGAGATTCGGGTCTTCCTCAAACTGCTTCAAGTGGCGTTCCTCCTCAGCCTTGCGCTTGCTCTCGATGAGTTCGACGGCACGCTCAAGTGTGATGGACATAGGATCCTCGTCCTTAGGAATCGACACGTATTTCTTGTCGTGGAGCACATAAGGGCCGAAGCGTCCAGCACCGATAGTCACTGACTTGCCCTCAAACTCACCCACCTTGCGCGGGAGCTTAAACTGCTCAAGAGCCTCCTCAAGCGTTATGGTCTCCATACTCTTGTCGGCAGGGAGCTGCGCGAAGCGAGGTTTCTCTTCGTCGTCGGCAGTACCTATCTGTACCACAGGACCATAGCGACCTATCTTCACAAATACAGGATGACCCGACTTAGGGTCGTCGCCCAGCTTGCGCTCGCCAGCCTTATGCTCCGAACGTGCGTTCATCACCTTCTCTACAGTAGGCTCAAACTCACGGTCGAAATGCTGCATCATGTCAGTCCATTCCTCCTTGCCGTCGGCGATAAGGTCGAACTGCTGCTCCACCTTGGCGGTGAAATTGTAGTCCATGATGGTTGGGAAGTTCTCCATAAGGAAATCGTTCACCACGATACCTATGTCGGTAGGCAGAAGTTTGCCCTTCTCATTGCCAGTAAGCTCCACCTTGCGTGTGGGAGTAATCTTTATTCCGCGCAGCGAGTCGATGACATAAGGACGTTCCTCGCCCTTCTTGTCTCCCTTCTGCACATACTCGCGCTGCTGTATGGTAGAGATTGTTGGAGCATATGTTGACGGACGTCCGATGCCAAGTTCCTCAAGCTTATGCACGAGGCTTGCCTCGGTGTAGCGTGCCGGACTCTGCGAATAGCGCTCGGTAGACATAATCTCACGGCGTGTGAGCTTGTCACCCTCGTTGATAACGGGCAGATTGTGGGAAAACTCATCCTTGGCTGTGTCCTGGTCGTCATCAGTAGACTCGCGGTATACCTTGAGGAAACCGTCGAACTTAACAACCTCGCCATTTGCAATGAAATGCTCAGTGGCTCCAGTCATGGCAATGCTCACGGTGGTCTTCTCGATCACCGCCTCCGACATCTGGCTTGCTGCTGTACGCTTCCATATAAGGTCGTAGAGTCGGCGTTCCTGAGCGGTGCCCTCGATGGTTGTGTTTGCCATGTAGGTAGGGCGTATGGCCTCGTGGGCCTCCTGTGCACCCTTGGAGTGGGTGTGGTAGTTGCGTGTGGAACTGTACTCCTCGCCATATAGCTTTGTCACGGTCTCCTTGGCAGCGTCAAGACAGAGTTTCGAGAGGTTCACGCTGTCGGTACGCATGTAGGTGATAAGACCGTTCTCGTAGAGATGCTGTGCCACCATCATGGTCTGCGAGACAGAGAAGCCAAGTTTGCGGGCTGCCTCCTGCTGGAGGGTTGATGTGGTGAACGGTGGTGCCGGCATACGCTTGAGCGGTTTCTTTGTAACAGTGTCCACTGTAAACTCAGAGTTCTTGCAGAGTTCGAGGAAAGCGATTGCATCGTCGTGGGTTGAGAAACGCTTGTCAAGCTCGGCTTTCACCTCCGACTGCGAACCATCGGCATTGGTTATAGCAAATATGGCGTTGATGCGATAGTAAGGCTCACTCTTGAAATTCTGAATCTCACGCTCGCGCTCAACGATAAGCCTCACAGCCACCGACTGCACACGACCAGCCGAAAGAGCAGGCTTAACCTTGCGCCAAAGCACTGGCGAGAGTTTGAAACCTACTATACGGTCGAGCACACGGCGTGCCTGCTGCGCGTTGACAAGGTTCATGTCAAGATGGCGTGGACTGGCAATGGCAGCGAGAATAGCAGGTTTTGTAATTTCGTGGAAGACGATGCGGTTGGTTGATGCCTCGTCAAGACCGAGCACTTCGCAAAGGTGCCATGAGATGGCTTCTCCTTCGCGGTCCTCATCGGATGCGAGCCACACCTTGTGTGCCTGCTTTGCGCTCTCGCGCAGTTTCTTTACGAGGTCTTCCTTGTCCTTAGGGATGACATAGTCTGGTTGGAGTGTATCTTTGTCAATGCTGAGTTCCTTCTTCTTCAGGTCGCGTATGTGACCGTAGGACGACATCACTTTGAAGTCTTCGCCCAAGAATTTCTCAATAGTCTTTGCCTTTGCGGGGCTCTCGACGATTACTAAATTTTCTTGCATGATTTTGCTTTGTGTTCTTTAATTTGGGCGCAAAAGTAAGAATATTTTTCCGTATACCTTATTATATACTGAAATTTTAGGTTTTATTAAAAAGAAAAGGAGTTGCTAAAGTGTATAAAAAAAACATTACCTTTGCAAAAAGATTAAGAATATATTAAAAATGTACCCAAAGAATATAATATGGTTGCGCACGGTATTTTGCGCCATCATCGCATTGCTGACAGCCGCATGTGACAACAGACAACGTATGGCGTCATTGTCGGACGAAGCTATTATGGCAGCAGCAACGTCGAATGATTCAGCACAAAGCATATACTCACGCACTGACAGCTCTGCTCTAAACACCGATGAAGACCACGCACGATACAACGTATTGAAACTGCTTGTCGATGTCAACAACAAAAAAGATACCGAGAGCGACTCTGTAGCTATGACTGTGGAAAAATACTTCAACGAAAGCAACAATAAGAACGAGGTGAAGGCTGCCGCACTGATTGCTACAGGACAAGCATTCGAACAGACGGGCGACGATGAGAAGGCCATGCCATGCTATGTACATGCCGCCAAGCTGCTCGAGGGCTCACGCCAATGGACTTTGCTTTATATTGCATATGCCCACTGGGGGTGGTTGCTCAAGGTGGAACCGCCGTTCGTAGAGGCTACAGCCAAGCTGCAAATTGCTGAGAAATTCGCTAAAAAACTTGGCGACAACAACCGCTTGGCACATATACTTGGAATGCAGGGATGGACTATGTTGTTCCAAAACAAGTATGACGATGCCCATAAACTGCTCGACAAAGCCATAACAATAGCCAAGAACAACAATAGCCCGTGGCTATCATGGCTATACAAGAGCAAAGCTTCGGCTTTTGAGATGCAAAACAACCACAGCGAAGCCCTGCATTACTCCAACTTGGCGATTGCTGCCACTAAACATCCAGACAAAAGTATTTACGGAATAAAGGGGACATGCTTCTTAGGACTTGGTATGTACGACTCGGCACGCATATACATCGAACGCGGCAGACTCGACAACCGCTATTATGAGAAAGCAACCTACTACAGCGAACTCAGCGAGCTGGAAAAAGGCAAGGGCAACCTGCTTGCAGCCCTTCAATATAAAGATACATCCTACATGTACGTTGATTCGCAATATGTGGAAGACCGCAACAAACAACTTGCGCAAGTGGCACGACGATACAACTACGCCATCGTTGCTGCTGAACGCGACAACCTAAAACTTGCCAACCAACGCAAGACCGCCCTTGTCGTGGCTCTCATCGGTATTCTGTGTGCCATTGCTGCCGTATTTGTCTATCTGTACCAACGTTATCGCCACCGCACAGAAAGCGCACTGCGTATGAAGGAAAACCTGCTGCTGCAGACCCTTTCGCAATTGAAGGCACACAACTATGAACTAATGAAGATACAACGAGAGGCGCAAGACAAGCAGATGGAGCTTATGGCAAGCTTATCCTCAAAAGACGAGCAGATAGAACGGCTAAGACAACAGCAGAGCGAGCTGAAAGTAAAAATGCTCAGCAACAACGACGTAATTCACAAGATAGAGCAACTGCCATCGATGAACGAGAAGAAGAAAATCACATCGGCACGCAACATTGCACTCACATCAGAAGAACAGCAAAATCTCATCAACTCCACCAATGTGTGCTACGACAACTTTGCCAGCCGGCTCATGGAGCAATTCAACGACCTTTCAACCGACGATGTCTGCTTGTGTTGTCTGCTCAAACTCGGTGTGAGCGCACAAGACCAAGGACTACTACTCAACATCTCTGACGCAACATTGCGCACACGCAAGTACAGACTAAAGAAAAAGAAGATGGCTCTGAGCGATGAATATGAGACTCTGAACGACTTTCTCGGCTCATTCTAAACCTATTTTTGGCTCTTACACGTGGGTATGGGCAAGGGAAACCGCAACCAAAACACAAGTATTAAATTACAACTAAATACACAATAAGAGATTACAGAATACTACAAAAAACATTCGAAAAGTAACAAATTTCGAACTCAAAACGTCACTTGTCTACATGACAACACGTCAAAAAAACGGTGCAAACAACTCGCTATCAGTTGTTTGTACCGTTTTGTCTACATATATCCTTGTCTACATATAAATAAATGAATATGACTATCTGTATTGAAAAAATGCTTAATTTTGCCATCGTAAACAGAAAAACTTAGTCATCAATATCAAAAAGCAAAGCTTATGAAGAATTTTCTATTACTCATGATGTTTGCAGGATGTGGCGTGACAGCAATAGCGCAGACACCACAAACACAGCAAAGAGTTCTCACCGAGCAGATGATTCAAGCACGCAAGGGTGTTGCCCCTAAGGCATTGCCCGACGGTTTCAATCCGCTTCAGATGGACATGCGCCTCTCGCGTGCCACCATCGAGAACTTGGTGAAGCAGAACAAGACTGCCAACAACACTACATCTAAACGTCTTGAGACTCTCAAAAACCAAGCGAAGCGTCAAGTGCGCCGCGCTGGCGAGACTGTAGACACTGTGCAATGCTACTCAGTGGCACAGTCTTATTTCAGTGGCTACTCATTTACATCAGAAGGAGGCGACGTGCTTGCTTATAATATAGGTGTGGCTGTGGATGGCACCAAGGTGACATTCACTAATTTCTTCAACCTCTACGACCCCACATCTTATTCTCCTGCACACGATTATCCATTCACTGGAACCTACGATCCAGAGAAGAAGACCATAACTGTACCTACAAAGAGCAAGTTTGCAGAGGCCACAATCTGCGGTGACTTCTACGGCTATTATCCCGCCGTGCTCATGTCAGGAACAGTAGGCGATGATCAAAAACTGATACCCGACAACGAACTGGTGTTCCATGTTGAAGGCGACTTCGAGCGCATCACAACCGACCAGGCAGTATGTGCCTACATGTTCACCGCCGACGGCAGCCAGAGCTACGGTGTGCAGGAGGCCTATAAGCAACTCTACATACAGAAGCCTACCGACAAACCATACATTGTGGCATTAGGCAACGAACTGAAATTTGGCAATACATTCGTTAGCTATCCTGTATCAAAGACATTCTATCTTGCAAACCTCGGCGGCGCTGAAACCGACTATGCCATCGAGACAGAATCGGACGGCGACTCTTATAGCGTTGACCCAGTAGCCGGAACCATCAAGGCACAAAGCCTGCAAACAATCGACGTGACACTTGAGAACGCCAAGGCTGGCGACTATGACGGTATCTCAACCATCGAGTGGGACGGCGGCGACGAGCCTTACATGATGGAGTACACTGGCACTGTTACCGACTATCCCGACTACAGCAAGGCTATCAAGGGCGGCGACATGAAGCTCACCACAGAACTTGACTATCCGTTTGAACCTACACAGCTCGAAGACGGCACCAATGTGGCTGCATCAGCCACTCACGGCAAAGGCAACTCATCGTCAAAACTATATGTCAACTTAGAAGTGCCGGAAGGCAAGCTCGGAACATTCTCTTGGAAGGGTGTGAGCAACAATAGTTCGCAATGGTATGACAACGCAGGCGGTGTGTTTGTAGACAACCAGGCATTCTCGGCATTCACCGGTGTCAACGAGGACATGTCCGACTTTGTACAGCTTGCTCCTGGCAAGCACGAGATTCGCTTCCAGTATGACAGCTACAACTATTCTGGTCTCGACGAGAACCGACTCTATGTATACGACCTCGACCTCTCACTCAATGACCTTGCAAAAGATGCAGCCGAACTGAAGACCACAAGTCTTGACCTTGGCAGTTTCCTCACATCAGCCGAAGAACCTGCTACAGGAACTGGCAAGATTGAGATTGTGAACAAGGGCGCAAATCCGCTCAACATAACAAAGGCAACAGCAGACAACAGCGTTTTCACAACAGAGATTGCCGACAACAACGTGGCTACAATGAAGACAGCCACCGTATACGTTGACCTCAACACCGACAAGGCCGGCACATACAACGGCAATATCACACTTGAGACTAACGCCGGAACCTACACCGTACCCGTTAAGGCGCTTGTACGCGACATGCCAGACTTCCAGTCAATTGTTAAGGAAGGCGATTTCACATTCACTACCGACGGACAGAGACCATGGCTCGTAGAGAACGGCGTAGCCTACAACTCCACAGCCAAGCAGCCTGACTACGTAGGCAACCGTTGCGAGTTTACAGCCAAATTCACAGTGCCAGAGGGCAAGATTGGTATCCTCTCATGGGACGGTGACATCAACTGCAACGCTCCCGAGGACGTAAACAACTGGTATACTGCCGACTTCGGACAGATTGCTATCAACCATCCTATGGCAAGTGGACAGAATGACGTGCCGGGCGGTGTGCGCAAGGCTGACTCGGAGACAGTATATGGAAGCGACGAGAATTGGGCTAAGTTCCTGCAGTGTGTGCCTGGTGAGCACTCTATCACCTTCACATACCTCCAGATTGGCGATACTCTCTATGCCGGTGACGACTGCATGCGCATTAAGGATCTTTCACTCAAGCTTATGGACTTCAAGGAGAACAATGCCGAGCTTGTAGATACAGAAGCTAAATTCGACTCTACATTCGTGGGCTACAACCGCTATACCACTGCTACTGTACAGCTTAAGAACCTCGGCAGTGAACCTCTTAAGGTGCTCGACATACCACAGGCAGGAGCCTTCTATGGCATCATTCCTACCGATCAGGCTCAGTTTGGCAACACACTCAACGTGACTCTATGGTTCTATCCTACAGCTCCTGGCGAGTATAAGGATAACCTTACAATCAAGACAAGTGCAGGCGACTTCACCGTGGCTTGCGAGGGATTTGCCAAGGACGACGATGGTTATCTGCTCGTTGGCGACTTTGAGGACGACGCCTATGGCTGGTCTATCTACGATGCCGACAAGGATGGCGAGAGTTGGAACCTCGGCTACAACCTCTTCGGAGGCGACTTCCCTGAGTATTGCCACAGCGGCAAGCAGCTTCTCGGTTCTGCATCCTACAGCTTCAACAACGGTGACATCACTCCCGACAACTGGACCATCTCGCCACTTGTAAGCGTTCCTGAGGAAGGCGCAATGCTCACATGGTATGCAGCAGCTCAGAGCAAGAAACGCCCAGCTGAACACTACAGCGTGTATGTTGCCACTGAAGAAATGATTGAGAATCCCGAAAACCTCAACAGCCTTGAGCCTGTATTCTCAGAAACTCTCGATGAAAACAAGGTAGACGAATGGTCATACCAGACCATCGACCTCAAGCCTTATGCTGGCGAAGACGTTTGCATCTTGTTCCGCCACCACGACTGCACTGGCCAGTGGCTCCTTAAGCTCGACGACGTTTTCGTATGGACAATGGACAAGTGGGGCAATACAACCGGTGTGAAGACTGCTATCACAGACGGCAACGCCAAGATTTCAAGCCAGGAGCTGTTTGATGTGGCTGGCCGCCGCATCACTACTCCGCAGAAGGGTGTCAACATCATCCGCACCACTTATGCCGACGGAACCGTGAAGACTACCAAGTTCATTAAGAAATAAAAGTCTTTAATCATGAAGAAAACATTATTAACACTCCTTGTGCTTGTCATGGCTATGGCCATGCAAGCACAACAAGTGAGCGGAGTGGCAATAGGCTACTGTTCGGGACAAGCCCCTACACGTGGCGTGGTTAGCTCTGCTCAGAAGAATGTGTGGCGTTCGGCTGCAATACATGTCAACCGCAATCTCATGGCGACATTTGCCGACTGCCACATCGACTCAATACGTGCTGGCTTGGCTTCCAAGCTGAATATCGACTCGCTTGTAGTGTGGCTACGCACATCGCTCGACGGTGAGAACATTGCCCAAGGAGCATTGTCAAAGGCCGACTTAAAGAAGGGTTGGAACCTTGTAGCGCTCAACACTCCCTACAACATTCCTGCAAAACTCGACGACGGACTCTACATTGGATTCTCTTTCCATCAGAAGAGTTCGAGCACAGGCTTCGCTGTTGTCACATCCGACCACTCTGAAGGCGGCTTCTATCTTCAGGAACAAAACGGAGATTGGGAGGACATGAGCCAGAAGGGAGTGCTCTCTGTGGAGGCTCTTGCTTATGGCGACAAACTGCCAAAGGTGAACCTCTCGCTCAGAGACATCACTGTACAGCCCATTTATGCCATTAGCAACGGCAAGTTGAAGGTGCAGGCTACAGTGAAGAACCTTGCCACTATGACTATCAGCGGATTCAAATTCCGCTGCTCGGTAGATGGCTACGACGGCACATACGACATAGCCCAAGAATGCAGTCTGGGCTATCAGGACGAACAGATTTACAGCTTTGTTGTGGATAATCCCAACGTAGGCACGCCTGACAATGTGGCACGCACCATCAACATTCAGATTGCCGATATCAACGAAGGCGAGGACGAGAATACTTCTGACAACACTCTCTCGGCACAATTTGAAGTGATTGCCCAGGATTTCACACGCAATGTGCTTATTGAGGAATTCACCACCGAGAAATGTCCTAACTGTCCGCGTATGGCATCTTACATCAAGACCCTGCTTGGAAATGAGGACTACGCCGAGCGCGTGAACGTCATCACACGCCACGCTGGCTACTACACCGACTGGCTCACCGCCACATGCGACGATGATTATCTGTGGTTCTACAACGCAGGCGGCTCAACCTATGCACCAGCTGTAATGTTCGACCGCACCGTGATGGACGAAGGCACTACCCCAGTATATTGCCCATCATCACAGGATCAGTTTAATACAATGGTGGACTATGCGCTTGAAAAGCCGGCTTACGTAAGCCTCAAACTGAGCGTTACACCCGATGAGAGCAATCCTTATCTGCTGCATGTCAACGTGAAAGGCTCGCGCTCGAAGGCCGACATAACATCGCTTCCGGCACGCATCAATGTTGTTGCTCTTGAGGATGACATTACAGCCCAGAACCAGGCTGGTGCATCAGGCAGCTACATCCACGAGCATGTTAACCGTGGCTTCAACAGCACATGGGGCGACGAGATTGAATGGAATGGCGACGACTATGACTATTCTACCGACATCACCATCAAGAACGATTGCAAGGTAGAGAACATGCAGGTTGTAGCCTACATTTCCAACTACGATTCAGATGACGCCACCAACTGCCAGGTTGCCAATTCTGCTCGCTCAGAATACAAGGACTGGATTACAACTGGCATAGAAGGTATCAAAACAAGCAACACCAACACCTCTGCCACACACTACTATGACCTCAGCGGCAAATTGCTCAGCGGCAAACCTGCTGGCAAGGGCGTGTATGTGATGAAACAAGGCGATATTACCAAGAAGGTTGTATTGGAATAATAAGGGAATAGACTAATTTCATAGTAAAAAAAAGAAAAACTCGTTGCGTGGTAAATACATAACCATGCAACGAGTTTTTTGTTCTAAAAAGTATGATGACTTAATACAGATTTACTTTACACCGTTTTAACAATTAAAAAATGAGTGTAACAATGAAAAAAGAACGTAAACC